>JAPVWO010000077.1 GCA_027493375.1 Candidatus Multivorans thiocomprendens | reverse complement strand
CGCGACGAGCCTGGCGGTCGACCGGGACGACTTCGAGTACGCGCCGTTCAGCCAGATGGGCGGACTCGGCGCCGTGTACGGGGCGTTCGGCGAGGATCTCGACGCGGTGCTGGCGGAGTTGAATGAGAGGTTGGCGGCGTGAGGGAGTCGCCGGAGGGTTGGGCGGAGGTTGCGCTGGGGAGGATGTTCGACCAGGGGCGCGGGCGAACGGTCATTCCGTCTCGACAACCCGAGACCCGATTCGAGCTGTACAGTGTTCCGTCGTTCGCTGAGGGATCCCCCGAGCGGCTTGCCGGCGACGAGATCGATTCCTCCAAGCAAGCGGTTGTGCCCGGCACGGTCTTGGCTTGCAGGATAAACCCGCGAATCAACCGAGTGTGGCTCGTAAGACCAGCTACCGGAGACCCACAGATCGCCTCTACCGAGTGGTTCACTCTCCCGCCGGTAGAGGGCCTGTTGCCTCGCTATGTCAGATACGCGCTCCAGGCACCGGAGGTGCGGGACTTTCTGACGTCGAATGTCTCCGGCGTTGGAGGCTCGCTCATGCGTGTGCGTGTGGCTGCGTTCTGGCAAACTCCGCTCGTCCTCGCCCCGACTCGCGAACAGCACCGTATCGTCGCCAGAGTCGACTCCCTTTTCGCCAGCTTGGGCGACGGCATCGCCGCGCTCAAGCGCGCCGAGGCCAACCTGGAACGCTATCGGGCATCCGTCCTCAAGGCCGCAGTCGAGGGCCGGTTGACGAAGCGGTGGCGCAGCGACAATCCACCGGACGAGACGGGCGAGGAGCTACTCCGGCGGAATCTAGCTGAGCGCCGGAAGCAGTGGGAGGAGGAGCAACTTGCCTCGTTCGCGGCCAAGCGGCGCAAGCCTCCCCTGAATTGGAAGTCCAGGTACAAGGAGCCGATCGCACCGGACACGAGCGACCTACCCAGGTTGCCGGAGGGGTGGTGTTGGGCGACGGTCGACCAGGTCGGTCAAGTCATTGGTGGCCTGACGAAGAACCAAGCCCGCGCCGAGTTACCGGCCAGCTACCCCTATCTGCGCGTGGCCAATGTCTACGCGGATGAGTTGCGATTGGAGGAGGTGAAGACCATCGGCGTCTCGGAGTCGGAACTCGAACGCGTCCTCCTCCGCGCGGGCGACCTCCTGCTTGTGGAGGGCAACGGAAGTCCGGGCCAGATTGGCCGGGTCGCGGAGTGGAACGGCGAACTGACCACCTGCTGCCATCAGAACCACCTGATCAAGGTGCGCCGCGACCCAGGTCGCGTGTGCCTGCCGCGTTGGCTGCTGTTGTGGCTCCTGTCGCCGCTCGGCCGTCGGACAGTCCTGGCCAAGGCGAGTTCCACGTCGGGGCTGTACACCCTGAGTCTCTCGAAGGTCCGCGCGCTTCCATTCCCCCTGGCGCCCTATCGGGAGCAGGTCGAGGCTGTGGAACTGGCCGATTCACTGCGGGAAGCCGGGAGACGTGCCCGGAGAAGAGTGGAAGCAGGCATCGATGTTCAGTCCGCCGCCCTTCGCCAGTCCATCCTCAAGAGCGCGTTTGAGGGCCGCCTCGTCCCGCAGGACCCGGACGACGAGCCCGCAGCTGTCCTCCTGGACCGCATCCGCGCCGCGCGCGAAGCGTAAGTTACGCTGGCCGTGTCCGGTCGTGGACCCCACCGCCTGCAGCATCTGACCCACTTGACACACACCGTGCGGACCGGTAGCGCGGCAACCTTGATGGCGTTGTGCGTGACCGGAGACCAACTTGGCGTTCTGCAACTTGGCGGCCGTAGCCGGTCCTCGCGAGCGGATCGCATGATATCCTTGCGAATCCCCCGCCGCTGGAGCAGGGGCGTTGAACCAGACGGACTGCACGGAGAGAATAGGCTATGTCCTCAGATCGAGACACGACGAAGTACCGCGTCGTTAGGAACAGAAAGACGATCCATGTGGGAATCACGAACAATCCGGAGCGTCGGGAGCAGGAGCACCAACGGGACTTCGGAAAGAACGCTCGTCTCGTGAAAGAAGGTCGGAAGACCACGCGTGAGGGTGCTCTCAGGTGGGAGCGTGAGCAGCGCGGGAAAGGAAGACCGACAGGTCCCTGACCTGTCTCGTGGCGACCCGGCGTTCCACCGGGATTCCTGAGGGTTGCCGTGGTCGGAGCGTGCCGGGCCGAGGGGGAGCCCAGACGCGTCCTCCGCGGCTTCCGGCGAGACTCCGTGGCTTGCGCCCGCGCCCCACGCTGGTACATGATCGCTGTACCCGTCGCTGACGTCCGCGGCCGTCAGCCATGAAGGACTTGCCGGAAGCGGGCCGGATGCCCGCGCTCCCAGGGAGACACGGAGCAGCGAGATGATTAGGGAGACGACCTACACCGGAGCGCGGCAGAATCTGGCGTCGCTGATGGACCAGGTGACGGATACGCGGGAACCGGTGTTCATCCGGCGTCGCGGCAAGGAGGACGTAGCTCTAGTCGCGGCGAGCGACTTGAGCGGCTGGCGGGAGACGGAGTACCTCCTTGGCTCACCGAAGAACGCCGAGAAGCTTCGGGAGGCCGAAGAGGAGATCCGGGCAGGGAAGGGCGTAGTGATGACCGCCGAGGAGCTCCGTGAGCGGTTCGGGCTCACGGAAGAGTGACGGCAGCGCGGCCTCGAGAGGCCGTCTTCTCGCCGGGGTTCCTCCGGGATCTCGCCTTCTGGACGCGGACTGACCGTCGTCAGGCTCTGCGAGTACTGAAGCTAGTGGACGCGGTTTGTCGCGACCCGTTCGCTGGCGTCGGGAAACCCGAAGCCCTCCGCGGAGAGCTTGCAGGCAGATGGTCCAGGCGGATCGACAAGGAACATCGGCTCGTCTACAGGGTGGGCGCGAACCGGGTGGACTTCCACTCGGCGCGCCGGCACTACTGAGCCGACCGGCCAACTGGAACTCCCCGTCTCTTGTCCGACAACCACACCCAGCGCATCGTCAACAAGGCGTGGAGCTCTGCGCACCTGCTCCGGGACGACGGCTTGTCGTACATGGAGTACACGGAGCAGATCACCTTCCTGCTCTTCCTCAAGATGGCGCACGAGCGAACCCAGCCGCCATGGAACCAGCCTTCGATGGTCCCGGACGGGCTGGATTGGCCGAGCCTGCTGGCGGAAGACGGCGCCGGCCTCGAAGAGCACTATCGGCACATCCTGACTAGGGCCTGTTCACACTAGCAGGCGGTTTCATGTATCCTCCGTTGCGTCGTCTTGAACGTCGTAAACGGAGGAGGGTCAAGGACATGGAACTGACG
>JAPVWO010000076.1 GCA_027493375.1 Candidatus Multivorans thiocomprendens | reverse complement strand
CTCCTGCTGGGTCCAGTGGCCGCAGTCCATGACCGTGTACTTCTCGAAGTCGTCGATGAAGTCCTCCATGCCGTCGGCGGAGGAGGGCCGCAGGATGACATCGTTCTCGGCGCCGATGTAGAGGCACGGCACCTCGATCTCCCACTTCGCGTTCTCGATGCCCGGGAAGGGCCTGCCGGCCATGCGGTACCAGTTGAGCCCGCCGGTGAAGCCGGTGATCTCGAAGGTCTCCGTGAAGTAGTCCAGGGCCTCCTCGGAAAGGAACACCTCGCCTGGGTAGTCCTCGCGGTCCAGCATCCGGAGCAGGTCCACCTGCCGCTCGGGTGAGTCCGCCGGCATCGCCTTGAACGCCTCGACGTCCCAGATGTAGCCGCGGCGCAGCAGCATCTCGAAGGACTTGCGCACATCGGCGGAGAGGGCCTTCTCGGCCCGGCCGGGCTCCTGGAACTGGACCGTGTAGTAGTTCTCGGACCGGACGATCAGCGGTTCTTCGGTCGGTTGCCGGCGCGGCATGCCGGGGGGCCGTCCGCCTGGCGTGTTGACGCCGACGATGCCGAGACAGCGGTCCGGGTGCAGCCGCGCCATCATCCACACGACTCCACCGCCCCAGTCGTGGCCGACGAAGACGGCCTTGTCGATCTCGAGTGCGTCCAGCATTCCCGCCATGTCGTCGCAGAGGTGCTTCAGGCTGTACTCGGCCACGTCCTCGGGCCGGTCGGTCAGGCCGTAGCCGCGCTGATCGGGGGCGATGGCGCGGAAACCCGCCTCGGCGAGCGCCGGGAGCTGGAAGCGCCAGGAGAAGGCGAGTTCGGGGAAGCCGTGGCAGAGGACGACGGGGATGCCGGTTCCCTGCTCGTAGACCGCCATGCGGATGCCGTTCGTCTCGACGAAGCGTGGCGCCGGCATGCCGGGCGCCGGCCGGACCTCGGCGCCGCGGGCCAGACCGGGCAGTGCCAGCACGCCGGCCAGGACACTCGTGGACTGGAGAAAGCTGCGGCGCGTCAGGGCGCCGGGGATCAGGGCGTGAGAGGGGATCATCGGAACCTCCGGAATCGGGGATGGGGTGATGTGCGTTGTGGGAAGTGGCCGGAGTATCTCAGGCCGATCCGAGGAAAGGCGTACAAGTCGATCCCGCTGCGGCCGGGATTCTCCCTGGCTCCGCCGCTGACATCGACCCGCCTGCCCTGGTCGGCACCGCGCCGGACGCGCCCGAAAGCCGTGGCTTCGTGGCCGCGGTGCTCGCCTGCGACGGAGACCCGCCGCCCGCTGTCCCGCGCTACAGGCTGTACTCGGCCCTGTTGCTCTGATCCTCCGCTGAAGCGAGTCGGAGCGGTCGCCCCCGAAAGCGGGCGGCCGCGGAGAACACGTTTCCGCGGAGGAATCAGATGGTTCGACATACGCCTTGCCTGTTCGCCGCCGTCCTGCTGACGGTCGGCTGGGCGGGAACATCGATGGCCGAGACCGGCCAAGCGGACGGGTTGAGCGCCCTTCCGGACCGGGCGCCGGCGGACCGCGTCGCCCAGGGAATCGCTGATGAAGCGCTGCGCGCGCTCGTCGAGGAGACGCTGGAGCGGAATCCGGGCCTCAGAGCTGGTTTCGCCAGGGCGCGGGCGGCGGCGCAGAAAGCGCCCCAGGTCGCCTCCCTGCCCGATCCGACGGCGGAGGCCACGGCTTTTCTCGCTCCGCCGGAAACGCGGGTCGGACCGCAGCGGCTCATGCTCGGCTACAGCCAGCCGCTGCCGTGGCTGGCCAAGCTGGATCTGCGGGAGGAAGCGGCGGTTCACGGCGCGGTCGCCCTCGAGCACGGCGTCCAGGCGGATCGGCTGCGGCTGGTCACGGAGGTCAGGCGCCTGTACCACGAACTGGCGTTCCTCGACCGTTCGAGGGAGACGGCCGCAACGTTCCTCGAGCATCTCATCCAGCACGAGGAGGTCGCCCAGGCGCGGTACGCGACCGGCGTGGGATCGACCCAGGCCGTGCTCAAGCTGCAGGCGGAGATCACGCGCGCCGAGCGGGCGCTCGTCGACCTGGACCTCGGTGAAGCCGCGCTGCGCGCGCGGGTCAATTCGCTGCGGGACCGCCCTGCCGCCACGCCGGTCACGAGAGGTTCCTTCCCGGTGGCGATCGAGGAAGCGGCGCTGGAGGCCGGGAAACTCGCGGCTCTGGCGCGATCGTCGCGGCCGGAGCTGCGCGCCGCGGCGGCCGGGCTCGCCCGGGCCGACACGCTGGAACGGCTCGCCCGGATGGCCTCCAAGCCCGACTTCAACGTCGGCGTCACGTACACGCTGGTGACCCCGCGTGACGACGAGGCCGCCCGTCTGCTGGCCCCGGCCGGCAACGGGAACGATGTCTTCGGCGTGCGCGGCGGTATCACGCTGCCGCTGCGCCGGCGCAGCCGGGCGGCTGCTGTACAGGAGGCACTCGATCTGCGCTCCCACGCGGTCGACGAGCGGCGCGCCGCCGAGCTCACGGTGGAGTCGGAGGTGGGCGACCTGGCCCAGCGGCTGCCACTGGCCTGGAGACGCCTGCGGCTGCTGGAGGACCTGCTGATCGTGCAAGCGGAGGAGGCGCTGGAGTCGGCGGAGGCCGGTTACATCGCCGGCTCGCTCAACACGCTCGACCTGTTCGACGCCGAGCATGTCCTGTTCGAGGCGCAGACGGCGACGGACCGGGCAAGGGCCGACTACCTGATCGGTCTCGCGGAACTGGAAGGGGCCGTCGGCAGATCGCTGGCGGTCCTCGGAGAGGAGCCGGCCTTGCGGCCGGCGCGCCAGTCCAGCCGCCTTCGGCGGCAGCCGGCGGGGACGCCGGCGCACCCAGTCGGCGGCCTTGCGGAGAAGGGAGGGACGGAGAGATGACGGACAGCGCGAACGGATTCGGCGGGCCGCTTGGGACCTGGTTGCGCGGTGTGGCCTGGGTGGTCGGGAGCTTCGCCTTTTTCTTCCTCCTGTTCTTCGATCCCCTGGGTCTGCATCCGGTCGATTCCTGGCTGCAACGCACCGTCGGCTACCACGCGGGGCCGATGACGGCCGCCGCTGGGCACGGTGAGGCTGAGGCCGTGGCTGGCGAACGGGAAGTCCTCTTCTACCGGAACCCGATGGACCCGACGATCACGTCGCCCGTGCCGGCGAAGGACGAGATGGGAATGGACTACGTGCCGGTCTACGCCGACGATGCGGAGCGGGCGCTTGGTGCCGGCACGACGGTCGCGATCGACCCGGCCGTCGTCCAGAACATGAACGTCCGTACGGAGACGGCCACGCGCCGCGACCTGCGCCACGAGATCCGGACCGTCGGCTACCTGGAGTACGACCAAGAGCGGATGGTTACCGTGACGACGAAGTACGACGGCTGGGTGGAGAAAGTCCACGTGAATCACGTGGGCGAGCCGGTGGCCGAGGGCGCGGGCCTGTTCGAGGTCTACTCGCCCGAACTGGTCCAGACGGAGCAGGAACTCCTCTCGGCGATCCGCTACGCGGCCCGATTCCGCGACGCGCCGGACAACGCCCGGCTGCGGGCCGAGGCCCTGGTTGACGCGGCGCGGGCCCGGCTGGCGTTCTGGGACATCTCTCCGGCCCAGATCGCGCAGCTCGAGGAGACGGGCGAGATCTTCCGGACCCTGACGGTTACCGCGCCGGCCGGTGGCCTGGTCATGAAGCGGATGCCGGGCCTCGAGGGGATGGCGGTGACGCCCGGAATGGAGGCGTACCACATCGCCGACATCACCTCATTGTGGCTTTCAGTCGAGGTGTTCGAGGATCAGGTGGTCTGGATTCGCCCGGGCGCCGAGGCGGAAGTGACCTTCACCTACTTCCCGGGCGAGACGATCCGGGGCACGGTCGAGTTCATCGAGCCGGAGCTGTCGGAGCGCACCCGCACGCTGACCGTGAAGATCGCGGTGCCGAATCCGGACGGCCGGCTGCGCAAGGGGATGTTCGCCACGGTCGTCTTCGATCCGGTCCTCGTTCCGGGAGCCCTGACCATTCCTACCGAGTCCGTCTTGCGGACGGGGCGGAGGAGCGTTGTCATCGTGGCTATGGGCGGCGGCCGCTTCGAGCCGCGCGAGGTGGAGCTGGGCCAGACCGCCGGCGGTCTGGCCGAGGTCCGCTCGGGCGTCGCGGCGGGCGAGGACGTCGTCACGTCGTCGCAGTTCCTGCTCGATTCGGAGTCCAGGCTACGGGCGGCGGTCCAGCAGATGCTGGATGCGGCCTCGGCGCCGGAGGGCGCAGCCCAGGGGCACGAAGGTCACGAGATGAGCCACGAGGGCCACGACATGGACGGGATGACCCACGAGGGCCATGAGGCGGCCGAGCCCGAGGAGGCGGTCGATCCGCACGAAGCCCACGGCAACCACGGACGATGATCCGATGCTGAACCGGATCATCGAATGGTCGCTGCGCAACCAGTTGCTGGTTGCCGGGGGACTGGTGGTGGCGGTGGCGGCCGGTGTCTGGTCGGTGCGGACGACCCGCATCGACGCGATTCCGGACCTCTCGGACGTGCAGGTCATCCTGTTCACCGAGTTCTCCGGGCAGGCGCCGCAGGTGGTCGAGGACCAGGTGACCTACCCGATCACCTCGACGATGCTCTCGGTGCCCTACGCCAAGGTGGTCCGCGGTTACTCCTTCTTCGGCTTCTCCTTCGTCTACGTCATCTTCGAGGACGGCACGGATCTCTACTGGGCGCGTTCCCGGGTGCTCGAGTCCGTGGCGGGCCTCGAGGGCAGGCTGCCGCCGGGCGTCTCGCCGCAGCTCGGACCGGACGCGACTGGCGTGGGCTGGGCCTTCATGTACGTGCTGAACTCGGATTCGCGGTCCCTGGCGGAGCTGCGCTCGCTCCAGGACTGGTACCTGAAGTACGGCCTGCTGACCGTCGAGGGCGTCTCGGAGGTTGCCTCGATCGGCGGCTTCGTGCGCCAGTACCAGGTCGAGGTGGACCCGGTCCGGCTGCGCGCCTACGGCCTTTCGCTGCCCGTCGTCCGACAGGCGATCGAGCAGTCGAACGCCGACGTGGGCGGCCGGCTGATCGAGATGGCGGAGCGGGAGTACATGGTCCGCGGGCGAGGCTACGTCAAGGAGTTGCGGGACCTGGAGACGATCGTCCTCGCCTCGGGTCCGGGCGGCGTGCCGGTCCTGCCTGGACGAACTCGCCGGCGGCATGCCGGACGACGTGGAGATCTCGGTCGCGTACGACCGCAGCGGCCTGATCGAGCGGTCCATCGCGACGTTGACGGACACGCTGATCGTGGAGTCGATCGTCGTGGCCGTCGTGTGCCTTCTCTTCCTGTTTCACTTCCGGTCCGCGCTGGTGGCGATCCTGCCGATTCCCATCTCCGTGCTGCTGGCCTTCGTCGTCATGAGAGCCCAGGGACTCGGTATGAACATCATGTCGCTGGGGGGCATAGCGATCTCTATCGGCGTGCTGGTCGACGCTTCGATCGTCATGGTGGAGAACGTGCATCGTCACATCGAGGAGGACGTCGAGGCGGGAGGCAAGCGGTCCCGCTTCGACCTCGTGCTGCGCGCGGCCCAGGAGGTCGGGCCGACCCTCTTCTTTTCGTTGCTGGTCGTCACCGTGTCCTTCCTGCCCGTGTTCACGCTCGAGGCCCAGGAAGGCCGGCTGTTCAAGCCGCTCGCCCTGACCAAGACCTACTCGATGGCGATGGCCTCGGTGGTCGCGGTGACCGTGGTGCCGGTGCTCATGTTCTGGCTCGTGCGCGGACGGATCGTCCGGGCTCATCACATGGGCCGCTTCGAGCGAGTCGCCGATCTCCCTATCCACGTCTTGTTGCCGCGGTTTCTCCGTCTTGTCTACCGGCCGCTGGTGGCGGGCGCCGTGCGGTTGCGCTGGCTCGTCATCGTCCTGATGCTCGCCGTGCTGGGTTCGAGCCTCGTACCGCTCAAGCGGATCGGGTCCGAGTTCATGCCGCCGCTGTGGGAGGGCGACCTCCTCTACATGCCGACGACCCTGCCCGGCGTGTCGATCACGAAGGCCAGGGAGATCGTCCAGCAGACGGACCGGATCATCCGCAGCTTCCCGGAGGTGGAGACCGTGTTCGGCAAGGTGGGTCGGGCGGAAACCGCGACCGATCCGGCGCCGCTCTCGATGCTGGAGACGACGATCGTGCTGAAGGACCAGGACGAGTGGCGTCCCGGCCTGACCCCGGACGACCTGATCGCCGAACTCGACCGGGCGCTCCAGTTCCCCGGCGTCACGAACTCCTGGACGATGCCGATCAAGACCCGGATCGACATGCTGTCCACCGGGATCAAGACGCCGGTGGGGATCAAGCTGGGCGGCCCGGACCTCCAGACGCTGGAGCAGCTCGCGGAACAGGTCGAGGCGGTGGTCAAGCCGCTCCCGGGCACGCTGACGGCCTACGCCGAACGGGTGATGGGCGGCGCCTACCTCGACTTCGACATCGACCGGGAGGCGGCCGCGCGCTTCGGCCTGCGGATCGCCGACATCCAGGACACGATTCAGTCGGCGGTCGGTGGCATGAACGTCTCCTGGACCGTCGAGGGCCTGGAGCGCTACCCGATCAACCTGCGCTATCCACGGGAACTGCGCGACGATCCAGAGGCCCTGGAGCAGATCCTCGTGACCGCGCCGGGCGGCGTCCAGGTGCCGCTGGCCCAGGTGGCGGCGATCGAGTTCCGGGACGGACCGCCGGGAATCAAGTCCGAGGGCGCCAGGCCGAACGCATGGGTCTACATCGACCTGGAGAGCAGCGACATCGGTGGCTGGATCCGCCGCGCCCGCGAGGAGGTTGCCGACAAGGTGGCCCTTCCTCCGGGCTACACGCTCTTGTGGTCGGGGCAGTACGAGTACATGGAGCGGGCGCGCGACCGTTTCCTGCTCATCGTTCCGCTCACCCTCGTTCTGACCTTCGCGCTCCTCTATCTGAGCACCCGCTCGGTGATCAAGACCGCGTTCATCGTTTCGGCGGTGCCGTTCTCGCTCGTCGGCTCGGTCTGGCTGCTCGACCAGCTCAACTACAACTGGTCGGTTGCCGTGTGGGTCGGGATGATCGCACTCGCGGGTCTCGCCGCCGAGACCGGGTCCGTGATGCTCCTCTACCTCGATCTGGTCTACAACGAGCGGAAGCGCCGGGGGACGATGAACACCCTGCGCGACCTGCGGGAAGCCGTGACCGAGGCCGCTGTTCGGCGGGTACGACCGATCACGATGACCGTGCTGACCACGTTCGTCGCCCTCGTGCCCATCCTGTGGTCGACTGGCACCGGCGCCGACGTGATGAAGCGGATCGCGGCTCCGATGGTCGGTGGACTGGTGACGGTGTTCCTTGGGGTGACGTTCGTCTTTCCGGCGATGTACTTCGTGTGGAGGTCGTTCGGTCTGCCTCAGGCAGGTTCGATCAGGGACGAGTCATCGTTGCGGTAGTTGCCGACCCGGTTCGAGACCGGGAAGAACCCGAGTTCCCCGGAGTAGGTCTCGAGGTGCTCGGCCAAGGTATCCGGATCCTGCAGTGGACCGTCCAGCCACCGCGCGTAGGGTGGTTGGGCGATCACGGGCAGAGTCCGGAACCTTGGCGCCTCGACCGCGGTGTCGTTGCGGAGGTTGATCTGGGGCCCGCCGCGCTTTCTCGGGAACCACCATCGCATCGTGCCGAGCGCTCCCTGCCTCGTGCTACGGTGCCGTGCCATGAGTCTCACGGCTACCACCTACCCACTGCTCTTCACCCTCCAGGTTCCGGTGGAGGTAGGCGACTTTGTCGTCGGCGTCGAGATGCGCGGAGGAGCCGTCGTCACGGTCGAGGACGACGACGGTACGGAGGTGTACCTCGCCCACGGCCTTCAGCCGGGCGGGATCTCGGGTACAGGCGGAACCCTCCAGGATGCCTACGGGGATCTGCGCCGAGGCATCGAACTGGTGCTCGACGACATTGCGGACGAATCGCCGAACCTCAGGGCGTTCAAGCGAGATGTGGAGGAGTTCTTCGCCGACACCGACCGGTGGGCCGAGGAGACCTTCGAGTCCGCACGCAGGGAAGTGGCCGCCGGCAAGGTTCAAAGCGATCTGCCCCGCGTCGCGAACCCGGAGTTTCGGTGCGACGTGGTCAAGTTTCACCAGCCCCTGTCCGAGCTCGCTCCCGAGCCGGACGCGATGTGGCTGGCGGCCGCTTGAGCCCCGGCTGGCCGACGGGTGGCGCAGATCCAGCTCAGGAAGATCTTCGCCATGCTTAAGGTGTGCGCCCCGGG
>JAPVWO010000075.1 GCA_027493375.1 Candidatus Multivorans thiocomprendens | reverse complement strand
CGGCGTCGATGTCGATCCTCTTCTCCTTCGGCCAGGGGCGGTCCAGGTAGAAGGTCGCGTCCGCCTCCATCAGGATCTCGAAGTTCCCGTGCTCGTCGTACTGCACGAGAGCCACCGAGCCGAGCGCCAGCGTCTCCGAGCCTCGGGCCTGGGAGATCATCTCCACCAGTCCCGTGATCCTGCTCGCCGGAATCTCGTGATAGGCCGTCACCTCGGCGACGATCATCGCCGTGCCGGTGCGCGCTTCCCAGTACTCGACCCGGCCTTCGTGGTCCGCCAACTCCGCCGCGCTCATCTCGACCGCCTCGCAGCCCGGGAAGTCCGCGGGGTCGAGTTTCCGCAGCGGCTCGCGAGGCCGTGAAGGACGTCTGGTCGCCGGATCGGCCATGGATGGAGCCTAACCCGAGGAGCGCTCCCCGCCAGCCCTCGCGGCTCAAGGGGCCTTGGCGCAACCTGACCGACGTCGGATACGGGGTCAGCCAGGTACTTCCCGTGATCGCAGAGCTCCTTCGCTCGGACGCGCCGAGCATGTTCCTCCTGCAGCAGCCGGAGGTTCACCTCCACCCTAGCGCCCAGGCGGCGCTCGGTTCACTCTTCTGCACGGTAGCTGCTCAGGGCAAGCAGTTGATCGTCGAAACCCACGGCGACCATCTGATCGATCGAGTGCGAATGGACGTGCGGGATGGGACCACGGGTCTGAAGCCCGAGGATGTCTCGCTCTTGTTTTTCGAGCGCGGGGACCTGGAGGTCTCCATCCACTCTCTACGGATCGACGAGGCGGGGAATGTACTGGACGCGCCTCCCAGCTATCGACAGTTCTTCCTGGAAGAGACCAATCGGTCGATCGGGTTGTAGCCGCCGTGTGCGCGATTCTCTAGACGCCGATGTGGTAACGTCAAGCGAACTTGCCGTTTGCCCCGCCGCTTCCTCGCGCTAGCCTCCGTGCGCCCCCGCTCCTCATGGCTCTGCGCATCCCGAGCAACATCGCTCTCTGCTTCGACGGCACCTGGAACAGCGACGATGCCTCGTCGCCGACGAACGTCGTCAAGACGTACCAGGCGATACGCCCGGCGACGTCGGAGGGCGTGCGGCAGCTCAGCTACTACGACCGCGGCGTCGGCACCGGCCGCTTCGACCGCTTCCGCGGCGGCGTGCTCGGGCTCGGTCTGGCCCGGAACGTCGAGGCCGCCTACCAGTGGCTGACCGCCCACTATCTCCCGCGCGACCGGCTGTTCCTGTTCGGCTACAGCCGCGGCGCCTACACCGCGCGCAGCCTGGCGGGGCTGGTCGGCCTCTGCGGCATCCCGGACGCGGGGATCTGCGGCCTCGCCGGCTGCCGGCCGGCGGACGCGGCGAAGCAGGCGATGGCGATCTACCGCATGCGTACCGGGGAAGCCCGCGAAGAACGCGCGGCCCGCCACCGGGACACGTTCTGCCGGGCGCCGGCCGCCCCGGACATTCGCGGCGTCGACGTCTTCCGGCCATCGAGCATCGTCCACTTCGTCGGCGTCTGGGACACCGTCGGCGCCCTCGGCGTGCCGATCACCTGGCTGAACTGGGTCGGCGCCCGCCGCCACCGCTTCCACGACGTGCGGCTCGACCGCCACATCCGCCACGCCTGTCACGCGGTGTCGATCGACGAGGGCCGCCGCCCCTTCGCGCCCACCCTCTGGCTGAGCCGGCCGGCCCAGGGCCAGGAGGTTGAGCAGCTCTGGTTCCCGGGAGTGCACGGGGACGTCGGCGGCGGGCGGCCGCACTCGGGCCTCTCGGACGGCGCCCTGCTCTGGATGTGGGCGAAGGCCTGGGCCGCCGGCCTCGCGTTCCAGCCCCGGGCGGCCATCCACGGCATCGCGCCCGACCCGTCAGGCCCCCAGGGGAAGATGTCTCCCGTCTACCTGGTCTGGGGCCGCCACGACCGGCCGATCGGCGAGGCGGACGAGAACGGCCTGCCCGCGGTGACCGGCGAGGCGGTCCACTTCTCGGCGGTCCGCCGCCTGGAGCACCCGGACTCCGCCGCCTACCGCGGGGGCGTGGCCAGCCGCACCCTGCTGCCGGCCCTGGAGGAAGAGCGCGTCGGCCCCGCGC
>JAPVWO010000074.1 GCA_027493375.1 Candidatus Multivorans thiocomprendens | reverse complement strand
CGGGAACCGGGCGTCCCGGGCGACGGGCGACAGTTCCTGGTCCACCCGGCGGAAGGCGAGCAGGACGCCAGTTGAACTGCGTTCGAACTGGGTGTCGACACTGGCGATCACGTAGCGGACCTGGTTCTCGAGGTTGTTGCCGCTACCGTCGATGGCGCGGAGCAGACCGCCGCCGCCCGAGGCGGCCGAGGTGCTGATCCGGGTCAGGATCTTCTCGCCCAGGCGCTGCTGCAGCCCGAAATGGAGTTCGGCGACCTGGTCGCCGTCGAGCAGCAGCAGGCTCTCCAGCCGTTCGAAGATGTCGCGGCTGAAGTAGAGCCGGACGCTGTCCGCGAACTGGCGCTCCGTTATGCCGAACTCGACGCGGCGGCTGTCGTCGGTGGCGCCGAGCCGCCGGCTGAGCTCGATCCGGTAGCAGTGCTCGAACGTGGCGGTGCAGGCGTCGTCGTCGTGGTACTGCACCTGCAGGAAATCGCGGAAGAGGAGGTGTTCCGAGTCGACCCTCTCGCTGGCCGAGACCGCGGCCAGCCAGTTGGAGCCCAGTTCGACGACGAAGCCGGCGCGGGGCGTGAAGGAGACATTGCCGTCGCTCAGCGTGCTGAACATGCCGTACTCGAGAACGACCGTGGGCTGGACTTCCCAGTTGCCCTGGCTGAAGACGTCGAAGCGCTGGTGGGGATCCTCGCCCCAGGTCGAGAACCGGCCGCTACCGTAGGCCTGCCGCTCGCGGTAGGTGAGTCCGGCTTCGAGCGAGGCGTTGGCGGTGATCTGCCGCTCGTAGCCGCCCCGGAACTCCAGGGTCGTCGAGGACATCGGTGAGTCGATGGACGCCAGCGCCAGGCTGTGCAGACCGCTCTGGCCGGCGTAGAGGTCGCCGAAACCGTGGTGGAAGTTCTGGTCGGCGGTGTATCGGGCCTCGAAGTGGGCGTCGCCGGCGCCGGCCGCCTGTTCGACCCGCAGGCCGTAGCTTTCGAGGCCGGCGAACGGGGTCGGGCCCCAGTCGTCCCAGGCCGCGGCCCCGCCGCCATGGAACTCGCCGCCGTGGAAGCGGTGTCGCTGCGACGTGATCCGGACGTTCGAGCCCCGGTGGTTCACGTCGAGGGCGAAGGCCTGGCTGTCGCCGAGCTGCTGGTGATCTTCGTTGAACACCTGGCGCTCGAACTCGCGCAGGTCGGAGCGCAGGGCGAGCTGGGTCTCGCCGAACCGGCTGCGGAAATCGAACTGGTTGCCGAGAACCCGGGCGCCGGCGTCGCCGCCCGCGTCTTCGATGCCCGACAAAGTCCGCAGTTCAGCCTCGAACCGCTCGCGCTGGACCGCCGACTCGAGCGCCCACTCCTGATCGTCCGCGATCGCTTCCGCGATCTGGATCTGGCGCAGGACGTCGCTCGGAATGCGTTGCCGGACGGACCAGAAGTCCTCCTCGCCGGCGCCCGTCTTCTCGGCTGCGGGCCGGCGGTCGCGGGCGCCCAGCTCGAAGTCGAGCGACTGCACCGACTCGCCCGTCGTGCGCACGAGTTCGGCCACCGCGGGCACGAAGCCCGGCCGGTGAGCAATCACGCGGTAGACGCCGGCCGGCAGGGGCTGGAAGGCGTAGCGGCCGAAGCGGTCGGTCGTCGTCCCGCGCTTGCTGCGATCGGCGACGTCGTAGACGTACACGCGGGCGGCGGGAAGGGCCGCCTTGCCGGCGTGGACCCGGCCGACCAGCCGCCCGGCCAGTGGATCGCCCAGGCTCGGCAGGTCGAGCCCGGCCTGGAGCGGGGCGGCGCCCAGGAGGGCGATGGCGGCGACGGGCGCCAGGACTCCGGCGGAGAGCATGCACACTCGCACAGCGGTCGACCGGGAGTCGCCGGGATGCATCCGGCAGGTCATGTTGGGAATCACTATAGCGGACGGCGGTCAGGTGAGCGTGCGGGCCGCGGCGAAGACGATGACCTTCGCGGCGCCTGCCGCCTTGAGAGTACGGGCGGCCCTGCCGGCGGTTGCACCGGTGGTCACGACGTCGTCGACCAGGAGCACGACGCGGTCCCGTACTGCGGCGGGCTTGCGGCAGATGAAGGCGATTCCCGGATTCACCAGCCGTTGCCGGCGGCCGCGGCCGACCTGGGGACGCCCCAGGTTCCGCCTTCGGAGCGCCGGCGACAGCGGTCGCCCGAGACGGCTTGCGAGCGGCCGGGCGATCGACTCGGCGTGGTTGCGGCCGCGAGCGAGCCGCCGTCGCCAGTGCATGGGCATGGGTACGACAACCTCGGCACGGCGCAGTTCGATTCCCCGCCGGGCACTCGCCTCGCCGGCGATGTGGAGGCCCAGGTAGTCGAGACGGCGGTGCTTCAGGCCGAGGATGACCTGGTCGAACGGCGGGTGGTAGGCCCAGAGCCAGAAGAGACCGTCGCAGCCTTCCAGCCGGTCTGCACGGGCCGCGCCCCGGGGCAGAGAGTCGAGCAGCCGCCGGCACGGCTTGCACAACCCGAACTCCCGTTCGGCCGGGGCCGAGCAGGCGAGACAGGGCCGTGGCAGGAGCAGCCCGATGGCGAAGGTCAGGAAACGCCGCGCCAGTCGACAGACGTTTTGCGCCGCTGATCCGTAGAAACAGTTGGGCAGTCTTCTTCGTGCGGGTGGGCCGGTTGCGGTCATTCCTGCCGACCAGGACGGATTCAGCCCGCGTCTATACTGCCCGGCGCGCGGACCAAGGAGACTCTCTTGACCTCACGGAAACGAAAGCTGCGCGCCGCCGTCGTGCCGGCGCTGGCGATAGTCCTCCTCCTGCTCGCGGGCGCGGCGAGCGTCGGCGCCCAGGAGCGATACAGCTACACCGTCTCGCTCGGACCGACATTCGGCGGCAGCCTCGACGGCAAGCCCGACGCCGGCCTCGACCACGCGGGGTTCCTGGCGAGCATCTCGTGGCGGACCCAGCCGCGCACCTCGGTCGGCCTTCGGCTGGGCAGCACGGATCTGAGCGGCGACCAGGTCGGCACGCTGGCGAGCCCCACCTTCCGCTACGCCACGATCGCCGGCGAGTACCGTTTCAACGATCTCTACTACGAATCGGGCGTGTTCATGGGCCTCGGCGTGTACCAGCTCGGGGACGGGGTCGAGAGCGACGAGGGAGTCGGCGTGACCCTGGGCGTGACGGGCGACTTCCCGATCAACGAGCGGTTCTCGGTCCTGGTCGAGCTGGTGGGCCACTACGCGGACCTCGACGCCTCCAGCACCCACGCCACCGTTCACGCCGGAGTCGCGTACCACTTCTGAATCTGCTGGGTGCGCGGGTCTTCTGACCCGCTGCCGCCGCAGGCGGCTAGAGAGACGCGCCGGCCGCAAGGCGGGTCCGCTTTGGGACTGCTACACTCTCGCGCCGCCGACCCGTGGGGCCGTAGCTCAGTTGGGAGAGCGCTTGAATGGCATTCAAGAGGTCGTGGGTTCGACTCCCATCGGCTCCACCACGTTTCGGCCGCGCCCGGCTTCCGGGCTAGTCCCGCGGCCGGGCGCTGTCGAGCATCGCCAGGAACGCCTGGCGCTGCTCGCGCATCGTCGCGCCGGGTCCGACGGCGCGTAGATACCAGGGTCCGCCGGGGGCCTCGATGATCGCGCCGAAGAGCGCCCCGTCGTGCAGGTCGGTCGTCGGAAAACTGCCGATCGTGCTCGCCTTGACCGTCCCTTCGAGCTCGACCCAGGTGCGGCGGACGCCGCCGCTTTCGCGACTCTGCGTCGTCGGCTCCGGAGCCCCGGGCTTCAGGACGACCTGGCTCTTCCAGCGTTCGATGTTCGCTGCCAGCCCGCCGCCGCCGCCGGGGCCGAAGTAGTACGCGGAGATCTCAGCCGGGCCGCCGGAACCCGGGATTTCGGCCTCGAGCATGCGCATCGTCGACCTGGGCTCGAGGCGGTTCCACGCCGCCGGCAGCGCGATGGTCAGGCCGCTGGTGCTGATCGGTTCCGAGAGCTCTACCGCCTCCGGCGCCTGGGCGGCGACGCCTCCCTCAACGGGTGCGTCCGCGCCGCACCCCAGGAGCAGAAGCGTCAGTACCAGGGCCGGTGCTCGGCGCAGCGGGTCGGCGGTCGGGATGGTCATCGCTGCTCTCTCCTCGTCTGGTTCCGGGTCGGAACGCCGAGGATATGCTGACCGCGGAAGCGCTCGGGGGCTGGTGCCTCCTGCGGTCTTCAAAACCGTTGTCCGGGGCGTCATGCGTCTTCGGGGGTGGGTTCGATTCCCATGCGCTTCCGCCAACTTGCTGACTCGCCGGCCCGGAGGCCAGGAGGCGGATGCCAGCGGCCGTTCGCGCTCTCCGGGAGAATGAGGGGGCGGCGCTCACTTCACTCCGCTCGCTTCGGTAAGGCGTTGCTTGGCGTTCGGTCGTCGGGCGTCGCTCGCTTCGAGCCCGCTGGCCTCCGCCTCCTGGCCCCCGGGCCGGCTGGCTGGCATTGGCTGCTGAGGGCCGGTGGCGCACCCCCGTTCTTGAAGGGGATTGGGATCCGCTGGCGTTACGGGGTGGCGGCGGGGCTCGAGGCCTGGCTCTTCGAGGACGTCGAGTCGCTCGACTTCTTTCCCTGGTCCGACGACGCTTCGGAAGTGGCGGACTTGCCGTTGGTGGCGTCGCCGTTGGAGCTCTTGCCGTTGCCGTTGTCCTTGCGGGCGTAGTCGTTCACGTACCAGCCGCTGCCCTTGAACTGGAACGCGGGGGCGGAGAGCAGCTTCTTCAGGCTGGGCCGGCCGCACTCGGGGCAGTCCTCGAGGGGCGGGGCGGAGAACGCCTGGATGGCCTCCAGGGTGGCCTCGCATTCGGTGCACTGGTACTCGTACAGGGGCATCGCGGCGCGGGATTGTAGCAGCTCGTTGGCAGTCTCCGCGGAGGACTGCCAACCGCGGCTAGCGACTCACAGGGGCAGCACCTGGCAGGACTCTCCCGCGGCGGCCGGAGCGCTGGACTTCGGTACGCGCACGAGGCCGGCGCCGGCGCCGTAGGCGACCAGGTCGTGGGAGCCGAGCGGTGGCCTCGGCTCGACCAGCACCCCGCCGGACTTCACGCGAAACCGGCAAGGCAGGAAGCGGTCGCGCCACTTGGCGCCCGGAAGGTCCGCGGTGAGCCGCCCGCTGAGCGCTCCCCGCCAGTACCGGTCTCGCGCTCCGGTCATGACCCGCAGCAGGGGCCGCACGAACAGCCAGTAGGTGACCATCGCCGAGGCCGGGTTGCCGGGAAGGCCGAACACCCATCCCCGGTCGTGGCGGGCCGCCACCAGCGGCTTGCCGGGCTGGATCGCGACCGCGTCGAAGAGAATGCGGCAACCGAGGCCGGCGTCGCCCAGGACCTGCTCGACGAAGTCGAACTCGCCCATCGAGACGCCGCCGGAGATCAGGAGGACGTCCGAGTCGAGGCCGCGTTCGACCTTGGCGCGTAGCTCGTCCGGGTCGTCGCGGGCGATGCCCAGCGATCGCGCGTCGATCCCGAGCTGCGCCAGCGCGGCGCGGAGGAAGTCGCGGTGGGAGTCGCGGAGCTGGCCCGGACCGGGCTCGGCCTCCGCGGGGACGACTTCGTCGCCGGTGGAGAGCGTGGCGACGGTGGGGCGGCGATGGACCGGCGCCTCGTGGATGCCGTGGGTCGCCAGAACGCCGGCGCCGCCGGGCGTCAGCAACTCGCCCTCGGCGAGCAGCGGCCCGCCGGCGGCCGTGACCTCGGCCTGGAGGCGGATGTGGCTTCCCGGCGGCACCGGTTCCACGATGCGGACCGCGCCGCTGGCGCCCGCGGCGGAGGAGTCGTCGAACTCGGTCTGTTCGATCGGAATCACGCGGTCGGCGCCCGCGGGCGACGGGGCGCCGGTCATGATGCGCAGCGCCGCGCCGGCTCGAAGCTCCGCTCCCGGCGGGTCGCCAGCGGCAACGATGCCGTCGACGGGCAGCGTGGCGCCCGCCGGGACATCGCCGCCGAGGGCGAAGCCGTCCATCGCCGAAACGTCGTGGGCGGGCACGTCGACGGTCGCGGTGAGGCCGCCGGCGAGCACCCGGCCGAGCGCGTCGGCGCGGCTCACGCGTTCGACCGGCAGCGTCTCCGCCTCCGCGGCGATCGCGGTCCAGGCGTCCTCGGGAGAGAGCATGCGCGCGTTGTTATCGGAGCCGGCGCATTGCCGTCAACGTTCGGCGGCTCTATCCGATCCGGGTCAGCGCGGAGTACATCGGCAGGTACATCGAGATGACGATGCCGCCGATGACGACGCCGAGGACGGTGATGAGCGCCGGCTCGAGCAGCTTCATGAGGCTCTCCACGTCGGTGTCTACTTCCTCCTCGTAGAAGTCGGCGATGCGGTTGAGCATTGGACTGAGCTTGCCGGTCTGTTCGCCGACGTAGACGATCTGGCACAGCATCGTCGGGAAGACGTTCGTCCGGCGCAGCGCGCCGTGGATCGAGCCGCCCTGCTCGACTTCTTCGCGCACGATCTCGAGCGCTTCGGTGACGACAGTGTTGCCGGCCGCGCCGGCGGCGGTCCTCAGCGCGTCGAGGATCGGTATGCCCGAGGCCAGCAGGACGGAGAGCGTGCGGCAGGCGCGTCCCACGACGATCCGCTGCAGCAGCTTGCCGACCACCGGCAGCCGCAGCACCAGCCGGTCGGCCCACTGGCGGCCCTGGCGGGTGCGGAGCAGGCGGCTCGCGGCGAAGACCGCGGCGGCGGCGCCACCCAGCAGAACGAGCACGTAGGCGCCGATGAACTCGCTGACGCCGACCACCAGCCGGGTCAGGAAGGGAAGATCGCCTCCCAGGTCGGCGAACAGGTGCCGGAACACGGGGATCACCTTCCAGAGGATGAGGAACACGACCGCGGAGGCGACGGCGAGAATGGCGGCCGGGTAGGTGAGGGCGGACCGGACCTGGTTGCGGAGCTTCGCCACCTTCTCGATGTGGGTGGCGAGACGGTCCATCACGGGATGGAGAGCGCCGCTGGCCTCGCCTGCGGCGACCAGGTTCACGTAGAGGTCGTTGAAGGCCCGCGGGCGGCGCTTCATCGCTTCGGCGAGGCCGGCCCCCGCTTCGACCTCGGAGCGCACCTCCAGCAGGATGGCGCGGAGCCCCGCGTGCTGGCCCTGGATGCTCAGGATGTCCAGGCCCTGGAGCAGCGGCAGGCCCGCGTCCAGCAGGACGGCCAACTGGCGGCTGAACACGGCGAGCGTCTTCGGCCCGACCCGGCGGCCGGGACGGAGCCAGCGCGGCCGCCAACGCTGCGGCGGTTCCGGCTCGTCAGGCTCCGGTGCGAGCAGCTCGTCCTCGTCGGCGAGCCATGGCGCGCGGAACACGCTCAGCGGCCTCCCGTGAGGCCGAGATTGTCGGTGCGCCGGCCTTCTGGCCGGCATCTGCCGCCGGTGCGCCGGCCGTCAGTACGTCGCGGGAGCCTCGGCCGCTTCGCCGTCCTCGTCCGCGGCCTGCATGTCTTCCCAGCTCCTGAGGTGCTCCAGGAGAACGAGGAGGTGGTTGTTGACCCGCGCGGCCGTATCCGCGTTGTCCCCGGGCGGATGGTCGTAGACGAAGTTGACGAGGCGGTTCTCCATCGGATGAACCATGAACAGCCGGATCCGCTGGAGCGTCGGGCCGTCTTCGGCCTGGAATCTCCCGCGTGCATAGCGCGCGGCGCCGAAGGGGCCGTAGAAGAGCGTGCCGCCGACGCCCAGGAACTCGCCTCCGGGGAGCGCCTCGAACAGCGGCCGCTGCTCCTCCCTGATGACGTCGATCGCGGAGACCTCCGCGAGCTCGATGTGGCTCTCGGTGGGCTCGCCGAGCTCGAGATGGATCGAGCCCACGGGACCCGCCGGGGTTTCCGTCGTCTCGATGAGTTCGCAGGCAAGCTCCAGCGCGTGCGTGCTGGGCTCCACCCGCGCGCAGCCGTCCGGCAGGTCGACGAGTCCGAGCCCCTGCACTTCGAGGGCGATGCGGGTCGGGCCGGCTTCTTCGGGCGCGCCCTGGCAGCCGATGTGAGCGATCGAGACACCTGTACCGACCAAGACGAAGAACGCCGTCCGGAACCTGCTCGTGCTGTGCCTCGACATCGCCGGGACAGTACCATGCAGGTCAACGCCGAACGTGACCGGATCGTGTCGGCGTGGACCTTGCCGCTGCCGTGGAGGGGATGACCGTGGACAAGCCCATCGCCCGTGTGCTCAACCTGATCGACGACCGTGAACAGCGCCTCTGGACGCTGACGCCGGACGAGGCGCGGCGGCGCCTGCTCGACGGACCCGAGGCGGTGCTCGGGATCGACGGTTCGTTCGCCCTGGCCGCCCGCCGCGGCGTCGACGTCGCGATGGCTCGCAGCCTGGACCGGCCGATGCGCTACTTCCTGGCCAAGGAGTCGTCCGGGCCGATGCTGGTCATCGCCCAGCGCATCGACGAGATCAGGGACTGCCTCGCCGCCGAGGGCTATCTCGACCAGTTCCACCCGACCTACACGCGGATGGTCCCCGCCCACCACGCGACGACGCTGCGCCTGGTCGGCTGCCCGGACCCGAACCCGACGCACGAACGCTTCTTCGATCCGCCCCGGGGCACGCTGCCTCCCGATCTCGACCTGATCGGGGAGCGCTACGTCGAGGCGCTGATGTTCGAACTTCGCGGCTGGCTCGCCGCGTTGCCGGCCGGCCGCGCCCGGGAGCCGATCGGCGTCTGCTTCTCGGGCGGCATCGACAGCGGCGCGGTGCTCCTGGGCCTCAACCGCGCGCTGCTCGAGTCGGGCCGGAGCGCGGCGCGGCTCAAGGCGTTCACGCTCCGGGTCGGCGCGAGCGCCGGCGACGCCGAGCAGGCGCGGGAGTTCCTGCGCCGCGTGGACCTCGAGATGCTGGGCGAGCAGGTCGAGGCGGGCGCCGCGGATGTCGATCCCCTGGCCGCGATCGAGGTGATCGAGGACTACAAGCCGCTGGACGTCGAGTGCGCCGCGGTCGGCCTCGCCCTGCTGCGGGGGATCCGGGCCCGCTACCCCGACTGGCGGCTGCTCGTGGACGGCGACGGCGGCGACGAGAACCTGAAGGACTATCCGCTGGAGGAGAACCACGAGCTGACGATCACCAGCGTCGTCAACAACTCGATGCTCTACCAGGAGGGCTGGGGCGTCGACGCGGTCAAGCACTCCCAGACCTACTCGGGCGGCCTCGGCCGGGCCACCGTTCGCACCCACGCGCCGGCGCGTCTGCTCGGCTTCGAAGGCTTCAGCCCGTTCACCCGGCCGGCGGTCGTCGCGGTGGCCGAAGCGATCCCCTTCGCGACCCTGGTCGGCGGCTCCCACGAGGCGCTCTACGACCTCAAGGGCGAGGTCGTGCGCCGCGGCATGAAGCGGGTTCTCGGCGTCGACTTCCCGGTCTTCCCCAAGCGCCGCTTCCAGGAGGGCGCGGCCTCGGAGGACGTGTTCGAGGCCGCCTTCGACCGGCCGCCCGAGCAGTACCGCCGGCACTTCCAGTCTCTCTACGCCTGACGACCATGCCGGCCACGGATGCGCCGGCGGCCGCGGTTCGGGCGCTCCGTCCGCCCAGGCCGACCCACGACCCGTGGCTGCCCCAGGGGGTGACGGTCGAACTGGAGCGCGGCCCCGGGGGTGAGTTCACTCCCTCGGCGACGGTGTTCCTGACCGGCGCGGAGTGCCCCTTCACCTGCGTGTTCTGCGACCTCTGGCGGTACACGATCGACGGACCTACGCCGGCCGGGGCGCTGCCGGCGCAGTTGCGCGCGGCGCTGGAGCAGCTTCCCGGCCTGCTCCGGGAAGCGGGGCTCGATCGCTGCGACCAACTCAAGCTGTACAACGCGAGCAACTTCTTCGACCGGCGGGCGGCGCCGGAGGAGGACCTGGAACCGATCGCCGGCCTGGCCGCCGGGTTCCAAAGGGTGGTGGTCGAGTGCCACCCGCGCCTGGTCGACGAACGGGTACGCCGTTTCGCGGACCGGCTGCCGGGCCGGCTGGAGGTGGCGATGGGCCTGGAGACGGCGCACCCGGAGGCGTTGTCGCGGCTGGGCAAGCAGATGACCCTGGAGCAGTTCGACCGGGCCGCGGAGCGCCTGCGCGCTGACGGCGTCGACCTGCGGGTGTTCGTGCTGGTCGGCGTGCCCTTCGTGCCGGCGGAGGAGCAGGCGAAGTGGGTAGCGGAGAGCGTGCGCCACGCCGTGGGGGCGGGCGCCCGGTCGGTGGCCCTGATTCCGGTGCGGGGCGGCAACGGGGAGCTGGAACGGCTGCGGGGGCTCGGGCTGTTCGAACCGCCGGATCTGGCGTTGCTGGAGGAGTGTCTGGCGGAGGGGCTGCGTGCGGCCGAGGCGTCCCTCGCCGTGCAGGTGGACCCTTGGGACCTCGAACAGGTCGCCGCCGGTTGCGACGCCTGCCGGGACGCCCGCGTCGCGGCGATCCGGGAAATGAACCGAACAGGTGCGCCGCCACGGACGGTGGGCGGTGATCGCGGCTGAGCGGCGCGAGATCGTCATCGCGGGCGGCGGCTTCGCGGGTTCGATCCTGGCGCGGGCGCTTCATGCCCAAGGCCGGGACGTGCTGCTGCTGGAACGGGGCCGCCATCCGCGGTTCGCGCTCGGCGAGTCGTCGACGCCGCTCGCCAACCTCGCCCTCGAGCGGCTGGCGGTGCGCTACGGCTTTGAGGACCTCTGGGACCTGGCCGCCCATGGACGTTGGCGCCGCCGGCTGCCGCGGGTGGGACGGGGTCTCAAGCGGGGCTTCTGCTTCTACTCGCACGAACCGGGCGAGACCTTCTCGTCCGGGCCGGCGAGCGGCCGGCGGCTGGTCGTCGCCGCTTCGCCCGACAACGACGCGGCGGACAACCAGTGGCTGCGGGCCGACGTCGATCGCTTCCTGTTCGAGCGCGCCCGGGCCGAGGGCGTCGACTGCCGCGAAGAGACGGCGGTCGAGGTGGTTTCGGTTCCCCACGACCCGGGCGAGGGTCCGGTCCGGCTCAGGGCCGGCGGGCAGGCCGTCGAGGCCGGACTCCTGGTCGACGCGACCGGCGGCTCGCCGCTGGCCGCCAGCCTGGGTGCGCGGGAGGCATCGCCGCGGCTCCGGACGAGCCTGGTCTACTCGCACTTCGCCGGCGTGGCGCCCTTCGAGCGTGACGAGGGCCGGCCGGACTCGCCCTTTCCCGAGCGCTGGAGCGCCTCGCACCACCTGCTCGAGGAGGGCTGGATGTACCAGCTCCGGTTCGACGACGGGTCGGTGAGCGCCGGTTTCCTGCTGGCCGAGGATCGCCCAGGTTCGGCCGACGCCGTGTTCGCTTCCCTGCTGGACCGGTACCCGTCGCTGGCGGTCCAGTTCGCGGACAGCAGGCCGCTACGGCCGGTGGCGTCGCGTACCGGCGTTGCGTACCGTCGCGACCGCGCCGCGGGCCCGGGCTGGCTGCTCCTTCCGCACAGCTACGCGTTCGCCGATCCGATGTTCTCGACCGGCATCGCCTGGAGCCTGCTCGCGGTGGAGCGGGTGGCCGATCTCTGCCGGAACGGTCTGCCGGCGACCGGGGATCTGGACCGCTACGGCGGTCTCGTCGCAGCCGAGGCGGACCACATCGACCGGCTTCTCGTCGCGGCCTACCGGCTGATGCCCGCGATGGAGCGCTTCACGGCCGCGGCGATGTTCTACTTCGCGGCCGCCTCCTTCGACGAGCTGCGGCAGCGGCTGCTCGACGCGCCGAGCGACGGCTGGTGCTGGCGGGGCTTCCTTGGCGCCGGCGACGCACGCGTCCGGTTGTTCGAAGAACTCGACGAGCGGTCGGCGGCCGAAGGCGAGAGCGGGTCGTTGACCGAGTGGGTGGGACCCGCGATCGAGCGCTGGAACCTGATCGGGCTCCTTGACCCGCGCCGTCGCAACGCGTATCCGGTCGACCTGGAGGACATGGAACGGCGGGCGGCCCGGATCGCCGCGGGCCTTGGGCTCGATGCGGCCGAGTTGCGGCGCCGGTGGCCGCGGCTTCGCAGTCCGGATCGCCTCGGCGCGGCGCTAGCATGACCCCGAAATGGCCGGCCTCTTCATCACCTTCGAGGGCCTCGACGGCAGCGGCAAGTCGACTCAGCTCGAACGGGTGGCGTCGAACCTCGAGCGCCGTGGAATCGACCACATCGTCACCCGCGAGCCCGGCGGCACGCCCTTCGCCGATCTCCTGCGGGAGCTGTTCTTGCGGCGGGAGGCGGCCCAGGTCGACGGCGTTGTCGAACTGATGCTGGTGTTCGCGAGCCGGCGGCAGCACCTGATCGAGGTGATCGAGCCGGCGGTCGCGGCCGGCGCCGTCGTCCTCTGCGACCGCTTCACGGACTCGACGTACGCCTACCAGGGCGGCGGCCGCGGGGTGTCGCGGGGGGTGATCGCCGAAGCGGATCGGCTGGCTACGAGCTGCCGGGCGCCTGATCGCACCCTGTTCTTCGAGCTGTCCCCCGAGGAGGCGCAGCGCCGGCGGCGCGGAGGGGCTGCCGATCGCATCGACCGGGAGAGTCTGGCGTTCTACCGCCAGGTCCACGAGGCGTACGACCGGCGGATAGCAGCCGAGCCGGAGCGCTTCCGCGTGATCGACGCGACGGCGTCCATCGACGACGTGGCGCGGGCGGTCGAGGCCGCGCTCGGCGACTTGCTGCGGCCATTGAGCCAGGCGGCCGGCGCATGAACCGGACCGCGGATCGGTTGATGCCGCTGGCCGCCGAGGGTCGTCTCTACCCCTCGGTGATCGTCTCGGGCGGGACGGCGGACGATCGTCGCCGTCTTGCTTTCGAGCTTGGCCGGGCCTTGCTTTGCGAACGCGCACCGGAGGAGCGGCCGTGCGGCGAATGCCGGCATTGCCGGCGGATCGACCCCGACCGGTACGCGAGCGAGGCGCGCGCGAAGGCGCCGTCGGAGAAGAGGCGCGGCAAGGCCGGCGACGCGGGTGACGTGGGAGTCCGGCAATCGCATCCCGACGTGCTGCTGCTGGAGCGGCCGCCCGGCAGGCGCGACATCCTCGTCGACATGGTGAGGCCGGTCGTGCGCTCGGCCCAGATGTCGCCGTACGAAGCCCGAGGCCAGGTCTTCGTGATCGCGGAGGCGAACACGCTGAACGTCAATGCCGCGGACGTGCTGCTCAAGACGCTGGAGGAACCGGTTGGCGGCACGCCCAGGCACTTCCTTCTGCTGGCGGCGTCCGCCCAGGAGCTTCTGCCCACGCTGCGGAGCCGTTCGCTGACGGTCTACCTTCGCGGCGAGCGCGCCGCCGTGGACGACGAACGGACGGCGGAACTCGTCGCGCACTGGCGGCGGCAGCCGGACGGGGACGGGTTCGCGCTGTGGGTGTCCGCTCTGGCCGACCGGTTGGTCCAGGTGGGCGGAAAGGAGCTTGACGACGTTCGCGACCGGCAGAGCTGGACGCGAATCGCGACCGCCGTGACCGAGGTGGCCGGCGCCCTTGACGACCGCGGCGACCGAGCCGCGGCGTTGGCGCTCGCCAATGACCTGCTGGACGCCCACCGGCTGCGGGAGCGGTACATTCAGCCGCGCAGGATCATCGAGGGCCTGGCGGCCCGCCGGCTGCGACCGGACCGGCCGGAGACCGGGTTCGAGAGTTCGGTCAACGTGTTGATGGGGCCTCCCTGACGGTCGCTTGGCACTGGCTCGCCGCTTCGCGGCTCGCGCCTGTGCCGGCCACAAGGCCGGCGTACCGACACGCACCGACGGTTTCCCCTACCCCTCCGGTAGAGTCTCGCGAAAGGGGAGGCGACCTTGAGCACAGACACTTCCGAGCACGGGAACCGGCCCACCTGGGCTCTCCATCTGGCCCTCTACGCGGTCCTGCTGGCGGTCATCGGTTTCCTGGTTCTGCGGCCGGGTTCCGGGGCGGCGGCCCAGGAGGACGATCCCGGCGGGCAGCAGGTCGCGGCCCGGCTCGACGGCGTGGACATCGGCTACGACGAGGCGCTGGAGCGCGCCGCCGCGCAGTTGGATCAACTGGAGCAGCAGCGCATCCAGTGCGACCTGCAGGTCGCCTCGGAGCGTCATGGGCTGCTGGAGCGGACGCTCGAGGGAATCGTGCGCGACCGCCTGATCGAGGCCAGCGCGGAGAGCGCGGGTCTCGAGATCGCCGACTGGCGGTCGGGCGAGATGGAGCGGCTCGAAGCCGAGTTGACGGCCGAGGACGTCGACGCCTTCTTCGTGGAGAATGAAGGGCGCATCCGGGGTGAGCGGGAGGAGATCGAACCCCAGGTGCGGACCTATCTGGCGCAGCAGCGGTTCGTCGATGTCCTGGAGGACGGCCACGAGATCGAGTACCTGCTCGCGCCCTACCGTCTGGAGGTCGAGCCGGCGGACGGGCCGGTGCGCGGCGAGGCGGCGGCGCCGGTGACGATCGTCGAGTGGTCGGACTTCGAGTGCCCCTACTGCAAGAGCGTCCTGCCGACGCTGGAGCGGATCCTGGAGGAGTACCCGGAGCAGGTGCGCCTCGTGTTCCGCCATTTCCCGCTGGATGCGATTCACCCGAACGCCCGGGCCGCGGCCGCGGCCGGCGTCTGCGCCCAGGATGCCGGCGCCTTCTGGGAGCTGCACGACCTGATGTTCGAGGAGCAGGACACGCTGACGGCGGACGACCTGAAGGACAAGGCGGAACGAGCGGGGCTCGACGCCGAGGCGTTCGCGGCCTGCCTGGGGGAGGGAGCCACCGCGGACCGGGTGGAAGCGGATCGACGCGCCGGTGTCCTTGCCGGAGTGAACGGAACGCCGGCGCTGTACGTCAACGGCCGGCCGCTCGCCGGGGCGGTTGCGTACGAACAGTTGGCCGAGGTCGTGGAAGACGAACTCGAACGCGTGGGTGGCTAGCCCGGAGCATGGTCGCCGCTTCGCGGCGCGTCTTCCCCGGAAAGCCGGCGGCGACGCCGGCGCGCCCAGTCCGGAACGGCAGTGCGGGGACGCCGGCGCACCGGTCTTCGTTCCCTACCGGCCGGAGCGGCTGGAGCCGGCCGAAATGGAGCGCCGGGCCGACGCGATCCTTGAGGAGTTCGACGGCCGGCGGAGCGTCCGCTTCTTCACCGACGAACCGGTGCCGCGGCGGCTGATCGAGCGTGCGATCGAAGCGGCGTCGACCGCGCCGTCGGGGGCGCACCGCCAGCCGTGGCGGTTCGTCGCGGTGAGCGACCCGGAGGTCAAGGCGCGGATTCGCGAAGCCGCGGAGGCGGAGGAGAAGCACAGCTACCTCGGCGGGCGGATGCCGGACGAATGGCTCGAAGCGCTCAAGCCGCTGGGCACGGACTGGCGGAAGCCGTTCCTGACCACCGTGCCGTGGATCGTCGTCGTGTTCGCCGAGCTCTACGGCGTGGACGAGGACGGGGCAAAGAGGAAGAACTACTACGTGAAGGAGAGCGTCGGCATCGCCTGCGGCCTGTTCATCGCGGCGCTTCACCGGATGGGCCTGGCCACCCTGACCCACACGCCGAGCCCGATGGGCTTCCTGAGCGAGATTCTCGAGCGCCCGCGGAACGAGAAGCCGTTCATCCTGTTCCCGGTGGGCTTCCCGGCGCCGGACTGCGAGGTGCCCGATCTGCGGCGCAAGTCGCTGGCCGAGGTCGCCCTCTGGCACTCCGGGCGGACGGGGCGCACGGACTCCGACGCAGACTGAGCGACGGATGATCGGTCTGATCCTGGCCGGCGGCATCGGTTCCCGCTTCTGGCCCCTGAGCAGGCGCCGCCGCCCCAAGCAGCTCCTCGACCTGCTGGGCGGCGGCTCCCTGGTGGCCGCGACCGCTCGCCGGGTCGAGCCGCTGTGCGGGGCGGAACGGACCTGGGTCTGCACGACCGAGGAGCTCGCGGCCGGTGTCGCCGCCGAACTGCCCGATCTGGACGCCTCGCGCATCCTGGGCGAGCCGAGCGGACGGAACACGGCGCCGGCGATCGGCTGGGCCGTGCGGACGATGCCGGAGGCGGCGCGGCGGGAGGTGATCGCGGTCATGCCGTCCGACCACTGGGTGGCCGACGAGGACGCGTTCCGGGAGGCGCTCAGCCGGGGTAGTTCGGCGGTCGAGCGCGGCGACCACGACGTCGTCACCGTCGGCATCGCGCCGGCCTGGCCCGAGACTGGCTACGGCTACCTCGAACTGGACGCTCCGGCAGAGGTCCTGAGCGTGCAACCGGTGGCGCGGTTCACGGAGAAGCCGGACGCGGACACGGCGGCGCGCTTCGAGGCCTCCGGCCGCCACTTCTGGAACGCCGGCATCTTCCTCTTCCGGGGCACGGTGCTGCTCGACCTCTACCGCGAGCGTCTGCCGGAACTCGCCGCCGGCATCGAGCGTCTGGCGGCGGACGATCTGGACGCGGACCGACGCCGCGAGATCTACGCCGGCCTCGAGTCGGTCTCGATCGACTACGGCTTGATGGAGCGTCTCGACTCGATCGGCTGCGTGGTGGCCGACTGCGGCTGGAACGATCTGGGCTCCTGGGCGTCGCTGGCGGAGGCCCTGCCGGCGGACGGAGCCGGCAACCGGACGGTGGGCGACACGTTCGCGGTCGACGCGCGCGACAACCTCCTGTTCGCGGACGAGGGCGCGGTGGCGGTGATCGGCACAGAAGGCCTTGCTGTCGTGCGGACCGGTGATTCCGTGCTGGTCGTGCCGCGCGAACGGGCCCAGGAGGTCCGCGAGGTCGTGGAGCGTCTTGCGGCCCTGGGCCGGCTGGATCTGCTCTGAGCGCGCCGCCCGTTCTCGTCTGGCCCGGCGCCGCCAGCGGTCCACGGGCCGCCCGGGACGCCGACTTCCGGGACCTTGCCTCCTGCCGGGCCGAACTGCGGTCGACGTTCGCGGAACGCTCGGACTGGGAGGTCGAACTCGGCTTCGGCAAGGGCCGTTTTCTCGTCGGTTCGGCCGCCGCGGCCGGCGCCCGTCCCTTCCTGGGGGTCGAGATGGTGTCGAAGTACTTCCGGCTGGCGGCCCGGCGGGCGGCGTCGCGCGGCCTCTCGAACGTCGTCCTGCTTCGCGGCGAGGCGCTCTACCTGATCGCGACCCTGCTGCCCGCGGCCATGGCGCGGACGGTCCACGTCTACTTTCCCGACCCCTGGCCCAAGAGCCGGCACCACCGCCGGCGGTTGCTCGATCCGCGCACCGTCGACCTGGTGCTGTCGCTGCTCGATCCGCCGAGGGGTCGGCTGTTCTTCGCCACCGACCACCTGGAGTACGGCGAGGCGGTGGTGGAGACCCTCTCCCTGCACCCGGCAGTGGACGTGCAGCGGGTCGACGCCTGGCCGGAAGGACCGCGGACGAACTACGAGGCGAAGTTCGAGCGCGAGGGACGGCCGATCATCCGGCTCGCGGTGCGGCTTCGAGGCGGTGGTCCGTCGAGCCTGCTTCACCCCGCCGGCCGGCACGATCTGCTGGTGGGGCCCGCTACGGATCAGGAGCCCAGCGCGCGCCGGACCTCGTAGTAGACGGCGTCGCTGCAGTACACCCGGTAGCGGTCGATGCGCCGGAGGTGACGGACGAAGTGGCTCGCTTCCTCGAGCTGCACGAGCTTCCCTCCGTTCTGGCGGACCGGCACCCGGCCGCGGCCGAGGCGGTGGGGGTCCTTTGCCGAGTTCGAGACGAGGACGTTCTTGCCGTAGCGCTCGCGCAGGGGTTCGAGCCGCTGCTCGAACGCGCGCTTCTCGTCGGCGTCCAGGTGCTCGCCGGTCTCGTGGGCGAGCCGGAAGTGGCTGCGGTCGGTGATCGCCCGCGCGTGCAGGCTGTCCGAGCGTCGCATTCTCGTCATCATCTCGCCGTCGTCGTTGGCCAGGAAGCGTTCCGGGTCGCTGCTCCAGGCGATTCCCTGTTCGTGCAGCCACTCGTTCAGGTGGAGTTCCAGCGCCTTGCCGGTGACGTGGAAGTAGACCTGCGTGAACATGTAGTAGCGCGCCAGGATCAGGCCCTCGACCGCGTGCAGGCCCTCGGCGTCGATCCCCAGCCGGTGGTCGCCGCCGGCGCCACGGGAAAGCGGCCGCACGGTGGCGATCACCTGGTCGAGGTCGAAGTTGCCGTAGCGGACGCCGCAGAAGAGGGAGTCCCGCAGGAGGTAGTCCATCTTGTCGACGTCGAGCTCGCCGGAGACGATCGGCGGCAGCAGCCGCTCCGGCCCGTCGAGATCGTCGCCGAGCAGGCGGATCACGTCGCGGGCCTCGAGCCCGTCGCCGTGCTGCTCGAACGCGGCGGCGATCTCGCGGCCGCCGAGCAGGCGCCGGCTCATCTCCTCGTGGTCGATGCCGTCCTCGAACAGGTCCTCGGCCCAGTGGCTGAAGGGAGCGTGCCCGAGGTCGTGGAGCAGGGCGGCCGCCCGCACCAGGCGCCGGGCGCGCGCTCGCGGACCGGCTTCGAGCGGCGTGTCCTCGGCCCGGGCCAGGGTGTCGTAGACGCGGCCGGCCAGGTGCATCGTGCCCAGGGCGTGTCCGAAACGGCTGTGCTCGGCGCCGGGGAATACGAGATGGGTCAGGCCGAGTTGGCGGATCGAACGCAGGCGCTGCATCGGCCGGGTGCGGATGAGCGCGGCTTCGAGTTCGTCGGCCTCGATGAAGCCGTGGATCGGGTCGCGGAAGGCGAGGCTTGGAGGCGCGTTCATCGGGGGACTCGCTGATTGCTACTCTACGACCGGCGCCGTCCAACACGATGAAGTACCGCAGGTTCAGTACCGGCAACGGCATGTCGAGGCGGGCCGCCCCGTCGCTGGCGCTTCTGACGGTCCTCGCCTTCGCCGCGGCTCCGGGGCTCGAGAGCCAGGTGCCGGATCCGCCGGTCCCCCCGCCCGATCCCACCGACGTGAGCCTGGGCCTGCGCGAACGCCTCGACCGGCTGGTCGAGCGGGTGAAGTACGAGCAGAACCTGATCGAGACGCTTCAGGCGCGGCTGATCCAGCGGATGGAGGGGGAGCTCCTGCTGGAGCCGGAGGAAGGCAGCGGCTGGTTCCGCTACCGGCCGCCCGACGCGCTGAGGTGGGAGATGGTGGAGCCGAAGCCGGTGATCATGACCGTCCACGGCGACACGGCCACCACCTGGTATGTCGATCTCGGCACCGCCAGGGTGACGGAAGTGGGCCGTCTGTCCGAGCAGGTGCTCGAGTACATGGGGCCCGCCGGCAACCTCGAGACCTTGATGAAGTACTTCGCGGTGCGGGCGGAGTTCCCCCAGGCGGAAGGGGATCCCTTCTACCTGCACCTGACGCCGGACTACCGGAGCGTGGCGCGGAGGGTGCGGGCGATCGACATCTGGATCGATCCGGCGAGCTTCCTGCCCCGGAGGTTCAGGATCGTCCACGCGAGCGGCGACGAGCGGCTCGTCACCCTCGAAGACGTGGTCCTGAACGAGCCGATCGACGACTCGGAGTTCACCCTGGCGCTGCCCGACGACGTCGAAGTCACCGAGATCGATCTCAACTGAGCGGCTTCGGCTTCCGTGTCGTCTCGCGTGACGGGCTCGCCCGTCTCGGCCGCCTGACCACGGCCCACGGCGAGGTCGAGACGCCGGCCTTCATGCCGGTCGGCACGCTGGGCGCGGTGAAGGGCCTGAGCCAGGAGGTGCTGGAGGCGGCCGGAGCACGGCTCCTGATGACGAACCTGTTCCACCTGCTGGAGCGGGTGGGCGCCGAGCGGATCACCGGTCTGGGCGGCCTGCACGAGTTCATCGGCTGGGACGGTCCGCTGGCGATGGACAGCGGCGGTTACCAGGTGTTCAGTCTGGCCGGGCTGCGGCGGGTCGACGACCTGGGCGTCACCTTCCGGAGCCCCCACGACGGCGGCACGGTCGAGCTGACGCCCGAGCGGGTGGTGGAGTTCCAGGAGCAGGTCGGGGTGGACGCGGCCATGGTGCTCGACGAGTGCCCGCCGTGGCCGGTGGACCGGGAGGCGGCGGCCGAGGCGCTGGGGCGGACGAACCTCTGGGCGAGGCGCTCGCTGGACCGCTGGGGAGCGGAAGGAGGCCCAGGTACCGCGGGCCTGTTCGGCATCGTGCAGGGGAGTTTCTTCGAGGATCTGCGAATCGCGGGGGCGGAGGACCTCGCCGCCCTGCCCTTCGACGGCTACGCGATCGGCGGCGTCAGCGTCGGCGAAGCGCGCGAACTGGGCCGGCTGGCCACGTCCTGGGTCGCGCCGGTGTTGCCGGAGGACCGGCCCCGCTATCTGATGGGCCTCGGCCATCCCGCGGACATCCTCCACGCCGTGGGCCTCGGCGTCGACCTCTTCGACTGCGTGCTGCCGTCGCGCAACGCCCGCCACGGCACGCTGTTCTCGTCCACTGGCATCGTCAGGATCAAGAAGGCCCGCTACCGGGAGGATCCGCGGCCCGTGGATCCGGCCTGCGGCTGCCCGGTCTGCCGCCGCCACAGCCGGGCCTTCCTGCACCACCTGTTCCGTTGCGGCGAAATCACCGGCAAGGTGCTGGCGACCGAACACAACGTGCGCTTCTACCTCGACTTCATGTCCGAGGTGCGCCGGGCGGTCGCCGGCGGCGAGCTGGCCGCTTTCGCGGCGGCGCGGGCGCCGGGAGTCGATCCGGAGGGGCAACCGGAGGCCGAACGGCGATAGGGTACGCCTTTGCGGTGCAGGCCGCGACCGGTCGGCCCGCCGTTAGCCAAGCACTCCGCTGGGAGCACCAGAGATGATTCCTGACTTCGCACTGTTTGTGGCCACGGGGGGCGGGCCCTCGGGTCTCATTCAGTTTCTGCCGCTCATCCTGATCGGCGCCATCTTCTACTTCCTTCTGATCGCTCCGGAGCGTCGGCGGCGCAAGCAACTGCAGGCGACGGTGGAGGCGCTGAAGAAGGGCGACCGCGTTCTCACCCAGGGCGGCGTCTTCGGCGACGTCGTGTCGACCGAGCCGACCACCGTCATCCTGCAGATCGCGGACGGGGTCAGGGTGAAGGTCACGAAGTCGTCGATCACCGGCCTGGCCGAGGAGACGAAGTCATGAACCGGAATCTGCTCTGGCGGGGTCTGGTCGTGGTGGCGGTCGTCTCGGCCTGCGCGTTCTCGGCCTTCCCGCTTGCCGACTCGATCAACCTGGGTCTCGACCTCCGGGGCGGCATCCACCTGCTGCTCGAGGTGCTGACCGACGACGCGCTGCGGGCCGAGGCGCAGAAGGACATCGACAGCCTGATCCAGGAACTCGCCGAGCAGGGCGCCGAGGGCACGAGCGCGGTCACCGAGACCCCTGCCCGGTTCCGGCTTTCCGGCCTGCCGCCCGACCAGGACGCCCTGCTTCCCGTGATCATCGAGGAGAACGTGCCGTACTGGACCTGGCGGCGCAGCGGCGAGGACGTGATCTTCGAGCGCCGGCCGGACGAGGTGAACACGATTCGCGAGCAGGCGATCGACCAGGCCCTGCAGACGATCCGCAACCGGGTCGACGAGTTCGGCGTCGCCGAGCCGGTGATCCAGCGCCAGGGCCTGGGCAGCAACCGGCTGGTCGTCCAGCTTCCGGGCGTCGACGATCCGGAACGGGTGAAGAACCTGATCAAGAACACCGCCTTCCTCGAGTTCCGGCTCGCCGTGTACCCGGAGAGCGGGGGAGCGGCATTCGACCGCCAGGAGATCCTCGACCGCTACGGCGGCACGCTGCCCGAGGAGCTGGAGATCGCCGCCCAGGACCAGCGCGACGAGGACGGCAACGTGCTCGGGCAGGTCTACTACGCGCTCGAGCGGCGTCCCGTGATCACCGGCCGCGACCTGAAGACGGCGCGCGCCGGCATCGGGCAGTTCCAGGAGCCGGTGGTCAACTTCTCGCTCACCCACGAGGGCGCCCAGATCTTCGAGGACTGGACCGGGGCGAACATCGGCCGGCCGCTGGCGATCGTGCTGGACGGCAAGGTCCAGTCGGCGCCGGTCATCGAAGGCCGGATCTCGGACTCCGGGATCATCCGCGGTTCCTTCACCCAGCAGGAGGTCGAGGACCTGGCGACCGTTCTGCGCTCGGGCGCCCTGCCCGCGGGGATCAACTACCTGCAGCAGCAGGCGGTGGGCCCGTCGCTCGGACAGGACTCCATCGACCAGGGGACCCGCGCCTTCCTCTTCGGCATCGTGCTGGTGATCCTGGCGATGCTGGTCGTCTACAAGGCTTCGGGCATCAACGCGATGGTGGCGCTGGCGCTCAACTTCGTGCTGGTGTTCGGCGTCCTCGCCTACTTCGGCGCCGCCCTGACGCTGCCGGGCATCGCCGGTCTGATCCTGACGATCGGCATGGCGGTGGACGCGAACGTCCTCGTGTTCGAGCGGATCCGCGAGGAACTGCGCAACGGCCGCACGGTCAAGGCGGCCGTCGTCTCGGGCTTCGGCAAGGCGTGGTCGTCTATCCTCGACGCGAACCTCACGACCCTGATCGCGGCCATCTTCCTGATCAACTTCGGCACCGGCGCGATCCGCGGCTTCGCGGTGACCCTGACCGTGGGCATCCTGGCTTCGGTGTTCACGGCGGTCTTCAACAGCCGGCTGCTGTTCGACCTGCTCCTGTCGCGCTCGGCCCGCGTCGAGCGCCTGTCGATCTAGAGATACGTCGATGGAGTTCTTCCGCAACACGAGTTTCGACTTCATGCGCGCGCGGCGCGTGTGCCTGACCCTGTCCGCGGTGGCCGTCATCGCGGCGCTCGGCTACATCTTCAGCCGGCAGTTGAACCTGGGCATCGACTTCGCCGGCGGCACCCAGATGATCGTGCAGTTCGACGAGCCGCCCGACGTCCAGGAGCTCCGCGGGCTGCTGCAGGAGGCGGGGATCGAGAACGCCTCGATCCAGGCGTTCGGCGAGGAGGGGGACAACGCCATCATCCTGAAGACTCCGGTCGCCGACGACGAGGAACAGCGCAGCAGCGCCTCCCGGGTCGAGGAGGTGCTGGAGCGGCGCTACAACAGCGACGTCAGCGGCTTCGACCTGAACCGGCAGGGCACCGAGGCGCTCGCCTCGATGCTGCTCGGCGCCGATCCGGACGGCATGCGGGCGACGGGTGACGACATCGGCGCCCGGGAGCACTACCGGGAAGGGGCGGCCGAGGTCATGGCCCTGCGCCGAACCGGTGGGCTGATCCGCGACTGGTCCGAGATACGGCCGGGCGAAGCGCTCAGTGCCGAGGCCTTGGCGGTGATCAGGGACGGCGCCACCTTCGGCCACTTCGCGGTCCAGTCGAGCGACAGCGTGCTGCCGCAGATCGGCGGCGAACTGCGGCGCAAGGGCCTGTTGGCGATCGCCTTCTCCCTGGCCGGCATCCTGACCTACATCTGGTTCCGGTTCGAGCTGCGCTTCGGGATCGGCGCCCTGGTCGCCCTCGCCCACGATGTCGCCGTCTGCCTGGGTCTGTTCGCCTTCGCGGGCTACGAGTTCAACCTGACCACGATAGCCGCCTTCCTGACCGTCATCGGCTACTCGGTCAACGACTCCGTCGTCGTCTTCGACCGGGTGCGCGAGAACCTGCGGCGGAACCGCCGGGAGTCCCTTGTCGACGTGCTGAACCGGAGCCTGAACCAGACCCTGTCGCGCACCGCGCTGACCTCCGGCACCACGCTGCTCGCCGTCGGCTGCCTCTTCGTCCTCGGCGGCGACGTGATCCGCGGCTTCTCCTTCCTGCTCCTCGTCGGCGTGCTCGTCGGCACCTACTCGTCGATCTACGTCGCGAGCCCGATCGTCCTGATCTGGGAAACCACCTTTGGCCGCGCGCGACGAGAGAAGAGGGCAGCGGCCGCGTAGGTAGCGGGCTATGGCTCAGGCTGCTGAACGACCCCGGGATCCGGCGCCGCTGCGCGAGCCTGGGGACGTGGGGATCGGCGATGTCCTGAGCCGCCTCCAGGAGAACGAGCGCGCCTGCGACGAGGACTGGCTGCGCGGCGTGGTCGACTTCGCCGAACTGGCCCACAGGGGCCAGGTGCGGCGGTCGGGAAAGCCCTACATCAGCCATCCGCTGGGCGTCGCCCACATGCTGGCCGAACTCAAGTTCGACCAGACGAGCGTCGCGGTCGGCCTCCTGCACGACGTGCTGGAAGACACCGGGGCGACGAAGAAGGACCTGGCTTCCCGGTTCGGGTCCGAGATCGCGGACCTGGTGGACGGCGTGTCGAAGATCGGCCGCCACGAGTACGTCCACAGCGACGAAGTGCAGGCCGAGAGCTTCCGCAAGCTGATCCTCGCCTCGGCGCGCGACCTGCGGGTGATCGTCGTCAAGCTGGTCGACCGCCTTCACAACATGCTGACCCTCGGGCACCTGGAGGCGGAGAAGCGGAAGCGCATCTCCCGGGAGACGCTTGAGATTTACGCGCCGCTGGCGCACCGCCTGGGCATGTCGCGGATCCAGTGGCTGCTTGAGGATCTGGCCTTCCAGCACATGCACCCGCACCAGTACGGGGACCTCCGCAAGCAGCTCGACGAGCGGATCAAGGGGGCGCGGCGAACGACGGAGCGGATCGCCGAGCGCCTGCGGGAGGCGTTGCGGAAGACGGACATCGAGGGCGAGATCAGCTACCGGGTCAAGGGCTACTACTCGATCCACCGGAAGCTGCAGCAACGCCAGATCGACCTTCCGGAGCTGTACGACTTCCTGGCGTTCCGGATCATCACCGTGGACCTCAAGGACACCTACGCAGCGCTCGGCGTCGTCCACCAGCTCTGGCATCCGATACCGGGCCGGTTCAAGGACTACATCGCGATGCCGAAACCGAACCTCTACCAGTCACTGCACACGACGGTGGTGGGGCGCGGGGGGCAGCCCTTCGAGGTCCAGATCCGGACCAGGGCGATGGACCTGCTGGCTGAGGAGGGCGTCGCCGCCCACTGGCGCTACAAGGAAGGCCAGCTCGACACGGACGAGAACGACGGCAGCATTGTCTGGCTGCGGCAACTGCTGGAGTGGCAGCAAGAGACGCCCGATCCGCGTACGTTCATGAGCGCGCTGAAGATCGACCTGTACCCGGACGAGGTGTACGTGTTCACGCCGAAGGGCGACGTGCTCTCCTTCCCGCGCGGCGCGACGACGCTCGACTTCGCCTACCGGATTCACACGGAGCTCGGCCACCACTGCAGCGGCGCCCGGGTCAACGGCCGGCTGGTGCCGTTGCGGACCGGACTGAAGAACGGCGACATCGTCGAGATCACGACGAACCCGAACCGGGAGCCCAGCCGGGACTGGCTGAACATCGTCGCCACGCCGAAGGCGCGCAGCAAGATCCGCCACTGGATCAACGCGGAGCAGAAGAAGCGGGCGATCGAGATCGGCCGCACGCTGCTGGCCAGCGAGCTGCGCCGCTACCGCGTGAGCCCGCGGCGGATCTTCGAGTCGAAGGAGATGGCGGACTTCATCGCCGCGGAGGGCTACTCCGGCATCGACGAGCTGTTCAGCCGGCTCGGCTTCGGCCGCGGGTCGGTCAAGCCGGTGCTCCGCGCGGTGCTGCCGCCCGAGCGGCTGCGCCACCGCGACCAGGAGCCCGGCCGCCTGCGCCGGGCCGTGAGCAAGGTGATGCCGCGCGACCAGGCGAAGCTGATCGTCAAGGGCGAGGACGACATGCTCGCCTTCTTCGCCGGTTGCTGCAGTCCGTTGCCGGGCGAGGAGATCGTCGGCTTCGTGACCCGCGGCCGCGGCGTGTCGGTCCACTCGGTGGACTGCCCCAACGTGCGCAACCTGCTGTACCACCCGGAACGCGAGATCCGGGTCGAGTGGGCGCGCCGCCACGACGCGATGTTCGCGGTCACCCTGGTCATCGAGACGCGCGACCGCCCCGGCGTCCTGGCCCGGGTGACCGAGGCGATCGCCAAGCAGGGCAGCAACATCCGCCACATCGAGAGCCGCAGCCGCGGCGCCGGCGAGGCGGCCATCGACGTCGTCGTCGACGTGCGCAACCGAAAGCACCTCAATCGTCTCCAGGAGTCCCTCGAGAACCTGTCCGCCGTGCGCGCCGTGAAGCGCCGCCAGGGGCCGTCTTCGGCGTCGTCTTCGGCTACGGCGTAGGTGCTGACCCGCCTGGAGCGGTCCGGGGAGGGGTCCCCAGCGGCCGCGCGCGCTTTCTGGGTGGATGGATCGGAAGCGCTTGCTTCGGTCGGCTGCCCTTCACATCGGCGGTGGTGGGCGTAGCGGCGCCGGGAGTCGGTTGCCTCCAGCCCGCTGGGGACCCCTCTCCGGACCGCTCCGGGCTGGACGTCGTCGGTGGCCGACGTTGAGACGGTACAGGCTGGGTGCGCGGGTCTGACATCCGACCGCCCGAAGACGGGCGCTCGGACTGTGACGCTGGTGGCGCGGGGACGCGCCACCAGGGTGCTGACCCGCCGCCTCCGAAGGCGGCCGGGAAGCGCACCGGCCGCCAGGCCGGTTCCTTGGCGGCCAGTAGACGCGGGTCCGCGGGGCTCCGTAGAGATCCTTGACGGTCGGAAACCAGGATCAAGGAGGGAGCGGAATGATCGGAACTCGTCGAACACACCTGGTTCTGGTAGCGATTGTGGGCGCGGTGCTGCCTGGCGTTGCCGCGGAGCCGGCTCTTGCCCAAGGCGTGGAAGTTGCGGCCGGGTCGGTGACGGTCCAGGCAACGCCGAGCAGCGTGCCGGAGACCGGCGGGGAGGTCGAGCTGTTCGCCCTCGTACGCGACGATCGCGGGCGGCCGCTGGAGAACGCGAGGGTGAACTTTCTCACCCAGACCGGCTCGCTCGGCTCTGGAGGACGGTTGGTCACAACCGGACCGGACGGTGGCGTCACCGATCGGCTCACCGTGACCGCCGCTGAACTTGCCGCGGTGGAGGAGAACAGGTTCTGGTTGGCGGCGGCGGTCGGCTCGGGCGGCGGACAACTGGTGAAGGAGGACGTCGCCGTTCGCATCCAGCGACAGCCGGACGCTGCCTTCAAGTACAGCGCGGGCGGCCTGCTGGTCGCCTTCAGGGATGTTTCCGCGGGTCAGGTGACAAGCAGACAGTGGGACTTCGGAGACGGCGCCACGAGCACGCGCCAGAGCCCGGCCCACACCTTCCCCGAGCCGGGCTGCTACGCGGTCACGCTTCAGGCTGGCAACTCGGTGGGATCCGACGAAGTGACCAGGCTGATCTGGGTCGGCCCCGGACGGGCCCCTGGCGAGTAGACGCGCTTCCGGCAGCGTTCGTATACTGATTCGAGAGATGGAAACACGGCGCCGATTCCTGCCAGCCGCCATGGCCGCCAGCCTGTTGCTGGCGGTCTTCGCGGCGTGCGACAAGACGAGTCCGGTTGCGCCTTCGGGGACGCTGATCACGATCAGCGCGAATCCGGACCGCATTCCCTCGGACGGGAGCGCGGAGATCCGGGTCGTCGCGCTCAGGCCGAACGGAACGCCGGTCAGCCGCGGCACGCTGGTTCGTCTCACGACGACGCTCGGCACGATTCCGCCCAGTGTCGGCGTCGACGACCGGGGAGAAGCGCTGGCGATGCTTCAGGCCGACGGCCAGTTCGGCGTCGCCACGGTGTCGGCCAACGCCGGCGGTTCCGAGACCGCGACGATCGACGTGCAGCTCGGCCTGTCGCCGGCTTCGGTGACGGTTCAGGTGACCCCGAACAGCGTGCCCGAAACCGGCGGCGAGGCGGATCTGCTGGCGATCGTGCGTGACGACCGCGGCCAGCCGCTCGAGAAGGCGGAGGTGAACTTCCGGACGGAGATCGGCACGCTCGATTCGGGCGGGACCCTGATCTCGACGGGTGCGGACGGCACGGCGTCGGACCGGCTCGTCGTCACCCCGGGCGATCTCGACACGGTGTCGGGAGACAGCTTCGAGGTCGGAGTGGACGTCGGCAGCGGCGCCGGCCAGCTCGTCACGACGAATGTCAGCGTCGCGATCCAGCGGTTGCCTCGGGCCGACTTCACCTTCAATACCCGCAACCTGCTCGTCGCCTTTGAGGACACGACGGACGGCCGCACGACGAGCTGGCTGTGGACCTTCGGCGACGGCAACACGAGCACGCGCCAGAACCCGACCCACACCTACGACGAGCCGGGCACCTACGCGGTCACCTTCCGGGCCACCAACTCGCTCGGGTCCGACGAGGTGACGAAGTTCGTCCAGGTCACGGGCCAGTAGGCCGCCTGGCCGTGGCCGCCGGGGAGCGCCCGACCTCGCCGCGGCCGACGGCGACGATCGGCGAGTTGTACCTGGCTCAGGGCCACCGGAGGGAGGCAATCGCCATCTTCCAGCGTGTGCTTTCGGCCGACCCGGAGAACCTGCGGGCCCGCGAAGCGCTGGAGCGGCTGAGAGTGCTCCCGCCGCGGGCTACAATCCGCGCCCGGGAGGTGGCGGACCGTGCTGAGCAATGAGGAACTCCAGGCTCTGATTCGCTTCGTGGCCGAGGAGCGCCGGGGCGGCTCGGATCTCTCGGTCGAGTACCAGGTGGATGGTGTCTACCTGCGGGTGGGGGGCGATCGGGCCGGCGCCGCAACGGCGCCGCGTGCCACGGCGGCGCCGGCCCCGGCGTCGGCAACAGAGGAGGCGCCGCCGCCGACCCTCGAGGATGTGCCCGCGGCCGAGGAGCCCGCGCTCGACGGGCACGTGCTGACGTCGCCGATCGTGGGGACGTTCTACGCGGCGCCGAGCCCGGACTCTCCGCCCTACGTGGAGATCGGCGGCCGGGTCGAGAAGGGCCAGGTCGTCTGCATCGTCGAGGCGATGAAGCTGATGAACGAGATCGAGGCCGACGTCTCGGGAACGGTTTCTTCCGTGGTGCCGGACAACGGCGACCCGGTCGAGTTCGGCGCGCCTCTGTTTGTGATCCAGACTTGAACGCCGCGCTGCCGGCGCGCGCCGCGCGGCCGTTCCGGAAGGTCCTGGTCGCGAACCGCGGCGAGATCGCGGTCCGGGTCATTCGCGCCTGCCGGGATCTCGGCATCGAAACGGTCGCGGTCTTCAGCACCGTCGACCGGGAATCGCTTCATGTGCGCCTGGCGGACGCGGCCGTCTGTGTCGGTCCGCCGGCTCCCGCGGCGAGCTACCTGCACCAGCAGAACCTGCTCGCCGCGGCGAGCATCACCGGCGCGGAGGCGGTTCATCCGGGGTACGGCTTCCTGGCCGAGAACGCGGACTTCGCCGACGCCGTCGGACGTTGCGGTCTGGCCTGGATCGGACCGTCGCCGTCCGCGATCCGTACGTTGGGCGACAAGCGGAGGGCGCGCGATGCCGCGATCGCGGCCGACGTGCCGGTGTTGCCGGGCGGCCCGGTGCCGGCATCGCTCGAGGAGACGGTGGCGCTGGCCGAAGACACGGGCTTCCCGCTGATGCTGAAGGCCGCGGCGGGAGGCGGCGGCCGCGGCATGAGGGCGATTCGCGACCGGGCCGGTCTCGAAGCGGCCGTGGACGCCGCCGCGAGCGAGGCCCAGGCAGCCTTCGGCAGCGGCGAGCTCCTGCTGGAGCGCCTGGTCGAGCGGCCGCGCCACATCGAAGTGCAGGTCTTCGGCGATTCGTTCGGCCGCGCGTTGCAGTTCGGCGAACGCGACTGCTCGATTCAGCGCCGGCACCAGAAGCTGCTCGAGGAAGCGCCGGCGCCCTCGATCGGTTCCGAGCTCCGCCGGTCGCTGGCCGAAGCCGCGCTGCGGCTTGCCAGGCGGGTCGGCTACTCGAACGCGGGAACGGTCGAGTTCCTGGTCGATGGGGACCGCTTCTGCTTCCTGGAGATGAACACTCGCATCCAGGTCGAGCATCCGGTCACCGAGGCGGTGACCGGGGTCGACCTGGTCAAGCTCCAGATCGTCGCCGCGGCCGGCGAGCCCCTGGGACTCCCGGACGGCATCGAGCCCTCGGGCCACGCGATCGAGTGCCGGATCAACGCCGAGGATCCGGAGACCTTCGCGCCATCGCCCGGCACGCTGCGCCGCTACCGGCCGCCCGCGGGCCCCGGCGTCCGGGTCGACAGCCACGGCGTCGAAGGGGGCGCGATGCCGCCGCACTACGACTCGCTGCTCGCCAAGGTGGTCGCCTACGGCAAGGACCGCGCCGAGGCGACATCGAGGATGGCCCGGGCGCTCCGCGAGTTCGAGATCGACGGCATCCGCACCACGCTGCCGCTCATGCGCAGGATCGTCGAGTCGAGGCCGTTCGCGGATGCCGAGCTGGACACCGGCTTCCTCGATCGGCTCGAGCGGCAGGGAGAGGGATGAACGCTCGGCGACCGGTGTTGCGTCCCCCGGCGAGTCGTCTCTACGCGATCGTCGACACGGGCTTCTTCGGCTCCGAACCGGCGGCCGTGGCCGGTGCGGTCCGCACCCTCCTCGACTGCGGCGTCCGCTGGATCCAGCTTCGGGCCAAGGGGGTGCCGGACCTCGCCGCGTGGCGGCTGGCCGAGGCGGTGGGACCGATGTTCGAGGAGGCGTCAGGCGCGGACGGCGAAGACGACGCGCCGCTGCTGTGGATCAACGACAGCGCCGCGATCGCCGGCGTGCTGGCGAGCGGCCCGCGCGCCGGTCTCCGCGTCGGTCTCCATCTCGGCCAGGACGACCTGCCGCCCGCCGCGGCGCGGCGGGCGGTTCCTCCTGCATGTCCGATCGGCCGCTCGACCCACGGCCGCGAACAGGCAGAGGAGGCCGAGAGTGACCCGGCGGTCGACACGCTGGCGATCGGACCGGTGTTCGGGACGACGACGAAGGAACGTCCCGATCCGGTGGTCGGGCTCGCCGGCGTCGCCGAAGCCAGGGAGGTCACTTCGAAGCCCCTGATCGGGATCGGCGGCATCGGCGCGGAAGGCGCGCCACGTGTGATCGAGGCCGGGGCCGACGCGGTGGCGGTCGTCTCGGCCCTCGATCCGGGAAACCTCGCCGCCTCCTGCCGGCTGCTGCTGCGAGCGCTCGCCTGAGGGTCGAGTCCATACGGGGCAGGCGAAACAGCGGGTCACGTATAGTCCTGGCCGATGTCCCCGCTCGCCATCCTCGTCCTGGTTCTGATCGGCGGCTTCGTGTGGGGCGGCTTCACGTTCTTCCTGGTGCGGGCGTTGAAGAGCGAGCGGGCGCACAAGCACGGCGACTGACCGTTTCGGCTTTGCCATGCGCGTCTTCCTCGTCGGCTTCATGGCGGCCGGCAAGAGCAGGATCGGCCGGCGGATGGCCCGGGACCTGGGCTGGCCGTTTCTGGACCTCGACTCGGACATCGCCGAGCGCGAGGGCCAGCCGGTGGCCGACCTGATCGTCGAACGCGGCGAGAGCTGGTTCCGCGAACGCGAAACGGCGGCGCTCGAACGCTGCGCCGCAGTCGATCAGGCGGTGATCGCCACCGGTGGCGGCGTCTTCACCCTGGAACGGAACCGCTGCCTGATCGCGGAACTGGGCACCAGCGTCTGGCTCGACCCGCCGTGGGAGGCCCTCAGCCGCCGCGCCCAGCAGTCCCACAAGCGCCGGCCGCTGTTCGAGTCGCCGGACCAGGCGCGGGCGCTCTATGAGAGCCGGCTCGACTCGTACCGGCAGGCGGATCTGAGAATCAGGACTCGGGGCACCGAACGGAAGCGGGATGTGGCGGCGGAGATCGTTCGGCAGTTGGGATTGGGTCGAGGGAAGACCTAGAGCAGAGGGGCTTCCTGGCGCACGGGCTCGCCCCCTCCGGGCGGGTGTCCAACCGCCGCCGCGCGACCGGTCAGAGCGGGCTGTTGACGATCTCGTCGACCGTCTTGCCTTCGCGGGCCATCGTGGTGACCTGCTCGAGGCGGGGGCTGGCGCGGGCGGCGTTGGCGCTCTCCCAGGTCGCGATGGCGCCGTCGCGGTCGCCGAGTTGCAGCAGGAGGAGACCCCGCATCAGGGCTGCCTGCTCGTGACCGGGGTCGCTTCGGAGCGACCGGTCAAGAGCGTCGAGGGCGACCTGGGTCTGGCCCATCTGGAGGCGCACGATGCCGGAGACGAAGTGCGCGTCGGGGTCCTCGGGGGCGATCTCCAGCGCCTGCTGGGCGGTCTGGAAGGCGTCGAAGGCGCGTCCGCCCGTGAGCATCAGTTGCATCAGGGAGCGCATCGCGTCGAGGTCCGAGGGATCCGCCTCGATCTGTCGCTGCAGTGCCTCGGCTCGGGACGCGAGTTCGGGCGGGAGCGGTTGCTGGCCGCGGAAGTCCGTCTCGCCTCCGCCCTGCGCCATCTGTTGCTCGGCCTGTGGATCGGGTCGGGCGTCGGTCTGCGCCCAGATGACCAGCGCGGCGACCAGGCCGACCACGCCGCCGCCGAGCAGGACGCCGGAGAGCAGGGGGTGCGCCTGGACGAAGGCGCGGCCGGCCGGCGCCGCTTCCTGCCGCCTGGCGCGGCCTTGCGGGCCGATCCCGGCGATCGCCTCCTCGACCTCGTCGAGTTCCTTCAGCACCCGGGCCGTCGAAACCTGGAGCCGCTGGCGGTCGGCGGGTTCGAGCCCGGCCTGCTTCAGCCGGGCGACCAGGTCCTCGCGCCGGTTCACGAGGTCGGCGCGCTGCAACTCGAGCGCGGCCGCGCGCGCCGCGGCCTCGCGCGGCAGGAACGCGAGACCGACTCCCAGGCCGGCGAGGACGGCGGCGACGAGGGCGATCGTCGCGACGACAGTCAGGTCGCCGTCTCCTGCTCCACCTGCCGCAGGTACGTGTCCAGGTCCTCGTCGGCGCTTCGCCGGCGCTGCCGGAGTCGCAGGGC
>JAPVWO010000073.1 GCA_027493375.1 Candidatus Multivorans thiocomprendens | reverse complement strand
GTGTGGAGGCGGGATCGGTCTTCGGAGTTCCGGGCGGGGCCGATGTCGCGGGGGGCGCCTCGGCGGGTTGGGCGGGCGCCCGCGCCGCCGCGGCTGCTTCCTCCGCGGCGATTTCCTTCGCAGCGAGTTCCTCCGGAGTAGGCGGTTTCGGCTTGGGCTCCGTGGGCGTCAGGGTGCGGATCGTCTGCTTGTGGACGATCGAACGGCGGCGGTTCGGACGCATCGGACCCGCGGGCGGCCGGAGGCTCGAGATGGGCCGGCGTCGGGGCGCCGCCGGCGGCGCCGCGCGATCGCGGAGAATGACTTCGCGCTGGGGGCCGGCGATCTTCTTGCCCTCGAGCAGGGCCTTGATGATGTCCGTGTCGATCATGGCGTCTTCTCCCTCGACGCGCACACCGATCGAACGGAACTTGAACAGCAAGTCCTGTTCGGCCACGTTCATCCGCTTGGCCAGGTCCTGCAGCCGGATTTTGCCCATGAAGTCCTCGGTCCTCCCCCAAAGTCTCTATTGACCCGTTCCTATTGACTCGCTCGTCCTTACCCGGCGAGCCTAGGCTTGGCCGTTCTCCGAATCGTCGCCGCTCGCCGGCGCCTCTTGCCCGGACTCCTCCGCGGCGGCGCCGGACTCCTCCTCGAACACGCGGGTGAGCGCCGCCATGAAGTCCTCTTCGTCCACCGCGGCGCCTTCGCTGTCCGGCGCGGCCACGGCGTCCTCCGGCGAGGCCTGCGCCGCGGCCCAGTCGACGATCGAGACGGCCACCGCTTCATCGACCCCGGGCACCATCCTGAGAGCCTCCGAACCGGCGCTCTGCAGGGCTTCGAGCTCGCCGAAGCCGGCCCCTTCAAGCGCCGCGGCCAGGTCCTCGTCGACTCCGTCGATCTCGGTGAGGTCGAGTTTGTCTCCGCCGATGTCGACGTTGAGCATCCTGGCCAGGGCGTCCGCGACCTCGTCCTTGACGTCCGACTCGCTCTTGATGTCGATGCGCGCTCCGATCAGCTCGCTGGCGAGGCGCACGTTCTGGCCTCGCTTGCCGATCGCCAGGGAGAGCTGCTCGTCCTCGACGATCACGTCGAGGTGCGGCGTCGCGCCCTCGTGGGTCACCGAGACCCGAGTGATCCGGGCCGGCGCGAGAGCGCTCTGCGCGAACGTCACCTGGTCCTCCGAGAACTCGATGATGTCGATCTTCTCGCCCCGGAGTTCGCGAATGATCGACTGCACGCGGGAACCCTTCATGCCGACGCAGGCGCCGACCGGATCGACGTCCCGCTCGCGGCTGAGCACCGCTACCTTCGCGCGCTCGCCCGGGGCGCGCACCGCGGTCTTGATGACCACGGTGCCGTCGTAGATCTCCGGCACCTCCATCTCGAACAGCTTGACCAGGAGACGCGGATCGGTTCGCGACATGACCACCTGCGGCCCCTTGGGTTGCTTGTGGACCTCGACGATCACGCCGCGGATGCGCTCGCCCTGGCTGTAGCGCTCATGGCGCGATTGCTCACTCCGGGGAACGATCGCCTCGGTCCGGCCGAGATCGACGATGATGTCGCCCCGCTCGAACCGCCGGACGGTGCCGTTCACGACCTCGCCGACCCGGTGCTCGAACTCGTTGAAGATCTTCTCGCGTTCCGCTTCGCGGATGCGCTGGTAGAGCACCTGCTTGGCCGACTGGGCCGCGATCCGGCCGAGCCCTTCGGTCGAGATGGGGAACTCGATCTCTTCGCCCAGCTCGGCGTCCTCCTTGTGCTCGCGAGCTTCGTCCAGGGTCCACTCGGCGAACGGATCCTCGACCTCGTCGACCACTGTTCGATAGCTGAAGGCGCTGAACTGACCGGTCTCGCGGTCCATGTAGGAGCGCACGGGTTCCTTGATGTGGTGCTGCTTCTTGGCCGCCGATGCGACCGCGTCCTCGAGGGCCACGATCCACTTGTCCAGGTCGATGTCCTTCTCGTGCGCGACCTGCCTGAGAACCTCGTTGATGTTCACTTCGGGTGTTTGGGTCTGAGCCATATGTGGAATCCCCGGCGTCAGAGTTCGACCAGAAGCCTGGCCTTGTGGATGCTGTCGATGGTGAGGCGCAGCGTGTCGCCGCTGTCGTCCTCGCGGATGAGTGCGATGCCCGGATCGTCGGGACTCAGGCCGAGGAGCTCTCCCCGCACCGTGCGCCGGCGGGTGGCGCCGGCGTCGATGTACGTCACCCGGACGCGGTTGCCGCTGAACCGCTCGTAATCGCGGACTCCGTAGAGTTCCCGATCGAGACCGGGGGAACTGACCTCCAGCACGTATCCCGAGGCCGGTCCGAAGTCCTCCGCGTCGAGGAGGACGGAGGCTTCCCTGGAGACGGACGCACAGAGATCGTGCGTGACGCCGTCACGATGGTCGACCACCAGGCGCAGGCGGCCGCCCCGGAACGCCGCCTCGAGCAGATCGCAACCATGGCTCCCGGCCAGGCGTTCAAGCCGGCGGAGAAGGTCGGTGTCGATTGGGTTTCCCACGTCGCGTCGCGCCCCGTGCGATGACCCGGCAGTCGCCGGCCGGACGGGGGCCCGGAACTCGCGAACAGGCTCGAGAGAGGTCATGTGGCGGCAGAGTCGGTTCTTTGCTGGAAAATTCGTGATCTCTTAGAACAAAAAAGAGCGGGCCGAAGCACCCACTCTCAGCAGCCGACAGCCGGTATTCGGCGGTTTCGCTCTCCGGAGGAGAAGCGCCGACGGTCGGGCAGTGACTATACAACGGTCGGCTCGGTCCGGCAAGCCATTACCGGCCGGTCGTGCCAGAATGGCGCGCCTTCAACGAGTGGGCGTGACAGCGGCGGCGGGGTGCTCCAAAGCGGCAAGGACCAGGCGGGCAAGTCGGCCGCGTGCTGGTGGTCAACCGCGTTGGCAGGCGACTTGCAGGTTGTGGCAGCGAGGCGTCGGAGAGGCCGGCGCTCTACGGTTGTATGCTCCAGGCGCCGCCCCGCCGCGGCACCTGCTTCCCCTACCTGAACTGGAACTTGCGAACGATGAACACAAAGAAGCAGATCCTCTTCACCGCCCTGATGGTCGCCGGGGCCCTGGTGTTCGGCATGATCATCGCCGGTGGGCTGAACCTCACCGAACCGACGCGCGCCGAGGAAACGGTCCTGCCTGCCGTGGCGGCGGAGAAGGACGCGCGGAACGAGCAGGCGAGACGGGTCGAGCGCCACGCGAGGACCGCGATCGACAGCTTCGCCGATCTGGCGGAGGCGGTTCTGCCGGCGGTCGTGACGGTCAAGGTCGTGCGGATCGAGGAGGCGCCGGAGCTCCGGGGATTCCAGGACTTCTTCCGGCGCCTTCCGGGACAGCCGGACCCGGAGCAGGAGGAGCAGCGCTTCCCCGGCGCCGGGAGCGGCTTCCTGATCTCCGCCGACGGCTGGATCGTGACGAACAACCACGTGGTCGAGCGGGCGGAGAGGATCCAGGTCGGCATGAACGGCCGCGACTATCCCGCCGAAGTCAAGGGCCGGGACCGGGAGACGGATCTGGCGTTGCTCAAGATCGACGCCGGCGAGGAGCTTCCGCACCTGCCTCTCGGCGACTCGGACGCGCTCCGGGTAGGCGACTGGGTCATGGCGATCGGCAATCCCCTGAACTTCGAAGCATCGGTGACGGTCGGCGTGGTCAGCGCCAAGGGACGATCGATTCCGATCGAGAACAACCGCGCCGACTTCGCGAACTACATCCAGACCGATGCGGCGATCAACCTCGGCAACTCCGGCGGCCCCCTGGTCAACACCGCCGGGGAGGTGGTCGGGATCGCGACCGGCAAGGCGTTCGCCGAGAACATCGGTTTCGCGGTGCCCGTGGACGTGCTCGAAGGGGTGCTTCCCCAGCTACGCGACACGGGCCGGGTCCGGCGAGGTTATCTGGGCGTCAACATTCGCGACCTGGAGCACATCGAGGCCCGCTACTACGGGCTGGAGGGGCCGGATGGAGCGTTCGTCTCGAACGTTCAATCGGACACTCCGGCGGAGAAGGCGGGAGTCGAGGCCGGCGACGTCATCCTCGGGGTGGACGAGCATGAAGTGGAGGGGACGCGCGACCTGATCGACTACGTGGCCGCGCTGCCGCCGGGTCGCGACGTTCTCCTGCAGGTGCTGCGCGACTCCGAACGCATCCGACTAGACGTCAGGCTCGAGGAGCGGCCGTCCCTCATCGCGGAGCAGGAGGAACCGACGCCGGCCGCGCCGCCTCGCGAGGAGAGCATGGACTGGCTCGGCCTGGAACTCCGGCCGCTGACACGGACCCTGCGCGAGCGCGCCCAGTTGGACCGCGGGCAGCGCGGCGTCTTCGTAGCCGGCGTCTCCGCTCGCAGCGTGTTCGCGGAAAAGGGCTTCCAGGAAGGGCTGGTGATCGTCGGCATCAACGACGCCGCGATCGAGAGTCTCGGCGATCTGGAGGAGGCGGCGGCCGACCTCGAGTCCGGGGATCTCGTCCGCGTCCAAGCGCTTCTCCCGGGCGGCCAGCGGCTCTTCTCGGTCATCGAAGTACCCTGACGCTCTCGCGGAGGTTGTTCCCTTGACGCGGCCAACAGGCCCGCGCGTGCTCGTGGTCGACGACGAGGAGTCGATCCGGGCGTCGCTCCGGATGATCCTCGAGTTCGAGCGTTACCGCGTTGACGAGGCGGCGAACGGCCGGGAAGCGCTGAGGCGAGTGATGACGAGGCCTCCGGCCGCGGTCCTGCTCGACATCAAGATGCCCGAGATGGACGGTCTGTCGACCCTGTCGGGCTTGCGCGAGCGGGGCCACGACATGCCGGTCGTCATGATCAGCGGCCACGGCGACATCGCCGCGGCCGTCGAGGCGACACGCCTGGGTGCGTACGACTTCCTGGAAAAGCCGCTGGAGCGCGACCGGGTTCTCCTGGCTCTTCGCAACGCCGTCGAGCGGCAACGGCTCCGGGACGAGAACCGGGAACTCCGGCGGGCGCCCTCCGAGCTGGTCGGAGAGTCTCCGGCGATGCGGGAGCTCCGGGCCACGATCGAGCGCGCCGCGCCGACTCCGGCCACCGTGCTGATCACGGGCGAGAGCGGAGTCGGCAAGGAACTCGTCGCGCGCGCGATTCACGCCGGCAGCCAGCGCAGCGAAATGCCACTGGTGCAGGTCAACTGCGCTGCCATTCCGGACGAGTTGATCGAGTCCGAGCTCTTCGGTCACGAGAAGGGCGCCTTTACCGGCGCGGTGCGGCGCCAGGTGGGGAAGTTCACGGCCGCCGACGGCGGCACGATCTTTCTGGACGAAATCGGCGACATGTCCGCCCGCACCCAGGCGAAGGTGCTGCGCGCTCTCCAGAGCGGCGAGATCGAACCGGTCGGCGCCAGGATGGCGACGACGGTCGATGTCCGGGTCGTGGCCGCGACGCACCGCGATCTTCCGGCGGAGATCGAGGCCGGACGCTTCCGCGAGGATCTCTTCTACCGTCTGAACGTCGTTCCGGTACACGCGCCGCCGCTGCGCGAGCGCCTCGAGGATCTTCCGTTGCTGGTGGAGCACTTCATCGAGCGTTTCGCGATCGAGAACAACTACCGCCAGAAGAGCCTGACCCCCGGTGCGATACGGCAGTTGGAGGCGATGCCGTGGCGCGGCAACGTCCGGGAGCTGAAGAACCTGCTCGAGCGCGTGCTGATCCTGAGCCCGGGCGACAAGATCGACCGGGCAGCCGTCCTCAGGCTTGCGGGTTCCGTGCGCGGCGGCCTCTCGGAGGCTATTCTCGCGCTTCCGACCCTGCGCGAATTCAAGGAAAGCTCGGAACGCATGTACTTGGCGAAGAAGCTCGAGGAGCACGGCTGGAACGTGACCCGTACCGCGAAGGCCATCGGGACGCCGAGGAGCAACCTGTACAAGAAGATGGAGCAGTACGGGCTCCGCCGGGAGGCGGCGCCTTGATCGCCGAGCGCCCCGGAGCCATGGCTCCGCACCGGATTCTCGTCGCCAAGCCCGGGCTGGACGGCCACGACCGCGGCGCCAAGGTGGTCGCGCGAGCGCTGCGCGACGCGGGCTTCGAGGTGATCTACACCGGCCTTCGCAAGACGCCGGAGCAGATCGTCGCCGCGGCCGTGCAGGAGGACGTGCGGGCCGTCGGTCTGTCGATCCTCTCCGGCGCCCACAACACCCTGCTGCCGGAGGTGGTGGAGGGCCTGCACGTCGCCGGGGCCGACGACGTGCTCGTGTTCGCCGGGGGCATCGTTCCCGACGCGGACATCGAGGGGCTCAGGGCCGCCGGCGTGGACGAGGTCTTTCCGCCGGGCTCCAGCACGGCCGCGATCGTCGACTACCTGAACCGCTGGCTGGCGGGGTCGGGGCCGGCCGGCGGGGCCGGTCGCTGATGGCGGGCGGCGGGACCTCCGTCAACGCGCAAGCGCCGGCCCCCGAGATGGAGAAGCGCTTCGAACCCGCCTCCTACGAAGGAAAGTGGCAGGCGTGGTGGGACGAACAGGGCCTGTACCGCTGTGCTGCCAATCCGGAAGGCAAGGGCGACCCGGAAGGCAAGGGGCCGAAGCCGTACTGCATCCTCATTCCGCCACCGAACGTCACCGGCAAGCTGCACATGGGACATGCCCTGCAGAGCACCCTGCAGGATCTGGTCACGCGCTGGCGGCGGATGCGAGGCGACAACGCGCTGTGGCTGCCCGGAACGGATCACGCCGGCATCGCGACCCAGCTCATGGTCGAGCGGCGCCTGGAAGAGCAGGGCTCGAGCCGGACCGAACTCGGCAGGGAGAAGTTCGTCGAGCGGGTCTGGCAATGGAAGCACGAGTATCACGCGAACATCCGCGGCCAGTTGCAGCGCCTCGGCGCGTCGTGCGACTGGTCCCGCGAGCGCTTCACGCTCGATGACGGCCTCGCGCGCGCCGTGCGCACGGCGTTCGTGCGCCTGTACGAAGAGGGGCTGATCTACCGTGGCGAGCACATGGTCAACTGGTCGCCGGTGCTGCGGACGGCGGTTTCCGACCTCGAGGTGGAGAACCGCGAGGTTCAGGGACGCCTCTACCACCTCGCCTACCGCCTGGAGCCGCTTGCGGAAACCTCCGCGGCCGAGGAGCCGCTCGTCGTGGCCACGACGCGGCCCGAGACGATGCTCGGGGATACCGCCGTCGCCTTCCACCCGGAGGACGAGCGCTACCGCCACCTCGCCGGCCGCACGGCCAGGTTGCCCCTCCTCGGCCGGCGTCTCCGGCTGGTTGCCGACGAGCACGTCGACCCCGAGTTCGGCACCGGGCTGGTCAAGGTGACGCCGTTCCACGATCCGAACGACTACGAGATCGGCCGCCGTCACGACCTGCCGGGCGTGCGCGTGATCGACTTCGACGGTCGGATGACCGCCGAGGCGGGGCCCGATTTCGAAGGTCTGGATCGCTTCGAGGCCCGGCGCCGCGTGGTCGAACGGCTGGAGGCCGAGGGGCGGCTGGTCAGGGTCGAACCTCACGTCCACGGCGTCGGCCACTCCCAGCGGAGCGGCGAGCCGATCGAGCCGATGCTGTCGCCGCAGTGGTTCGCGGACGTCTCAGGCATGGCACGGGAGGCCCTCGCGGCGGTCGAGGACGGCGACATCAGGCTGATTCCCTCCTCCTGGGACCGGACCTGGGAGCACTGGCTCCGAAACATCCGGCCGTGGGTCATCTCGCGCCAGCTCTGGTGGGGCCACCGCATTCCGGCCTGGTACGACGCGGACGGCGCCTGCTACGTGGCGATGGATCGCGCCGCCGCCGAGAAACAGGCGGGCACCGCCGAGCTGACCCGTGACCCGGACGTGCTGGACACCTGGTTCTCCTCCGGGCTGTGGCCGATCTCCACGCTGGGCTGGCCGGACGAGGAAGCAGCGGACCTCCGCACCTGGTATCCGACCGAGGTCCTGATCACGGGCTTCGACATCCTGTTCTTCTGGGTGGCGCGCATGGTCATGCTGTCGCGGCACCTTTACGGCGACGTGCCATTCCGGGCGGTCCACCTGACCGGGCTGGTTCGGGACGCCGACGGCGAGAAGATGTCGAAGACCAAGGGCAACACGGTCGACCCGATGGACCTCATCGAGGAGTACGGGGCCGACGCGATGCGCTTCACCCTGGCGGTGCTCGACGTGCCGGGGCGCGACATTCCGCTCGACCTGGAGCGGATGGCCGGCTATCGCGCCTTCGGCAACAAGATCTGGAACGCGGTCCGGTTCGCTCTGGCGCGCACCGAGGGGGCGAGCGTTCCGGGTTCGGTCGCCGAGCTGCTCGGCGACGATCTGGCGGCGCCCGAACGGTGGATCCTCTCCCGCCTGTCGGCCACGGCGGCCGCGGTCAACGGGGCCCTGGAGGAGTTTCGCTTCGACCGGGCCTGCAACGCGCTCTACCACTTCTTCTGGCACGAACTCTGCGACTGGTACATCGAGTTCGCGAAGCCGGCCCTCTCGGGAAGGTCGCCGCGGCCGCGGGTCGCCGAGACCGTTCTGTTCACGATCGAATCGAGTCTTCGGTTGCTGCATCCGGTGATGCCGCACCTGACCGAGGAGCTCTGGCAGCGCCTGTCGCGCGCTTCGACTGCCGGCTCCGGGGCACCGGAGAGCATCGCGCTTCACGCCTATCCGCTGAGCGACGACGACCTGGTCTCGGACGAGGTCGAGCGGGGCATGGACGCCGTGATCGCCGTGGTCCAGGCGGCCCGGAGTCTGCGGCGCGAGCGGAACCTCGCCGGGGCCGCGAAGATGTCGGTCTTCGTGGAGGACGGCGATCGGGACCTGATCGCCTTCGTCGTCGAACAGGCATCCCTGCTGGGCACCGTTGCCGGTGTCGCTCAGGTGACCGCGGGTCACGGACCGGCCGAGTCGGTTCGGGACCGCGCCGGAGGCGTGAACCTCGCGTTCGAGGTCGAGGCCCCCGCGATGAGCGAGTCCGAGCGCGCGAAGCTCGCCAGGGACCTGAAGAAGATCGACGGCGAGATCGCCGGCGCCCGGGGCCGTCTCTCGAACCCCGGGTTTCTGGAGAACGCCCCGGCCCACGTGATCGAGGGCAACCGCGCCCGGCTCGCCGAACTGGAGGAGCGTCGCCAACGGATGTCCGAAGCGCTCGGCGGCTGGGAGTCGAAGGCGCGTCTGCGCTAGCCTTCCCGCCCCTATGGCGGATCGCTCCGAGGCATTCGACCAGTTCACCGGGGAACTGCTGTCCTGGTCGCCGCCCCTGCCGGGCAACCTCGTGCTGATGGACACGGTCGATTCGACCAACCGCTTCGTCAAGGCGCTGGTCGAGCGGTCCTTCGAGGAAGAGTCGACGCCGCCCGCGGCCCTGGTCGTGGCGTTCGAACAGACGGCGGGCCGGGGTCGACAGGGTCGCTCCTGGGTCAGCACCGCGGGACGCGGCCTCTACTGCACCCGGCTGCAGCCGTTGCCGATCGCTGGCGCGGGTCCCCTGGAGGATCAGCTCGGGGCGCTGCCGCTTCTGGCCGGCATCGGCGTGTGCCGCGCGTTGACCGGCTTCGTCGACGGCCGGGCGCGCCTGAAGTGGCCGAACGACGTGCTCGTCGACGACCGCAAGATCGCCGGGATCCTGATCGAGACGGTGGTCGGCAAGGGCGGCGAGACGGTGGCCCTGATCGGTTTCGGCGTGAACTACGACTTCGGCGAAGCAGGGGAGCTCCCGACGCCGGTCGCGACGTCGATCGCGCTCGAAACCGGAAAGCGACCCTCACGGGCGGCCGTCGCCGCACGGCTCGCCGCTTCGCTGGAAGCCGAGCTGGGTCGCGCGGGAGACGTGGAGTACACCCTGGATGCGTACCGTCGCTGCACCGTCCATCGCGAGGGCGACGAGGTGAGCTGCCGGATCGGCGGCGAGACGGTCTCGGGGCGGTTCGCGGGCTTCGATGAAGGCGGACGCTTTCGGTTGCGGACCTCCGCGGGCCTGCGCACGATCGCGTCGGGCGAGGTCATCGAGGCGTGACGTCCGGAGCGGATCCCGACAGCGGGGACCGCGACTACTTCGAGGCGATCGAGGAGGAGTTCATCCGGTTGCGGGGAACGCCCCTGCTCCTGAGTCCGGCCGACTGGCGCCTGGCGGACGACTGGCGGCGGCAGGGCGTCCCGCTCCACCTTGTGCTCGAGAGCATCCGGAGAGTCTTCGAGCGGCGCGCCGAACGGCAGGCGGCTTCGCCGGAGTTGAAGCAGAGGAACGTCAGCAGCCTGCGTTACTGCCGTCCGGCGGTGGAAAAGGCATGGGCGGAGTATCGGGAACTCGGGGCGGCGCCGACGGTGCGGCGGCAACCATCGGCAATCGACGTGCCGGCGCGGCTTGGAGCGCTTGCGTCCGCACTGCCGGCGACGTTGGCTGATGTCGAACTCTGGCGGAGCAGGTTGATGAAGGTCGGCGGCACTGCCCCCGAGGTCGAAGCCCGGCTGGCGGAACTGGATCTCGAGCTGGTCGCACAGACGTTCGACTCTCTCGCCCCGGCGGACCGCGAGTCCGTCCTGGCGGGCGCCGACGAAGCGCTTCGGCGAACGTCGGGACGGGTGGACGAGGCGAGGCTGCCGGAACTTCGTCAGCGCCTGCTGCGCCGCCTGGTGCGCGAACGGCTCGGGCTTCCCCTGCTGTCGCTTTTCGGCGAGACGCCGCCGCCCCCTGGCGAAAGCTGACTCAGCCGTCCCGTTCCCGGCGCCAGCGGTCGGCGCAGCGGTCGTAGAGCACGACGCCGACCGTCATGCCGAGGTTCAGCGAGACCGCGGTGGGAACGCGAAGGCGGTGGTCGCTCCGCTTCAGGATGCGTTCGGAAACCGAACCGCTCTCCGGTCCGAACACGTAGCAGGCCCGCTCCGGGTGAACGAAGTCGGGGAGCGCGATCGCGTCCGGAACGATCTCGACCGCGACCACGGCCGTGTCGCGGGGAGCCGCCTCAAGCAGATCGTCCACCTCGATCACCGGGACGTGACGGTAGGCGCGGGTCGGATCGGTCGGCAGCCGCCGGATGTCGATGTCCTCGGATGGCTGGCCGAGGATGATCATGCGGGCCTGGAAGCAGAGCGCCGCGCGCAGGACGTGGCCGACGTTGACGGGATCGGCGGGTCGGTCGAGCGCCACGCAGGCGAAGCCGCGGCCGGCCGCGAGATCCGCCCGGCGCTGGACCGGCCGTTCGATCTTCTTCGCCACTCAGGTGGCCTCCGGGCCGTACTGCTCGAAGAGACGCTCGATCAGGAGCTGGAGCGGGAACCGGTTCAGCTTGCCGGTGCCGGCGGCGCGCTCGCCGTAGCTGGTCACCTCGTCCGGCGCGATCCCGTCGCCCCAGATCAGCACCGGCACCGGGTCGGCGCCGTGCGCGCCCAGCTCGGAGAGGGTGGCGTGATCGGCCGTCACCGCGACCCGGACGGGTTGCTTCAGGCGGTCGAGCAGGGTCGCGAGCTCGCGGTCGAGGCGTTCCAGGAAGGCGACCTTCAGATCGGGTCGGCGATCGTGGGCGGCGATGTCGGCGCCCTTGACGTGGACCATCACCAGGTCGTGCTCCTCGAGCGCCTCCGCGGCGCAGTCGAACTTGAGCGAGAGGTCCGTGTCCACGTTCGCGGTCATGCCGCGGCGGCGGATCACCGAAGCGCCGAGCGCCGAGGCGATGCCCATCACGGTCCGGTCGCCGCCGATGCAGGCGGCGCTGAGCGGCAGACCGCCAGGCTCGAGCGGCAGCAACCGGTGGACCCGGCCGACTCCCCGGGTCAGGACGGCGTTCGCCGGGAGGTCGCCTCCTTGCCGCCGCTCCTCGTTCACCGGGTGCCGCTCCAGCACGCGGCGCGCTTCCTGCTCGAACAGAGCCAGGACGCGGGCCGTGTGCTCGGCGCTGTCGTCGTTCGGATCGAGCGGCCTCGGGACCAGCGGACGTCCCGACGGCGCGCCGTCGCCCGGATCGGAACCCTCGATCGCCGACGTCAGCCCCTCGCCGCGCAGCGTGATCGCGAGCCGATGCTCGGTCGTCGCCCGTACGCGGACCTTGACCCGTTCCGAGGCGGGGAGATCCAGGCGGTCGATCGCCTTGGCCAGTTTCTTGGCGCCCTCGCGGATGCGGCCGGCTCGGCGGTCGACGACGAAGCCGCGTTCATCGAGGGTGGCGAAGTTGCCGCGGATGGCGATCGTCCCCGTCTTCAGCTTGAGGCCAGCGCCGAGGGCTTCGATCGGCCCCCGGGTCATCACCCGCGGCGATTGCGCGAAGAGGGCGAGGTTCCCCGACGCCGTATCCGGAACCACGTCGGGCGCGATCGGGTCGGCCAGACCGGAGGCGCCCTCCCGGGCCAGCCGGTCGAGTGTGGGCGTTCGTGCGGCTTCGAGCGGAGTCCGCGCACCGAGCGAGCGCAGGGGCCGGTCGGGGAGCCCGTCGATCACCAGCAGGAGAGCCGGGGTGCGTCTCTCGCTGAGAGACTCCACGGAAGCCTGGGTGAGCCAGGGCAGGCGCTGGGACAGGCTCTGGCCGAGCAGGGCGATGGCGGTCGGAAGCAGCTCCTCGCGATTCGTCGTGTCGAGTACGGGAACTCCCGCTTCCTTCGCCAGTTGCAACAGGTGCTTCTGCTGCCCGCGGATGACCCGGAAGTGGTCGAGCTGCCGGTTCGGCCTCCTGCCGGCGAAGGACTCGCGGGCCAGAAAGTGGCTGCGGTGGATCTCCTCGTCCGGCGTCGAGAGCACCGTGAAGAACTGGTAGGCCTCTCCTTCGAGGTCGATGAAGGGCACCATGCCCGGCAGCAGGTGGACGCCCTCGACGACCAGGCTCAGGTTCTCGGCGATCGCCCGCTCGACCACCGCCCGGACGCCGACACATACCCTGGCGGCCTGTTCTCCCAGGGTCGCTACCTGGGGGTTGGCGGGGCCCGCCCCGTACTCGCTGGACGGGTCCGCCGGCGTTTCGTAGCTCGAGACGTGGAGCGCCGGCAGGATCGCCGGCGCGAACACCATCCGCATCACCTGACGCACGGTGTCGGTGGCGTTGATCCGGTAGATGCGGAGCTGCGGCGCCAGGTCGAGCGCCAACGTCGACTTGCCGGTGCCTCCGGCGCCGCCGATGTAGAGGATCAGCGGCTTCGGGAGCCTCCGCAGGCGCCGGATCAGCCGGTAGCGACCGGCGGTATCGGCGCCCTCTTCCGACTCGAGGAGCTCGGCGATCCGCCGGGCGAGACGACGCTTCTCGAGGCTGGTCGTGCCTTCGTGCTGCAACTGTAGCTGCAGTTGCTCCACCCGACGGTAGGCCCGGTCGAAGTCGAGCCCGGCCGCGTACAGGCTGCGGGCGAGCAACCCGCGGGAGAACGGCTGCGATTCGCCGTGGTGAGTGATCTGGATCGGGCGCTCGGCCACGCCCTCGGTGACGATCAGGTTTCCTCCCGCGCACGGCGCAGCGGGCAGTTGGAGCAGTTGAGAGGCTCACCGTCCGGGCCGAGCACATCAGGACCGCCGCAGGAGCCACGCAGGCAGCGGCCGCTGAGGAGAACCCCGACCGACATGAGGATCACCGAAACGGCGATGACGGTGATCGTGAGAAACAGGATCGCCATGGCGCGATGAGTCTACCGACGCGGGGCTGAGGAGGGCACCCGCCGGTCCGGGGCTCCGAGGGGGGAGGGTCCCAGCGGCCGTGCGCGCTTTCCGAGAGGATGGGAGGACGGCGCGCACTCCACTACGCTCGCTCCGGTTGGGCGTCGGTTCCCCAGATGGCGTCGGCCGTCGCTCGCTTCGAGTCCGCCGGGACCCTCCCCACGGAATCCCGGACCGGGAACACGCTGGCCGAAGCGAGGGCGTGTTCAACCGGTCGGCCGGTGCGGGGATCGATCGTGTGGGAGTAGCGCACGCCGTCGCGTTCCCAGTAGTTCCGATAGTCGCCGGAAGTCGCGAGGGCACCGTCGGTGAAGGGCAGGACCTTCTGCAGGCCGGGGTGGGTTGCGTCCTCCGGTGTGGCTGTTGGTGCGCTCGGCGGAGAGTCGGCTGCTCGAACAGGTGGCCGTTCAATCGCGATGCGCCATGGGTCGCCGGCTGGGCTATGTCCCGCGGTGCGCACCTCGCCTCCGACTTCGACGAGGTGATTGCCGAAACCTGCATGGCTGAGGGCTTCCGAGACGCGGTCCGTTGCCCAGCCCTTGGCAATCGCGGACAGGTCAAGGGCCGCTCCATCTTCGAGCTTGAGCACTCGCCGCTCCTCGGGAAGGAGTTCGATGGCTCCAACCGCTCCCTTCATTTCAGCCAGGCGATCGTCAGCTACTGGAGTTGGCTCCGCGTCGCGCCCAGGCGCACCGAAACCCCAGGCGTCGACCAGTGGCCCAACGGTCGGATCGAACGCCCCGCCGCTGTCTTCCCGCACCCGCCAGGCGAGTTCCAGGACCGCCCAGGTCTCCTCCGAGAACACCAGGGACTCGCCGGCTCCAAGCCGGTTGAAACGAGAGATCTCCGAGTCCTGTCGATAGGTCGACATCGCCCGGTCCACCGCATCCAGCCGTTCCTCGACAAGACCCCGGATCGCCTCCCGTTCGTCAGCCCCCGCCGGAACGCGAACCCGGTGGTAGGTCCCCATCGTGGGTCCCTGGAGAACAACTTCTCCAGGCACCTGTGCACAGCCCGGTACCAGGCCTGCAAACGCCAGCACCTGCATCCACTTCCGCCCCCGAAGAGACCACCGAGCCAGCCCGTCGCCGGACCCGTGCCTGGCGGGTGCTACCACCGACGCCCTCAGCCCGGCCGCGCGCACTTGCGCGTTCCTAACCGAAGTCGTCGAAGGCGATGTTCTCCGGCTCGACTCCGAGGTCGTCGAGCATCTTCATGCAGGCCTGGAGCATCAGGGGCGGGCCGCAGAGGTAGTACTCGCAGTCCTCCGGGGCGGGGTGGTCCTTCAGGTAGTTGTCGTAGAGGACCTGGTGGATGAAGCCGGTGTAGCCGTCCCAGTGGTCTTCCTCGAGCGGGTCGGAGAGGGCGAGGCGCCAGGTGAAGTTCGGGTTCTCTTCCGCGATCCTGTCGAAGTGGTCGGTGTAGAAGGCCTCGCGGTAGGAGCGGGCGCCGTACCAGAAGGAGACCTTGCGGTCCGTGTGGATGCGCCGGAACTGGTCGAAGATGTGGGAGCGCATCGGCGCCATGCCGGCGCCGCCGCCGACGAATATCATCTCGGCGTCCGTGTCCTTGGCGAAGAACTCGCCGAAGGGGCCTGCGATCGTTACGTCGTCGCCGGGCTTCAGGTTGAAGATGTAGGAGGACATCTGGCCGGGCGGCAGGTCCATCTCGCGCGGCGGCGGCGTAGCCACGCGGACGTTCAGCATGATGACGCCCTTCTCCTCGGGGTAGTTCGCCATCGAATAGGCGCGGACGACCGTCTCGTCGACCTTGGACACGAGGTTCCAGAGCTTGAATCGGTCCCAGTCCTCGTGGTACTCGTCCTCGATCGCGTAGTCGCTGTAGTTCACGACGTGCGGCGGGCACTCGATCTGGATGTAGCCGCCGGCGCGGAAGGGGACCTCCTCGCCCTCGGGAAGTTCAAGCACGAGCTCCTTGATGAAGGTGGCGACGTTCTCGTTCGAGCGGACCTTGCACTGCCACTTCCTGACCCCGAAGACCTCGGCCGGGATGCCGATCTTCATGTCCTCCTTGATCTTGACCTGACAGCTCAGCCGGCAGCCGTCGCGGGCCTCCCGGCGGCTGATGTGCGTCTTCTCGGTCGGCAGCATGGCGCCGCCGCCCTCGAAGACGTCGACGGTGCAGACGCCGCACGTGCCCTGGCCGCCGCAGGCCGAGGGAATGAAGATCTGGTGCTCGGCCAGGGTGCCGAGCAGGGTGCCGCCGGTGGCGGCCGCCAGCGTCTTCTCCTCGTTGATCAGGATCGACACCTCGCCGCCGGCGACGAGGCGGGCCTTGGCCTGCATGAGGATCGTGACCAGGGCGAGGATGACGACGGTGAACATCGCCACGCCGAGAGCGACGGTGATCACGACTGGATGCCTCCGAAGGGCGTCAAGCCGAAGGCCATCAGTCCGGTGCCGCGCGTCATAGCTGGATGCCCCCGAAGGCCATGAAGCCGAAGGCCATCAGCCCGGTGATGACGAAGGTCATGCCGAGGCCGCGCAGGCCGTGGGGCACGTTGCTGTAGCGCAGGCGTTCACGGATCGACGCCAGCGCGACGATCGCCAGGAACCAGCCGATGCCGGAACCGAGGCCGAAGACGACGCTCTCGCCGAAGTCGTAGTCCCGCTCGACCATGAACAGGGAGCCGCCCAGGATGGCGCAGTTCACCGCGATCAGGGGCAGGAAGATTCCCAGCGTGGCGTGCAGCGCCGGGAAGAAGCGGTCGGTCGTCATCTCCACGAGCTGGACCATCGCCGCGATCGTGCCGATGAAGCAGAGCAGGTTCAGGAAGGTCAGGTCGACGCCGGCGAACTCGGGGCTGATCCAGGTCAGCGCCCCTTCGTTCAGCAGGTGGGTCTGGATCAGGTTGTTGGCCGGCACGGTGACGGTCAGCACGAAGATCACCGCGAAGCCCAGGCCAACGGCTGTCTCCACCTTCTTCGACACCGCCAGGAAGGAGCACATGCCCAGGAAGAAGGTCAGGGCCATGTTCTCGACGAAGATGGCCTTCACGGCCAGGTTCAGGTATTCCTCGAACATCGTCCTGGCCCCCTAGCCGTCCATCTCGACCTGGGCGGGTTTGTACACCCGCAACGCCCAGATCAATCCGCCGATGATGAAGAAGGCGGCCGGCGACAGCAGCATCAGGCCGTTCGGCAGGTACCAGCCGCCTTCCGAAACCGTGGGCAGAACGCTGTAGCCGTAGAGCTTCCCGGAACCGAACAGCTCGCGCAGGAACGCCGTGATCATCAGGATCGCGCTGTAGCCGATGCCGTTGCCGATGCCGTCGAGGATGGCCAGGGACGGCGGGTTCTGCATCGCGAACGCCTCGGCCCGGCCCATGATGATGCAGTTCGTGATGATCAGCCCGACGAACACCGAGAGCTGCTTGCTGATCTCGAACACGTAGGCCTTGAGGATCTGGTCGGTGACGATGACCAGGGAAGCGATCACGGTCAACTGGACGATGATCCGGATGCTGTTCGGGATCTGATGCCGGAGCAGACTGATCGTCAGGTTGGAGAGCGTGAGCACGCAGATGACGGCCGCGCACATGACGACCGACGTCTCCATCTTCGTGGTCACCGCCAGCGCCGAGCAGATGCCGAGCACCTGGAGCGCGATCGGATTGTTGTTGAAGAGGGGGTCGAGCGCCGCTTCGCTCTTCTTCACAGCCATCAGTTGGCCTCCGCGCGGATCCGGTTGAGGTAGGGCTCGAAGCCGTTCTCGCCGAGCCAGAAGTCGAGCATGTTCGTCACCCCGTTGCTGGTGATCGTCGCGCCGGCGAGACCGTCGACGCGGTGAGGTTCCTCCTCGGCGCTCCCGGCAAAGCCCTTGATCACCGCCAGTCGAACGTCGCCGTCATCATCGAAGGCCTTGCGTCCGGGCCAGTTGGCCTTCCAGGTCGGATTGTCCACCTCGCCGCCCAGGCCCGGCGTCTCCTTGTGCTGGTAGTAGGTGATGCCGCGCACCGTCGTCGTGTCGGCGTCGAGCGCCAGGAATCCGTACAGGGTGCCCCAAAGTCCCAGGCCTTCGATCGGCAGCACGATCATCTCGAGCTCGCCGCCGTCGCCGCGCATCTCGTAGAGGAGCGCCCGGTCCGGTACGCGCTTGACCCTGGCCAGGTTGCCGGGGGCTTCGGTGCTGGTGGCCGGATCGCGGGCACGCCGCTGCTGGTCGAAGGTCGCCGTGTCGCCGTCCACCGCCTCACCCGAGGTGAGTTCGATGAGCACCGGTTCGATCGGCGCGAAGCGCTCGGCGACCTGTGCTTCGTCGATCGGCTCGCCGGGCTGGAGCTTGCCCACGGCCTCGAGCACCCGCTTCTGCTTGTCGAGGGCGATGTTCGCGTCCTGGAGATCCTCCAGGCTGACCGCGAAGGAAGACACGAGGATCCCGCACACGATGCAGATCGCGGTCGCGAACAGGAGTGTGTAGCCGGTGGCCTGTCGGTTTGCCATGAGGAGCTCCGCCGGGTGAACGGTCGGCTAGGAGCTTATGCCGCGGAACGGAGCGAAGCGAGTGCTGCGGTGGAAGGTCCTGGCCAGGTGAGGGCTGGGGCCAAACATGGAGCGTGCGACAGGTTTGGCGGCGCTATTGCGCGTAACGCGCCTGGCGGCGCTTGATGTTCGCCTTCAGCACGTAGTGGTCGATCAGGGGCGCGAAGAGGTTCATGAACAGGATGCCGAGCATCACGCCTTCCGGGAAGGCGGGGTTCACGGTGCGGATCAGGACGGCCAGCACGCCGACCAGGAAGCCGTAGATGTAGCGTCCGCGATTCGTCTGCGCGGCGCTCACCGGATCCGTCGCCATGAAGACGATGCCGAAGGCCCAGCCGCCGAGCACGACGTGCCAGTGGAAGGGAACCGAGAGCATCGCGTTGGTCGACGAGGCCATGAGGTTGAGGAGCAGGGAGATCACCGCCGTGCCTGCCGTCGCCGCGGCCATGATCCGCCACGAGCCGATCCCGGTGGCGATCAGGATGGCGGCGCCGATCAGGCAGGCCAGCGCGGAGGTCTCGCCCATCGAACCTGGTATGTCGCCCAGGAAGGCCTGCATCCAGGAGACCTTGTCCTCGATGGCGGACAGCCCGTCCAGCGGGGCGCTGGAGCCCTCGGCCGCCTCGAGCACCGCGATCTCGCCGAGCGCGGTGGCGCCGCTGTAGCCGTCCGCCGAGGTGCCGGCCGCGATCCACACGGCGTCGCCGGAGATCTGGGCCGGATAGGCGAAGAACAGGAAGACCCGCGCCGTGAGCGCCGGGTTCAGCACGTTGTAGCCCGTGCCGCCGAAGATCTCCTTGCCGACGACGACGCCGAAGGTAATGCCGATCGCGACCTGCCAGAGCGGAATCGTCGGCGGCAACACGAGCGGGAAGAGCATCCCGGTGACCAGGAAGCCCTCGTTCACGTCGTGCCGCCGGACGACCGCGAACAACCCCTCCCAGAGGCCGCCCACCGCGAAGGTCACGACCAGGACCGGCAGGTAGTAGAGCGCGCCGTGGGCCGTGTTCGCGAGCAGGCTGGTTGCATCGAACGGCAGCCCGAGCGTCTCCATCGCCTCCGTTCGCCAGTTCGGCAGGGCGGTGGCGCCACCCGCGATCGCGAGGTGAATCTGCCGGCCGGTGTTCCACATCGCCATCAGGACGCAGGGCACGAGCGCCACGACGACCGTCATCATCAGGCGCTTCAGGTCGAGTGCGTCGCGCACGTGCGCGGCGCCGGCGGTCGTCTTGCCCGGCGTGTACAGGAACGTGTCGGGCGCCTCGTACAGCGGGTAGAAGCGCTCGAACCGGCCCCCGGGCTCGAAGTGGCGGGCCTGCCGGTCGAGAATGCGGCGCAGGAATCTCATCGGAGTGGCGGCGCTAGCCTTCCTTCTCGATCAGCTCGAGCGCGTCGCGCAGGTACGGCCCGTACTCCGTCTTGCCCGGGCAAACAAAGGTGCAGAGCGCCAGATCCTCCTCCAGGAGTTCCAGGCAGCCGAGTTCCTCGGCGCGTTCGATGTCCCCGGCCACCAGGGACTTGAGCAGGAAGGTCGGCTGCAGGTCCCACGGGAAGACGCTCTCGTAGAGGCCGATCGGCACGATCGCGCGCGGCGAGCCGTAGGTGGTCGTCGTCATCGCGAAGGACTTGCGCGGCAGCAGCGAGGAGGCGAAGGCGCGGGCGCGGGAGAAGGCGCCGAAACCAGGCTTCAGCCAGCCCAGGAAATGGCGGCCGTGATCGTCCTCCAGCACCGAGACCGTGTCGTGAAAGCGACCGAGGTAACCGTGGAGCTCGGCCGGCGCGTTTTCACCGACCGCCGTGCGCCCAGCGAGCGGCGAGCCGGTGACGACCCGTACCGTGCCCTCGGGCACGGCTTCCGTCCCCGTGCCGATCTCGCCCCTCGTGACGTCGGCGAGCGCGGCGCCGAGCCGGGTACGCAGGAGCCTGGGCCGGCGCACCGGCGGACCGGCCAGGGCGACGATGCGCTGGACATCCGGCGTCCCCGTCTCGAACAGGCGGCCGATGGCCAGCGTGTCCTGCAGCCCGATCTGCCAGACCAGCTTGTTCCGGTTCACCGGGTCGAGGGTGTGGATGTGCACTCCCGCGGCGCCGGCGGGGTGGGGGCCAACGAATTCCTCGACCCGCACCGGCTCGCTCGTTTCGACACCGGCCAGGGTGCCGGGCGCGCGGCAGAGAAACACGGGTCCGTCCGTCAGCCGGGCCAGGGCGGCGAGACCCCGCTCGAGATCGCCCGCGCGCCCCTCGACGATCCGGTCGGCGGCGGGCGCGAACGGTTCCGTGTTCATCGCCGTGACGAAGATCGACTTCGGCACCGAACCCATGGCCGCGGTGCGTCCGAAGGGCCGCGCGCGCAGAGAGACCCAGTCCCCCGACTCCACGAGCAACGTCTGCACCTCCGCGCGGGAAAGGGCGCTCGGGTGTCTTCCGGTGTAGCTGGCGAAGCTGACTCCGCCGCCGCCGGAGGCCGCCTGGTCGGAGGGATCGACCCGCACGACAACGGAGATCAATGCCCGCTTGGCGCCGCGATTCACCGCCGCCACGGTTCCCGCGGCGGGGGAGGTGAAGCGAACGCCCGGCTGCTTGCGATCCTCGAACAGGAGCTGGCCACGCCGGATCGCGTCGCCCGGCCCGACGTGCATCGCCGGCTTCATGCCGGGGTAGTCGGCGGCGCTGACGGCGACGGTACCTGGAGCCGCGGCGTCATCGAGCGTCTGCTCGGGAGCCCCCGCGATCGGCAGGCTCAGTCCCCGCCTGAAACGGTGCGTGCCCATCGATCCTGACGTGTCGTTTCTGGCGATCGAGGGCGAATCGGAACGCGTCGCTCGACCAGCCGGGACTATTCCACAACCGCCGGGCTGGGGCAACAGGAAGGGGCCCTTCCGGCGGTCGTGCTCACCGGCAGGCCGCCACGTCGCTACGGCGCGTAGTACGGGTTCGTTCCGGCGGCGTGGTCCGTCGTGTCGAGGACGCGCTGGACGGTCGGCACGGCTTCCACGATGGCCTGCTCGACGCCCTGCTTGAGCGTGTAGTCGGCCATGCCGCAGCCCTGGCAACCGCCGCCCATCGTGATGTAGGCCGTCTCGTCCTTGACCTCGAGCAGGGTGACGAAGCCGCCGTGCGCGGCGATTTGCGGGTTGATCTGCTCATCGAGGACGCGCTGGACGTCGGCCGCCGGTCCGTCGCCCCAGACCGAGTTCGGGTTGTCGAACTTGAAGCCGCTCTCGGAGAGCCGGGTGACGAAGTCGATCGTGACGCCCTCGAGGTCCGGTGCGCTCTCGGAGTCCACGTAGACCTTGAATGCCTCGGTGTCCAGGATCTCGTCGTCGGGCCGGGCCTCGTCGAGGCCGACCAGGTCCATCTGGTACCGGAAACCGCCGCCGCTGCGGCCGGTGATGCCGATGCGGAGAGCGAGGTCGTCGCGTTCCTCGTCCTTCATCGCTTCGGCGACCTTCTTCTGTGCGAGCTCGGTGATCGTTAGCATGCGTCGCATTCTACCGAAGGAGGTCCGGCGCCATGGGTTTCGAGCACATCCAACTCTCCCACCAGGGTCCGATCACGCGGTTGACCCTGAACGATCCGACGCGCCTGAACGCGATGACGCCGGCCATGGGCGCGGAGATCCGGGACGCCGTTCCACTCGTCAATTCACGAGACGAGACCCGGGTGGTCATCGTGCGCGGCGCCGGCCGGGCCTTCAGTGCCGGCGGCAGCCTGAAGAGCATCCAGGAGGAGGTCAGCGAGGATCGGGACGCGGGTCCCGGCCTCGGTGGCGGCGCGAACTTCTACCGTCTCTACCTCTCGGTTCGGGATCTCGAGGCGCCGTCGATCGCGGCGATCAACGGCCACGCGATCGGCGCCGGGCTCTGCTTCGCGCTCGGCTGCGACATGCGGGTGATCAGGACCGGCGCGCGGGTCGGCATGACCTTCGTGAAGCTCGGGATTCACCCCGGCATGGCGGCGACCTGGACCCTGCCGCGCCTGATCGGCCCCGCCCGCGCCGCCGAACTCCTCTACAGCGGGCGGCTCATCGACGCCGCCACGGCGGTCGAGTGGGGGATCGCCAGCCGCGAAGCGGATGAGGACTACGACCAGGTGGTCGAGGATCTGGCCCTGGAGATCGCGGCGGCCGGACCGATCGCGGTCAAGGCGACCAAGCGCACGGTGCGCGGCACCTTCGAACGGTCGATTGACGAGGCGCTCGACCTGGAAAGCGCGGAGCAGGAAGTGACGTTCCGGACCGCCGACGCGCGCGAGGGCGTACAAGCCTTGACCGAGCGCCGGTCGACGCGATTCGAGGGCCGGTAAGCTACGCCCCGAAACGCCTCGCATGCTCGGAGTTTCGGCCCAGCCCATCCTCACCATGACCTTTCGCCTCGAAACTTGCTCCGCTGCGTTCCGCAGCGGAAGCTCCTAGTCTTATGCCGACCGCGGGTGCGCTGATCATCGGGAACGAGATCCTCAGCGGCAAGGTCGAGGAAGCGAACCTGAGCCTCCTGGCCAGGGAGCTGTTCGACCTCGGGATCGAGCTCCAGAGAGTGGTCGTCTGTCCGGACGATGTCACCGATATCGCAGCCGATATCCGGCGCCTGCGCGACCGCTTCGACTACCTGATCACGAGCGGCGGCGTCGGGCCGACCCACGACGACGTCACGCTCAAGGCGGTCGCGGAGGCGTTCGAGCGGCGACTGGTCCGCTCCCCCGAGCTGGTCGCGAAGATCCGCGAGATGGTTGGCGACCGCTGCACCGAGGGCCACCTGCGCATGGCCGATGTGCCGGAAGGCGCGGAACTCGTCAGCACGCCGGACGTGCCCTGGCCGTCCGTCGTCATGGAGAACGTGTACGTCTTGCCGGGCGTGCCGCGGATCTTCCGCATGAAACTGCCGATGCTGCGCGCCCGGCTGGCGGCCGGTCGCCGGTTCTACTGCCGGGCCGTGTACACCTCCTGCCGCGAGACGGACATCGCGGAACTGCTCGACCGCGTCGTCGATGCCCACGAGGACGTCGACATCGGCAGCTATCCGGTGATGGACGGCGATTACCGGGTCAAGCTGACCGTCGACAGCCGCAGCCGCGGCGCCGCGGACCGTGCCCTGGAGGCGCTGGTCGAGGCGCTGCCGGCCGGGGCGGTCGTGCGAGTGGACGGCGGCGCCCGCGTCGCCGGCAGCCGTTGAACGCCCCACCAAACGAAGGAGAAACGTCGATGATCGAGCGAAAGCGCGCCCGGTCGCACTCGTACCCTGCTGGTCTGCTGGCCGTCACGGCGGCCCTGCTCACGGGCTTGACCGCGGCCGGCGTACGCGCCCAGGAGTCCGACGCCGGCGCCGAGTTGCTGCCTGAATGGACGTACGAGCTCACCGAGGTCCTGCCCGAGGATCCGGCGGTGCTCACCGGACAACTCGGCAACGGTCTCCGCTACTACGTGAGGAAGAACGGCCGGCCCGAGAACCGCGCCTTCCTGCGGCTCGTCGTCCGCGCCGGTTCGGTGCTCGAGGACGACGACCAGCTCGGTCTGGCCCACTTCGTCGAGCACATGGCGTTCAACGGCACGAAGAACTTCGAGAAGGCCGAGCTGCTCGACTACCTGCAGAGCATCGGCATGCGCTTCGGGGCGGACGTCAACGCGTACACGAGCTTCGACGAGACGGTCTACATGCTGGAGGTGCCGACGGATGACCCGGACATCCTGGACAAGGCGCTCCTGGTGCTCGAGGACTGGGCCGGCGCCGTCACCCTGGACGACGAGGAAGTCGAACTCGAGCGCGGCGTCGTGATCGAGGAGTGGAGGGGCGGCCGGGGTGCCGGAGCGAGGCTTCTGGACGCCGAGATCCCCTATCGGTTCCACGGCTCGCGCTACGCGGAGCGGCTGCCGATCGGTGATCCGGAGATGCTGCGCGAGGTCCCGCCGCAGCGGCTGCGCGACTTCTACCGCGACTGGTACCGGCCGGACCTGATGGCCGTCGTCGCGGTCGGCGATTTCGATGCGGAAGCGATGGAGGCGAACATCAGGCGCCGCTTTGCCGCGCTCGAGGGCCCCGACGAGCCGCGCGAACGCTTCGAGACGGAGATTCCGCCTCACGAGGAGACTCTGGTCTCCATCTTCACCGATCCCGAGTTGACGCGTTCCTCGATTTCGGTTGCCTTCAAGGGCGAGGCGGACGAGTTCGTCACCGTGGCCGACTACCGGGAGCGGCTGGTCCGCGGCCTCTACAACGGCCTGCTGAACAACCGTCTGGCCGAGCGCGCCGAAGAAGCCGATCCGCCCTTCATCGGCGCCACGAGCACCCGGGGCACGCTGGCCCGGAGCCGCAGCCTCTACCTGCTCCGGGCCGGGGCCCGGGAGGGCGCCGAAGTACGGGCCCTCGAGGCGTTGCTCACCGAGTCGGAGCGCGCCCGTCGCCACGGCTTCGAGGAGAGCGAGCTGGAGCGGGCCAGGGTGAACACGCTGCGCTCGATGGACCGCGCCTACGACGAACGGGACAAGACCCACTCCGCCGCCTACGCCGGGGAGTACGTGCGGAACTTCCTCAGCGACGAACCGTTCCCCGGAATCGCTTACGAGCGGGAGCTGGCCCGCCGCTACGTCCCCGGGATCGCGCTCGCCGAAGTGAACCGCGTCGCCGACGGGTGGATCCACGACGAGGATCGCGTCATCCTCGCCAGCGGACCGCGGAAGGAGGGTCTGGAGCCGCCGGTCGAGGAGGAGCTGCTGGCCGTGTTCGACCGGGTCGGCGAGCTGGAGGTTGCGGCCTACGAGGACGATGTCGGCGAGGGCGCCCTGGTGCCCGTTCCGCCGACTCCGGGCCGGATCGTCGAGCGGTTGGCGATCGAGGAACTCGGCGTCACCGAGTGGCGGCTGTCGAACGGCGTCCGGGTGATCCTGCGGCCGAGCGACTTCAAGAACGACGAGGTCCTGTTCGCTTCCTTCAGTCCCGGCGGCGTCTCCCTGGTGTCCGACGACGACTGGCTGGAGGCGAACCTGGCGACCTCGGTGGTCCAACTGTCGGGACTCGGGAACTTCAGCCTGACCCAGTTGAACAAGGCGCTCGCGGGCAAGGTGGCAAGCGCCGGACCGATCATCGGTCCGCTGTTCGAAGGCATCAACGGCCGCGGATCGCCCAAGGACCTGCAGACGCTCTTCGAGTTGATCTACCTGAGCGGAACGTCGCCCCGCCGCGATGCCGAGGCCTACGAGTCCTTCCTTACCCGTCAGGGTGCGCTGCTGCGCAACCAGAGCGCCATGCCGCAGTACACCTTCCTCAAGACGTTCGTGGAGATCCTGAGCCAGAACCACCCGCGGCGCCGCATGATCACCGAGGAGATGCTGGGAGACCTGGATCAGGATCGGATCTTCGCCGTCTACGAAGACCGCTTCCGCGACTTCTCCGACTTCACCTTCTTCTTCGCCGGCAGCTTCGAACTCGAGGCGATCGAACCTCTCATCGAGACCTGGCTGGGCGGTCTGCCGTCGACCGGTCGCGAAGAGGTTTGGCGAGACGTCGGAGTTCGGACTCCCAAGGGCCTCATCGAACGGACGGTGTACAAGGGGCTCGAGGATCAGAGCCAGGTCGCCCTGGTGTTCAACGGACCCTTCGAGCAGAGCCAGTTGAACCGGTACCGCCTGAACTCGATGGTCTCGTTGCTGCGGGACCGTCTGCGGGAGCGCCTGCGGGAGGAACTCGGCGGCACCTACGGTGCGAACGTGTCCGGAGGCGCCGACAGGATCCCGGTTTCGGAGTTCTCCGTGCAGGTTCTCTTCGGCTGCGACCCGGCTCGCGTCGAGGAGATGCTCCAGGCGGTCCAGGAGGAGATCGAGGGTCTCCGCACGGAACTCGCCACGGCCGAGGAAGTCGGCCAGATCCAGGAGCAGCAGCGACGGAGCCGCGAAACGGCCAAGGAGACGAACGGCTTCTGGCTGGGTGTGCTGCAGACCGTGTACCAGTTCGACGAGGATCCGCTCAGCATCCTGGCCTACGAGGAACTGTTCGAAGAACTCGACGCGGAGATGATCCGCGGCGCCGCCGTGGACTACCTCGGCGGCGAGAACCGGGTCCAGGTGCTGCTGCTGCCGGAGGCGGCCGAAGAACGGGACGACAGCGCCGGCGAGGAGGCCGCCGAGCCGGCCGCGGCAAGGGAGGCAGCGTGAACGAGACGAAAGAGGGATCCGGACGCCGCAAAGGGCGCGTCGTGCTGCGGGCCGCGATCTGTTGCCTCCTGACGGCGGTGTCATGCGTACTGCCGGCGAGCGAGCCGGAGTGGCCGAACTGGCGAGGGCCCGAGCGGAACGGCTACAGTGCGCACACCGGACTGCCCACCGAATGGGGGCACGACGGCGACACGGAGCGGAACATCGTCTGGAAGCTGGCGCTGCCGGACCGTTCCGGCTCGACCCCGATCGTGTTCGGCGACATCGTGTTCCTCAACGTGGCCGAGGGCGACGATCTGTCGCTGTGGCGCGTCGACGCCGGTTCGGGAGAAGTCGTGTGGCAGCGAACGATCGGAGGCGGCAACCGGTTTCAGCGCAAGCACAACATGTCGTCGCCGTCTCCGATCACGGACGGCGAGCGGGTCTGGGTCCTGACCGGAACCGGCGCCCTGCAGGCCTGGGACTTCGACGGCAACCAGCTCTGGGCGCGGGAACTCGAACAGGACTACGGCGCCTTCGGCCTGAACCACGGCTACGGCTCTTCCGCGCTGCTCTGGCGGGAGGTGCTCTACGTGCCGGTGCTGCACGGCATGAAGACGGACGACCCCTCGTACCTCCTGGCCATCGACGCCGGCTCGGGCGAGACGATCTGGAGGCAGGAGCGGCCGACGAACGCCCGGATGGAGTCGCCGGACGCTTACATCACGCCCGCCCTGGTCGAGAGCGGCGACGGACACGTCCTGGTGCTGAACGGGGGCGACGTCGCCACCGGCCACGACCCGGAAGACGGCAGTGAGCTCTGGCGCGTCGAGGGGTTCAATCCGAGGAACAGTCCGATGTACCGGGTCGTCGCGTCGCCGGTGGCCGCGGGCAACCTCGTCTTCGTTCCCACCCGCGTCAGTCCGATGAAGGCGCTGCGGCTCGGAGACGGCGGCGAGCCGGAGATCCTCTGGGAGACCGACCGCGGCCCCGACGTGCCGACCCCCGCCACGGACGGCGAGACGCTCTACCTGCTCCGCGACAACGGCCTCCTGTCGCGGCTCGACGCCACAACCGGTGCGCCGGACTGGGAGAACCAGCGGCTCGAGCCGGGCACCTACAGCGCCTCGCTCCTGGTTGCCGACGGCAAGATCTACGCGACCAGCGAAGACGGAGTGACCACGGTGGTCCGGGACGGGCCCGAGTTCGAGATCCTGGCCAGGAACCAGGTCCAGGGCTTCACGCTGTCGTCGCTGGGCGTGGCCGAGGGTCGGCTCTACCTGCGGACCGACAGCTTCCTCTACTGCATCGTCGAACCGTAGAGCGGAGGCCCGCGGCCGGCGAGCTATGATCGTTAGCCGCGCCCGTCCGGTGCGTCAATCTGTCCGGCTCGGCCACGAGGTAACGTCGATGAAGAACCGCCTGCTCACTCTCTTGCCGGCACTCGTCCTGCCGGCGCTCGTCCTGCCGCTTGCCTGCGCCGGCGGAGACGGGGCGGACGGCGGCGCCGGCAACCCACGGTTCCTGAGCATGGGCACGGCGCCGGTCGGCGGCGCCTTCCCGGTCGTCGGCGGCGCGATCGCCGAAGTGCTGAACGACAACCGCGGAGAGAACAACTGGCGGGTCCAGCCGCGAGGGACGAAGGGCTCGCAGGAGAACATCCGCCGGCTCGCGCGCGGCGAGCTGGAACTTGCCATGTCGAACTCGGCCATCAGCTACTTCGCGGTCCTGGGGGAATCGGGTTGGGAGCAGAGCTACGACATCCGCGCGGTCGCCACGCTGGCGCCGAACATCGCGACGTTCATCGCCAAGGCCGATTCGGGCCTCGCCGCCATGAGCGAGCTGGCGGGCAAGCGGGCGATGGTCGGCGTGGCCGGCGCCGGCTTCGAGATGTTCGTCGAGCCGCTGCTGGCGGCGCATGGCGTGACCTACGACGACTTCACCCAGGTCTACGGCACCCAGAGCGGGGCCGTCGACATGCTGGGCGACGGCTCGATCGACGCCGCCTTTCTCGGCGGTGCGGTACCGACCGGCGCTGTGACCCAGGCCAGCAGTACGCACGACATCGTCTTCCTGCCGTTCGACGAGGAGAAGCGGCAGGAGCTCGCGCGTGACTATCCCTTCTTCCAGCTCGCCACGATTCCCGCCGACGCCTACTCCGATCTCACCGAGGACTACCCCGGCCTCAACGTCGGTTCGATGCACCTGATCACTTACGCCGACGCGGACGAGGAACTCGTCTACCAGGTCACGAAGACCATGTGGGAGAACCGGCAGGCAATCGCCGAGAAGCACCCCGCCGGCCGCGCGATCAACGAGGCGAACGTCGCCCGCAACACCGGCACGCCGTTCCATACGGGGGCGGAGCGCTACTACCGCGAGATCGGTATCTGGCCCGAAGCGGGCGATTGAGCGAAGCGGCCGAGCGCGCGCGCCGGGGCCTGATCGGGGCACTCGGCGTCGCCCTGTGCTTCTTCGTTCTGCTCGAGGTGAACTTCGGGCTGCTGCTGCCGCAGTCCTCCCTGGCCGTCTTCGTCGGTCTCGGGTTGCTGCTCTGCTTTCTCGCCTTTCCGGTTCATCCGAAGTTCGGATCGAACCCCTGGCTGCGGCGCCTGGACCTGCTGTTCGGTCTCATGGCCCTGGCGGTCTGCACCTACGTCGTGGTGCAGACGGAACCGGCTTTCGAGCACCTGTGGTCCGGCGGCAGGTCCCTCGGCAACCGGGCCGGCATCGAGACCACGGCGGACATCGGCCTCGGCCTGATCGGCCTCCTGCTCGTGCTCGAGGCTGCCCGTCGGAGTATCGGCTGGATCGTTCCCGCCCTGGGTCTTGCCTTCATCGCCCACACTCTCTACTGCTACTTCAGCCTGCGCAACGGCTGGGCGCTGCTGCCGGACTGGCTGTTTCCCCACGCCGGCCAGAACCCCCGCGACGTGGTCGGTACGACGTTCCTTCAGAGCCTGGGCGTTTTCGGCCCGGCGGCGTCGGTCATGTTCCGCTACGTCTTCCTGTTCGTCGTGTTCGGCGCGTTTCTCGAGATGTCCGGTGCGACCCAGTTCATCATGCGCTTCGCGGAGCGGGTGTTCGGCACCAGGCCGGGCGGACCCGCGAAGGTGGCGGTGCTGAGCAGCGGACTGCTGGGCTCCCTTTCCGGCAGCGCGGTGGCGAACGCCGTGACCACCGGCGCCTTCACGATTCCCATGATGAGGAGCAACGGCTTCAGGCGGCACGTGGCGGCGGCGGTGGAAGCGGCGGCCGCGTCCGGAGGCGCCCTGGTGCCGCCGGTCATGGGCGCCGGCGCCTACATGATGCTCGAGATCGTCGAGCCCCAGGTCACCTTCCTGCAGATCGTGCAGGCGGCTCTGCTGCCGGCCGTCCTCTTCTACCTCTCGCTCTTCCTGATCGTCCACTTCTACTCGCGGCGCGTCGGTACGCCGGAGCGCGAGGGCGAGCCGCCTCCGGTGAGGCGCTTCGACGCGCTGGTCTTCATCGCCGGCCTGGCCACCCTGATCCTGCTCCTGCTGCTCCGGTTCTCGCCGTTCCGGGCCGTGACCGGGGCGCTGATCGTGATCCTGGTGCTCGCGGTGCTGCGACCGGAAATCGACCTTCCGCGGAGACTGCGCCATCTGGCTCTCGGCTGTTTCGCCGGCGTGGCCCTTCTGCACCAGGTGATCTGGGGCGAACTTCCGGCGGACCCGTCGTTCCGGCAGGTCTTCGAGTCCTGGCTCTCGTCCGGCATCGTGGCGATGTTCGGGCTGATGGCGTTCGGCCTGATCCACCGCGTCTTCCGGCCCCACATCCTCGGCGCCCTGACCCAGGCGGCGCGCAACGGGATTCCGCTGGTCGCCGCCAGCGCCTGCGTCGGCGTGGTCATCGGCATCGTGCAGCAGACCGGCATCGCGGCGGACTTCTCGGCAGCGATCAAGGGCGTCGTGGCGACGAACCTGTTCCTGGCCCTGCTCGGCATCATGGTCACGTCGCTCGTGCTGGGCATGGGGGTGCCGTCCGTCGTCTGCTACCTGCTGATGGCCACCCTGATGGGCTCCCTGCTCTCGGAACTCGGCGTCATTCCCCTGGCGGCGCATCTGTTCATCTTCTACTTCGGGATGATGTCCATGGTGACGCCGCCGGTCGCGCTCGCGGCCTACGCGGCGTCGAGCCTGGCCCAGGCGCCGGTCATGCCGACCGCGCTGGCGGCGTTCCGATTCGCCCTGGTCGGCTTCACCCTGCCCTTCATGTTCGTCTACCGGCCCGCGCTGCTGCTGATGGACGAGGGCGGGGCGAGTCTCTTCGCGTCCGGAGCGGCGGGACTGGCTCCCCTCGTGCTGGCCCTCGGGGCGGCCGTCGTCGGCATCGTGGCCCTGGCCTCCGGGATCGGCGGCTACCTGCGATCCGAACTCACGCTGCCGCTGCGGATTCTCATGGTGGTCGCGGCTGCCCTGCTGCTCGTTCCCGATCTGGGCGGCCCGACCATGGGTCTCGTCGTGAACGGCGCGGGCGCCGTCCTGTTTGCGGCGCTCCTCGTGCTGAACCGGCCGGCGGCCGCCGCCGTCAGTCCATGAAGGTGAACCGGTTCGCCTTCAGCTCGTAGCGGGGGAGCGAACCGGCGCCGGCGATCCGCACCGGGACCCGGAGGCTGAGACGCTCCTCGCCAGGGCGTCGACGGCGCTCGGGTAGACGTTGATGCCGCGGACGATGAACATGTCGTCCGCCCGCGCCAGGACGCCGCCGTCCAGGTACATCGTCGGCCTGCCGCTGGGACAGCCGGCGACGCAGAGACGGCCAATGTCGCCGGTGCGGTAGCGGACCACCGGACTGCCGATCCGCCCCAGGTTGGTCAGCACGAGCTCCCCGAGGACCGGCTCGGCGGGCTCGCTCGCCGCGGGATCGATCGCTTCGAGCGGCTCGCCTGTCGCCGGGTCGAACCACTCGACGACGAACTCCTCCTCGAGGATGTGCAGGTTCTCGCGGACACCGCAGGGGCAACCCCAGGCGCCCACCTCGGTCGCGCCGGCGTGGTCGAAGACCCGGGCGCCGTAGCCGGCGGAGAGCTGGTGCTTGACCGCGGGCACGCCGCCGCCCGGTTCGCCGGCGTGAATCGTCCGCGCGATGGGGCTTGCGGCCAGGTCGAGGCCGAGCCCGTCCGCCGCCTCCAGGAGGCGCAGGCCATAGGTCGGCGTCGCCACGAGCACCGTCGCGACGTCGTCCAGCATCACTCGCAGGCGCTGCTCGGTGCTGAGGTGGCCGGCCGGCATGACGAGGCAGCCGAGCTGCTGCGCCGCCTCGAACGCGGTCCAGAATCCGACGAAGGGGCCGAAGCCGAACGCCACGAAGACCCGGTCGGCCGCTTCGACGCCGGCGCCCTTGTATGTCTCCAGCCAGCAATCGAGGAACCACTGCCAGCTCGCCGGCGTGTCGAGCCAGCGGAGCGGCTTGCCGGTCGTGCCGGAGGTGCGGTGGACGCGAACATAGCGGTCCAGGGGGAAGGTGAGGTTCGTGCCCCAGGGCGCGTTCTCGTCCTGGTCGCGGGCGAGTTCCTCCTTCGTCGTGAACGGAAGGTCAGCCAGGTCGTCGAGCGTGGGAGGCGACTCGAAGCCGGCGGCCCGCCACTTGGCCCGGTAGAACGGGTTGTGGTGATGGACCTGCTCGGCCATGCGGCCGAAGCGGTCCGCCTGCCGTGCCCTGAGTCTGTGGCGCTTGCGCGCCAGACGATCGGTCAATCTCGCGCGCCCTCGGTGACCGGCGGCCCGGTTTCGACCGCGGGTTCCATGTCGACCTCATCGCGGAAGCGCACCTCGATCCGGTAGGCCTCCACGTCTTCGCCGAACTGCGAGAGCAGGAACGTGCGCACGAAGTCGGCGGTCCTGCGCCGGCCAAGTTCGCGCACGAGCGCGATGTTCTCGCCCGCGCGGGCGGCCAACTGGTCCGTGATGCGGAGTCGGAGCTGCTCCAGGACCGCCTCCTCGTCGCGCAGGATCGAATCCCCCTGAACCCGGTACTCGATCGCCGAGGCGTCCACGGCCGGCCGGTTGGCTCGCACGCCGGGCGCCAGGACGTGGACCGTCGTTCCCTCGAGCGTCAGCGACCACTCGTCCTCCAGGTCGAGGTAGTAGGTGTAGCGGACCGGGACGCGCGCCTCGACGACCACGTCGGGCAGCCTGAGCCGGCCCCAGAGCAGGCTGGCCGAGTCCGTGCGCTCCAGCACCTCCGTCTGGTCGAGCGAGGCGAACTGGAGAAAGGAGCTGCCCGAAACCTCCGTGGCGTAGCTCATGAAGGACGTCTGCACGCTGCCGGTCCGGAACGCCCGTGCGATGCGTTCCACGCTCTCCACCGCGGCGCGGCCGATCTCCCGGCCGCTCTCGACGATTTCGCCGGGCACCTGGGTCAGGCGGATGATCACGTAGCCGACCACGATGACCACGACCATGCCCAGGATCAGCGTGATGAAGGCGAGCCGCCACAGCATCTGGCTGCGCGGTTTGTGCGGGCCGCGCCCGGGGCGACCGCCCTGCTCTCGGGGTGTCTCGACCATCGAAGCGCAGTCTATGTCCGACCCGCCGGCGACCTGCTAGCCTCGCGCGCGTTTCGCTCGCTCGAACCTGGACAGAGACTCAAGACCCTGGAGACCGGATCATGGAACTAGGACTGCTCGCCGGCGCCTTCGGCAGCCAGATCACCATCGACATCGATCGCATTCGGCAGGCGGAAAGCGCCGGCTTCACGTCGGTCTGGACCGCGGAGGCCTACGGCTCCGATGCCGTGACCACGGCGTCCTGGATTCTGGCCCAGACGGAGAAGATCAAGGTCGGGACGGCGATCATGCAGATGCCGGCCCGCAGCCCGGCGATGACGGCGATGACCGCCATGACGCTGAACCAGCTCTCCGGCGGGCGCTTCCTGGTCGGCCTCGGCCCGTCCGGCCCGCAGGTCATCGAAGGCTGGCACGGCGTCGCCTATGGCCGGCCGCTGACGCGGACGAAGGAGTACATCCGGATCATGCGCAAGGTCTTCGCTCGCGAGGAGCCGGTGACCCATGAGGGCTACCACTACCAGTTGCCCTACCGCGGCGAGGACGGAACGGGACTCGGCAAGCCGCTCCGGAGCATCCTGGCTGCGGACACCTCCATTCCGATCTACACCGCCTCGATCAGCCCGAACGGCCTGGAGTGCAGCGCCGAGGTCGCGGACGGCGTCTTCCCGATCTGGATGAACCCCGAACGCTACGACCTGATCGAGGGCGCCCTCGAACGCGGCTTCGCGGCCGCCGGCAACGGCAAGAGCCTGGACGACTTCAAGGTCATGCCCTTCGTCACCGTCGTCATGGGCAACGACGTGGAGCAGTGCCGCACGCCCGTCAAGCAG
>JAPVWO010000072.1 GCA_027493375.1 Candidatus Multivorans thiocomprendens | reverse complement strand
GCCTTGGCGAGCCAGGCCGGGGCGCCCATCTCCATCGAGATCGTCTCCGCCATCTCGCCGATCCGGGCCTGGTAGCCGGCGACGATTCGGCCCAGGAGCTCGACTCGCTCTTCCTGGCTGGTTTGCGAGAAGGACTCGAAGGCGGTCCGCGCGGCGGCCACGGCCTTGTCGACGTCCGCCGCGTTGCCGAGGCTGATCCGGCCGATGGGCTCTTCCGTCGACGGATCGATCACGTCCATCGTCTTCGGGATCGCCGGGTCGACCCATTCACCGTTGATGTAGAACTGCAGCGCTTCCTTCATGGGGGCGTCTCCTGGGTGTGTTGTTGGCGGAACCGCCGTGTCGACTAGCGGTTCGGTCCCGCGCCGGCGGATCGTGGGGCGACCTTCGCCCATTCGCGGAGCGCGGAGTTGACGGCGGCCGAGTCCTTGAACACGGCGGCAACGTCGGGATCGAGTAGCACCACGTTCGTTCCCCGCCGGTAGGCCCGGTGGTGCTTGCCTCGAACGGCTTTCGAGAAGTCGTACTCGGAGCGCATCTCGCCGTGTTCACATGCCTGACTCATACTGCCGTCTTTCGCCTGCTGTCGCTGTTCGGGCACTGAGGACGCGAATGCGCCCGCCACGCTCGACGAACGATACCACCAGCAGGCGGTCCCGGTCCGAGTTGCCCATGCTGAGAAACCTGTGCTCGCCCTCGGAGTGGTCGGGGTCCACGATGGTCGATTCGAGGGGATCGCCGAAGACAGTGGAGGCTTCGGCGAAATCCACGCCGTGCTTGCGCGTGTTCGACCGCTCCTTGCGGGGATCCCATTCGAAGTGAAGCATCGCTATCTCCGGCTTCCTGCTGACTTTGCGCTGGCGCCCAGTAGACCTCTGGCCGCGTTCTCTCCGCGGTCGGCGCCGACGGCGATCGCGCGGCTCAGGCCGACGCCGTGGAGAGCGTTGCCGGCCAGGTGGAACCCTGCGATCGGGTTCAGTGCCGCTTCGATCCTGGCCACCCGCTGAGGGTGCCCGGGCGCGTACTGCGGAATCGCGTGCGGCCAGCGGGCGACGCTCGCGTACGTCGGCTCCGCGTCGATGCCGGCCGTCCGGCGCAGTTCGCTGAGGGTCAGGTCGACGAGCTGAGCGTCACCGAGGTCGGCGGCTTCCGGGTCGACGCTGCCGCCGAACAGGGAGCGGGCCAGGAACGTGTAATCCGGGCCGCGGCCCCGAAAGGTCGCGGTCTCGTACTGGCAGCCGAGCATGCGGATGCCCTCGCCGCGGGCGACGAGGAAGCCGTAGGCCGGCTCGATGTGGGCCGCGGCGGCGGCGTCGAGGGCGGTATGGACGACGGCCATCGGTGGCGACTCGATGCGCCGGAGTTCTGTCGCCGCCGCTGCCGAGACGCCTTCGACGAGATCGGCGGCTGCGGGCAGGTCAGCCGCGACGACCACCGCATCGGCGGCCACGTCGCCGGTCGACGAGACGACGGTGAAGTTCTTCCCGCGGCGCTCGACCGCCGTGACGCGCTGGTTGCAGCGGACTTCGATGCCGGGCAGCGCGGCGACTGCTCGCGGAAGGGCCTGGATGCCGCGGCGAAGCGTCCGGTGCCCCGGCGGCGGAGCGCCGCGCTTGCGGCCGGCGCGCATCGCCTTGAACAACGAACCGTGGCCCCGTTCCATTGCGACCATGCGTGGAAAGGCTGCTGCTGCCGACAGCTTCCGCGCGTCGCCGGCGAAGATGCCGAGGACGACGGGCGAGATGAGGCGTGCCGCGGCCTGCCGGCCCATGCGTCGAGCGGCGAAGTCGTACAGCGACTCGTCTTCGCCGGCGCTGCCTTCCGCGTCGCCGTCGTGCCGACTCCGCACCAGGGGTTCCATCGCCAGGCGCGCCAGGCCGAGCGGTCCCAGCAGGCCGCTCCTTGCGAAGGCCAGCGGGCTGCGCCGCAACTCCCGCAGCCTGCCGCCCCGGTAGATGTAGCGGCGATTCGCTGCCGGTTCCGGCGCCAGCACTTCGTCCTTGAGGCCGCAGGCGTCGATCATTTCCCGCACGACCGGCTGATCGTCGAGAAAGCCCTGCGGGCCGGTCTCGATCAGCAAGCCGTCGGCCTGCTCGGTCCGCGCCTTGCCGCCGACCTCCCCGTTCGCCTCGAGCACGACGATTTCCAGGGAAGCGCCGGCCCGGTCCGCCTCAACGGACGCCTTCCAGGCGGCGGCCAGTCCGGAAGGCCCGCCGCCGACGATCACGAGGCGGCGCGCCCGTTCGTCGCTCAAACGTCGCGCTCCGCCTCGGCGTGGACGGCCTCGACCAGGGCCTGCACCGCCTGAAGCGGCGTTTCCGGCAGCACGCCGTGTCCCAGGTTCACGATGTGGCCGCAGCGAGGGAGGCTGGAGAGCAGGAGTCCGGTCTCGTGCCGGACCGCCTGTTCGCCGGCCAGGAGCGCGGCGGGGTCCAGGTTGCCCTGCAGGCAGAGGTCCGGCCGCTGCCGCCGCAGCGCGCCGAGGTCGGTGCGCCAGTCGACGCCGAGCGCCTCGCAGGGCAGGCCGGCGTAGTCGTCCACCAACTGGGGCGCGGCGTGAAGGAAGAGAACGCGGGGGACGCCGGCGTCGCCGAGCCGCCGCAGCAGCCGATCCAGGTGCGGCCGGATCCTCCGCCGCCACTCGGCGCGCGGGAAGAGGCCGGCCCAGGAGTCGAAGACCTGTACCGCGTCGGCGCCGGCCCGGTGCTGGCTGAGGAGGTAGCGGGCGCAGAGCCGTCCCAGGCGGTCAAGCAGGGCGTCGAAAGCCGCCGGCTCCTGGTAGGCGAACGCCCGCAGCCGCGGGAAGTCGCGGACGCCGCGGCCCTCGACGAGGTAGGCCGCGAGAGTCAACGGAGCGCCCGCGAAGCCGAGCAGTGCCGTCTCCGGGACGAGCTCGGACCGCACGATCCGCTGGGCGGCGGCGACCTCCGGGGCGATCGCGGCCTCGTCGAGGTCGTCGGGATCGGGCAGGGCGGCGACGTCCCGCGCGCCGCGGATCGGATCGGCGATGACCGGCCCCGGATCGAAACGGAAGTCGACGCCAAGCGCTGGCATGGGCGACATGATGTCCGCGAAGGTGATCGCGGCGTCGAACGGGAAGCGCCGGAGCGGCATCAGGGTGACTTCGGCCGCCAGTTCCGGGTCGCGTGCGAGGCCCGCGAAGCCGTGATGGTCCTTGAGTGCCCGGTACTCGGGCAGGATGCGTCCCGCCTGGCGCATCATCCACAGCGGCCGCCGCGGCGTGTCCTCGAATCGAAGGGCGCGCAGCAGCAGAGGTTCGGCCGGCGGGGCCGTGGCGGCGGCCGGGGCGGCAGCAGGCCCGGCCGCGGTCGTCGGCACGGTGTTCACTCGCCGGCCGTCCAGCGGGTCGACCGGTCGGCGGGACGGTCGGCCCGCCGCTCTTCCAGCAGTTCCGGCGCCGCGGCGGCAAGGAAGGCGTCAACGCCGTCCTGACCGATCTCGATCGCCACCGCCCGCAGCCCCACGACCGGCAGGTGGCTCAAACGCTTCGCCATCACGGCCGTCCACTCCCGGAGCGCTTCCCGTTCCGCCTCCGAGAGGCCCGCGAGATCGCTCTGCAGCAGGCGGTCCAGGTTCGCGCCCAGCGAATCCTGGTACTTGGCGCCGATTGCCCGGATGGCGCCGGCCACCGACCGGGTGGCCATCGCCTCGAGGTAGGCGTCGAGTTCCTCGTCGATCAGCACGCGGGCCTCGGCAGTGCGCCCGCGCCGGTCGCGGAGGGTCTTCTGGGCCAGTTCGTTGATCTGGTCCATGCCGAGCCGCCTCAGACCCGCGACGCGGGCGTCGCCTGGAGCGACATCGGCCGGGATCGCCATGTCGATCACCAGCGGCGAGGCGCCGTACCGGGCGTCGCCGGTCGCGGCCAGGACCGACAGGCACCGCCGATCGACCACCGGCCCCGGGGCGCCGGTCGAGAACAGTGCGGCGGTGACCGGCGGCGGCTCGGACCGGAACCGGTCGAGGCTCATCGTTTCGACGGTCGGAGCGGAGCCGTTGGACGGTAGGGCCCCGCCCGTCCGCTCGGCGAGCCCGTCCGCCTTCGAAAGGGTCCGATTGACGAGGACGAGAGGGACGCCGCGGGAGCGCAGCCGCTCCGTACACGTCTCGGTCATCGCCGCCACGCCGACCAGCGCCACCGGCCCCGGATGCACCGCGGCGCGCTCGGTCAGCAGGTCGGCCGCGATCTCCGACAGCGACGTGCGCCCGGCGCCGACCCCGGTCTCGCGGTGGACCCGCTTGCCGGCCCGAAGCGCCGATTCGACCACGCGCCGCAACTCCAGGTCGACCGTGCCACTGGCCGTCGCCTCCTCCAGCGCCTCGCGCAATTGCCCGCGGATCTCCCGCTCACCCGGCTGGGCCGAGTCCAGGCCGGCGGCCACCAGGTACAGGTGCTCGACCGCGCCCTCGCCTTCCCAGCTCCGGAACACGCGCCGCGCCGCCCCCGCGCCGGCCACCAGCCGCAACAGCTCCCGCCGACACGATGCGAGCGTCGCTCCCGGCTCCGCCGAGAAAACGAACGCCACCCGGTTGCACGTAGCGAGATAGATCAGCCCCTGAGCGCCGATCCGCTGCTTCAGCCGCCGCGTCTCGGCGGCCCGCCGCTCATCCGGCACGGTGTACTGGGCGATCTCCTCGGCGCTCGCGTACCGCCAGGTCACCGCCACGACGCAACAGTTGTCCATCAGGCGATTCTGACCTGGTGCGACGCCTGGATTGTCACGGTTGTGTCGGCGTCGACGATCCACTCTCGCGCACGCCGCTACGCGCCGGCGCGTCTGATGCCGGCGGGGGCGCCGGCGCACTCGGTGTTCGCCACTCTCGGGTGTTTCTCAGGATCAGGTCGGTGAGTGCGTCGAGGTGGTCGGGGCGGTCGTTGAGGCACGGGATGTAGCGGAGGCGTTCGCCGCCGGACTCTTCGAAGTAACCGCGGTTCTCGACGTCGATCTCTTCGAGGGTCTCGATGCAGTCGGCGGAGAAGCCGGGGCAGGCGACGTCGACGTTCCTGAAGCCGGCCTGGGGCAGCTCGCGCATCGTGGCGTCCGTCTTCGGGCCGATCCACGGTTCGCGGCCGAACTGGGACTGGAAGGTGCTGATCACGCGTTCCCCGTCGATGCCGAGCTCCTGGACCAGCAGCCGTGTCGTCTCCAGGCACTGGCACTCGTAGGGGTCGCCGTTGTCGATGTAGCGCTTGGGGACGCCGTGGTAGGAGAGGACGAGCCGCTCGGGCTCGCCGTCGGCCCAGGCCTCGCGGATGCTCGCGGCGAGCGAGCGCAGGAAACCCGGATCGTCGTGGTAGCTGTTGATCGTTCGGAGCTCGGGCACCCAGCGCCAGCGGCGGATCCGCTTTGCCAGCATGTCGATCGTCGAGGCGGTGGTGGCGGCGGCGTACTGCGGGAACAGGGGGAAGAAGAGCAGGCGCGCGCAGCCCCGGTCGCGGAGTCGGCCCAGCGCGCTCTCGATGGACGGTTTCCCGTAGCGCATCCCGAGCGCGACATGGAAGGGTGGCTCGCCGTCGGCGCGGGCCTCCCGAAGCCGGCGCTCGATGCCCTCGACCTGGCGCTCGCCGATCGCGAGCAGGGGTGATCCCTCGTCCGTCCAGATCTTCCCGTAGAGCTTCGCGACCCGTTGCGGCCGCGTCGTCAGGACGAACAGGTAGAGGATCGGCAGCCACTTCCAGCGCGGCACCTCGGCGATGCGGGTGTCGCTCAGGAACTGCCGGAGGTAGCGGCGCAGGGCTCCCGCCGTCGGTGCCGCCGGCGTGCCGACGTTGGCGAGCAGGACGCCGATGGCACGGCGATCGACGCCGCTTTCGACCTGAGGTTCGGGTTCGTAGAGGGATGTGCCGCTGGCCATGGGTCGCCGTTCAGATCCAGTCGCGCCGGACCAGGAACTCCGAGGCGAGGCGAGCTTCGGGGGAGCCGGGTTCCGGCGCGTAGTCGTAGCGCCAGGCCGCCAGCGGCGGCAGGGAGGCGAGGATCGACTCGGTCCGCGCCCGCGCCTGCAGGCCGTAGCGGGTGCCGCGGTCGTACACCAGGTTGAACTCCACGTACCGCCCCCGGCGGTAGAGCTGGAAACAGCGCTCCCGCTCGCCGTAGCGCAGCTCCTTGCGACGCTCGAGGATGGGCAGGTAGGCGGGCAGGAAGTGGTCGCCGACGCTGCGGGCGAACGAGAAGCAGCGTTCGAAGCGGCTGAGTTCGGGCGGTCGTTCGAGCCGGTTCAGATCGTCGAAGAAGAGGCCGCCGACGCCGCGCAGCTCCTGGCGGTGGGGGAGGTAGAAGTAGTCGTCGCAGGCGGCCTTGTAGCGTGCGTACAGGTCGCCGCCGTAAGGCTCACAGGCTTCCGCCGCCGTGCGGTGCCAGTGGACGGCGTCCTCCTCGAAGCCGTAGTACGGAGTCAGGTCGAAGCCGCCGCCGAACCACCAGCCTTCTTCCGCCTCGTCCCCGGTTCCTTCCGGCGGATGGGCGATGAAGAAGCGGATGTTGGCGTGGCTGGTCGGTGCGTAGGGGTTGCGCGGGTGGACGATCAGTGACACCGAGGTCGCCTCGAAGGAACGCCCCGCGAGTTCCGGCCGCCGCTCGGTCGCGGCGAGGGGCAGGGAGTCGCCGCGCGAATGGCTGAAGTTCACGGCGGCCTTCTCGATCACGGGGCCGTCCGTCAGCACCCTGGGCCGGGCGCAACCGCCCCGCTCGTTCGTCAACTCGCGGGCGTCGAACGGGGTACCGTCGACCGCGACCAGAGCGTCGCAAATGCCGTCCTGCAGCCCACGGAAGTAGGTGGAGACCGCGCCGGCGTCGTTCCGCGCGTCCCCGGCCGCCCTGGTCTTCCCGGCGCTCGTGCCGGAAGCGGGACTCACGGTGACGGAATCTCCGCCAGGGCTTCGCCAACGGCCGTTGCAAAACCGGCAAGCGCGTCCTCGTCGTGCGCCAGCGACAGGAAGCCGACCTCGAACGCCGACGGGGCCAGCATGTAGCCGCGGTCGAGCAACCCCCGGTGGAGCAGGCCGAAGATCTCCGCTGTGTTCGGGTGGAAGCGGTCGGCCCGGCGCGGCGCTTCGCCGTCGCCGTAGGCAAGCCAGAAGATGGAGCCGCGGCGGACGAGCCGATAGGCGTGGCCGCTCGCTTCGAGGGCGGGGCCCAGCCGGCCTTCGAGCAGTGCGCCCAGGTCTTCCATTCGGGTCCATCCATCGCCGGCCGCGAGTTCGCGCAGGGTGGCGAGTCCGCCGGCGACGGCGAGCGGATTCCCGGACAGCGTGCCCGCCTGGTAAACCGGCCCCAGCGGAGAAAGCTGCTCCATCAGCCGCGCCGGACCGCCGTAGGCGCCGACCGGGAGTCCGCCGCCGATCACCTTGCCGAGCGTGACGAGATCGGGCTCGATGCCGAGCCGGGCGCCGACGGTGACTCCGGGGACGCGGAACCCGCTCAGCACCTCGTCGAAGATCAGGAGAGCGCCGTGCTCGGTGCACAGGCGGCGCAGAAGGCCCAGGTACTCCGGCCGCTGCACCAGCAGCCCGTTGTTCGCGGGCAGCGGCTCGATTATCGCGGCTGCGAGATTGTCGCCGTGGCGCCGGAAGGCCTCTTCCAGGGTTTCCTCGTCGTCGAGCGGCAGGACGATCGTGTCGCGGGCGGTCGCGGCCGGGATGCCGGCGCTGGAGGCGATCCCGAAAGTGGCGAGGCCGCTTCCGGCTTCGACCAGCAGGGCGTCGACGTGGCCGTGGTAGCAGCCCTCGAACTTGAGCACCAGGTCGCGGGCGGTGCAGCCGCGGGCGAGCCGGATCGCCGACTGGGTCGCCTCGGTGCCGGAGTTGACGAACCGGATCTTCTCGATGAGCGGCACGAGTTCCTTGACCATCCGCGCCAGTTCGATCTCGCCCTCGTGGGGTGCGGCGAAGGAAGTGCCGCGCGCTGCCGCCTCGCGCACGGCCTCGACCACGGCGGGGTGGCTGTGTCCCAGCACCAGGGGCCCGAAAGAGCCGACGAAGTCGACGTAGCTTCTGCCGTCGACCGAGCGCATGACCGCTCCTTCGGCCTCGGCGATGAATGGGGGCGTGCCGCCGACCGCGCGGTAGGCGCGCACCGGGCTGTTCACGCCGCCGACCAGGTGGCGCTGCGCCTCCGTCCAGAGGTCTTCGCTGCTTCGTCCGGCGCTCATTCAGTCTCCCTCGGGTCGGCGCCCACTTCGTCGAGCCACAGCCGTTCGATGCCGGCGGCGGTCGGTTCCTGTGCGCACGTCACGTTGCCGGCTCCGGCGCTCCGGAGCGCCGCGGCTGTGGCGGCTCCGATCGCCCAGCAGCTTCCCGGCCAGTCCAGGCCGGACGCTGCGAAGGCGGAAACCGCCGATGGAGCGGTGAAGAGTACGCGGGCGTGGGCCGCTTGCCAACCTTGCGGCCAGCGGAGCTCGTCGTTCGGGTGCACGGTGTAGGCCGGCCAGGCAGTGACCTGGCGGCCCGCCGCCTCGAGCGCTTCGACGAGCGTCGCACCGCCGCGAGCGGAATGCGGCACGAACAGCGGGCAATGGGGGTCGAGCACCCGGTCGGCGTAGCGAGCGAACTCCTGGCCGCCGAAGGCCCGCGCGGCCAGGTTCGGGGGCACGCCGGCCGCAAGCAGCGCGCGGGCGGTGCCTTCGCCCAGCGCGCACCACGGCAGCCGGCCCCAGACCAGCTCGCGGGCGGCGCGCTCCGCGACGACGCGCGCGGCGTTCGGCGAGGAGACGAGCAGCCAGGGCCATTGGCGGCGCGGGCGGTTGAGGTCGATGCGGTCGGCCGGCCAGGGGGTATCGAAGACCTCGACGGCGGTCGCCGGCAGAGCGGCGACCCGGACCGCCGGGTCCAGCCGACGGGTCAGGCGCCGTACGGCGGTGGGGGACGTGGTGACGATGAGGTCCGGGAGCTCCACACTGGGTGCGCCGGCGTCCCCGCCGGCCGCCGCCGAAGGCGGCTGCGAAAACGCGCCGGCCGGAAGGCCGGCGACCATTCCTCCGAGAGCCCGCTCGATCCGCTCAGTCAGGGCGTCGAGATCGACCGTGCCGTCCGCTGCTGAAGCCGCTGCGCCGACGGCACGCGGCGCCTCACCGACCGCGGCAGGTTCCCGCCAGTCGTCGGGCGCGATCAAGGCATGGACCTCGTGCAGCACCGGCCCTTCCGGGCCGGCGCCGCGCGCGTCCGCCCAGGCGCCGAACGGCCGCAGACAGCCGCCGCCGAGCCGACCCAGCAGGGAGCGCTCAGCGAAGGCCGCAGCGTGGCTCGGAGGGTGGTCGAGCGCCGCCATCGCTGCGTGTCCGTCGAGCCGGCCGCCGCGCAGCACCTGCACGGCCAGCGCGCCCTGTCCGGGAGCGCATGGCCAGGAGCGGAGATTCAATCGGAATCCGAGAGTGTCCATCGCTCGCTCATCCAGCTCCCCGCTGCGCGCCAGCCGCAGGACGCCCGCCTCCGCCGCCAGCAGGGCTTCGATCGCGCCGCTCTGAAGCCACTCCAGCCGGCGTCCCACCGAGCCCCGGACGGCGCAACAAACGAGGTCCGGCCGCAGAGCCAGCGCCCCGGCCTGCCGGCGTGGAGACGATGTACCCAGGCGGGCGCCCATGGGCAGCGGCGCGAACGCTCTGCCAGCGGGTCTGGCGCGTGTCTCCAGGGCATCGTCGCCGTGATCGAGCAGTGACGCGAGTGCCGGCGCCGGTTCGCTCGCGTCTGCTTCTCCGGCGGTTTCCGCCCCCGGCGCGAACAGCAACAGATCGAACGGCCGCTCCCGCTCCGGCACCGCCGCGATCACCAGGTCGGGCTCGTCCTCCACCGGCAGGTCCTTCAGAGAGTGGACGACGAGGTCCACGGAGCCGTCGCGCAGGGCCGCGGTCAGTTCGCCCGTGAACACGCCCTTGGCCTGGGCGAAGCTGCCGCCGAGGCTGCGGTCGCCCTGGGAGGACATGGCCCTGACCGCCGTGTCCACGCCCAGTTCTCCGAGCCGCCGGGCGACCAGGTCGGCCTGAATCCGCGCCAGTGGCGTCGCCCTGGTGCCGATGACGATCGGTGCCATCGAACGGGGATTCTACGGAGCTTCGGTTCGGCGCGCCGGCGCCGAGCCCTGGCATAGAGTCGATTCTCGGTCCCGCTGTCAGACGCCTGGCGCCGGTCGGGGCCCGGAACAGACAGGGAGGATTCGTCGTGTCGCCGATTTCGCTTCAAGCCCGACTACGCCCCTTCTGCCTGCCCCTGGTCGCTGCCGCGGCCGTCGTACTTGCCGGCTGCGCCGGCGAAGTACGGCCGACGGCGGCCGAGTTCACGTCGGCGGCGGAGGCTGACCCGCGCGATCGACTTCGCGCAGGAGGCGGCGGCCTACGAGGCGACGTCGGAGGCGGACGAGGTGGCGCGCAAGCTCAACCTGCTCCGCGGCGGACTGACCGTGGCCGCGCCGGCTGATGAAGCGAAGATCGAGGAACTGAGTCAGATCACGACCAGGATGGAAGCCGCCTACGGCACCGGCAGGCACTGTCCGATGGGGCCGGATTCCTGCCGTTCGCTCGACGATCTGGAGGACGTGATCGACAACAGCCGGGACGCCGGCGCGCTGCTCGACGCCTGGGAGGGCTGGCGGACGATTTCGCCGCCGATACGGGCGGACTACGAGCGCTTCGTCGAGCTCTCGAACGAAGGCGCCCGAGGCCTCGGCTACGACGCTGGGCAACATGTGGGCGCAGTCGTGGTCCAACGTGTTCGACCTCGTCGCGCCGGAGGCCGCCGCTCCCGGTTACGACCTGACGGAGATTCTCCGGGAGCGTCAGACGTCGGAGCGGGAGATGGTCGAGATCGCCGAGGGCTTCTTCACCTCGCTCGGGATGGAGGAGCTTCCCGAGACCTTCTGGCGGCGCTCCCAGTTCCTCCGGCCGCGAGACCGCGACGTCGTCTGTCACGCGAGCGCCTGGCATCTCGACCTGGACGAGGATGTCCGGATCAAGATGTGCATCCAGATCAACGCCGAGGACTTCTCGACGATCCACCACGAACTCGGCCACACGTACTACCAGCTCGGCTACCGGGAGCTGCCGCCCCTGTTCCGGGACAGCGCGAACGACGGGTTCCACGAGGCGTTGGGCGACACGATCTCCCTGTCCGTCACGCCGGGCTACCTCGTCGACATCGGTTTGCTCGACGAGGAACCGCCGGCCGAGGCCGACCTCTCGCTCCTCATGCGGATGGCGCTGGACAAGGTCGCCTTCCTGCCCTTCGGTCTGCTCGTCGACCGCTGGCGCTGGGGCGTGTTCTCCGGCGAGACGCCGCCGGAGGAGTACAACGCGGCCTGGTGGCGCTTGCGCGAGCAGTACCAGGGAGTGACCGCTCCATCGGCGCGAACGGAGGAGGACTTCGACCCCGGTGCCAAGTACCATGTGCCGGGCAACACGCCGTACACCCGCTACTTCCTGGCGCACATCCTCCAGTTCCAGTTCCACCGCGACCTGTGCGCGGCGATCGGCTACGAAGGCCCGCTCCATCGCTGCTCCATCTACGGTGAGGAAGAGGCGGGGCGCCGCTTGCGCGAGATGATGGCGATGGGTTTGAGCCGGCCGTGGCCGGAGGCGCTCGAGGCCATGGGCGGCAGTTCGGAGATGGACGCCACGGCGATCCTCGATTACTTCGCCCCGCTCGCCGACTGGCTCAAGGAGCGGAACGCCGGCCGGTCCTGCGGCTGGAGCTAGCGGCTTGCTGATCGCCACCTGGAACATCAACGGCCTGGGAGCGCGCTTCGACTTCCTCGTCCATTGGCTCAAGGCGCGGCGGCCCGATGTCGTCGGCCTCCAGGAACTCAAGGCGACCGCCGACAACGTCCCGATCCAGGCGCTCGAGGATCTCGGCTACCACGCCGCCGTATGCGGCCAGAAGGCGTGGAACGGCGTCGCCGTCCTCTCGCGCCACACCATCGAGGAGGTCCAGTCCGGCCTGCCGGGCGAGGAGGAGGCCGGCGCGCGCCTGCTGCGGGTGAAGACCGCGGGCCTCGACTTCACGACCGTCTACTGCCCGAACGGCAAGGACATCGATCACCTGGACTATCCGCGCAAGCTGGCGTGGTTCGACTCGCTCCGGGACTACCTGGGCGGTTCACTCGGCGCGGGCGAGTCCGCGGTTCTCTGCGGCGACTTCAACATCGCGCCGACGCGCCTCGACACCCACGACGAAGACCGCGTGGCCGGCGGCATCCACCACACGGAGGCGGAGCGCGAGCGGTTTCGTGCACTGCTGGACCTCGGGTTCGTCGACCTGTTCCGGGAACTCCATCCGGAGGCGGTCAAGTTCTCCTGGTGGGATTACCGGTTCGGGGCCTTTCACCGCAACCTGGGTCTGCGAATCGACTTTCTCCTGGCGACCACAGCGGTCCGGGAGCGGGTCGAGGAGGTCGAGACCGACCGCGATTACAGGAAGAAGAAGGAGGGGCTCATCGCCTCCGACCACGCGCCCGTGATGGCGAGACTGGGTGCGTAGCGCGGGTCAGGCCGCTTCGACGACTTCTCCAACAGCCTGGGCGCGCTCGATCCGCGTGCTCTCATCGCTTGCCACCGAGCGGCCGGCCAGCCAGAAGAAGATCGCGCCGAGGACGTAGGCGCCCAGGCTGCCGAGCATGGCCAGTTGCAACGAGCGGCCGGAGTCGGCGCCGCCGGCCTCCAGCGTCGTGCTCAGCCAACCCATCAGGAAGGGGCCCAGCGCGAGGCCGACGAAGGTCATCATCAGGATGTAGAACGCCGACGCGGTGCCACGCATCCTGGGAAGCACGAGGTCGTTGGCCAGGGCCACGGCCGAACCGATCCAGGCCGATCCGATGACCGTGTAGACGAAGTTGAGCACGTAGGCCGTCGTCACGCTCTCGGTCAGCACGAAGAACGCTCCCAGCGGGATCGAGGCCAAGGCGATGACGAGCCCGCAGAGCGGCCGCGCCTTCGCCGTCTTCTGCTTCATCCAGTCGGAGAACCAGCCGCCGCCGGCGACTCCCATCCAGCCCGCGACGGCAGCCGTGAGGCCGAGAATCAGACCGGCTTCGCCGGCGCTCTGGTCGTGAACGCGCCGGAAGAAGGTCGGCGCCCAGAAGCCGAGACCGTAGCCGACGAACGCCATCCAGCCGAAGCCGAACATGCCGTAGATCATCGAGCGGGATCGGTAGACCAGTTCGAACGTGGGCCTGTCTCTCAGCTTCAGTCCCTGCACCCAGGACAGGAAGGCGTAGGCGCCGATGGCGAGGGCGATCCACTGGACCGGGTTGCCGAATACCTGGATCAGGCCGAAGCAGGCGGCGGCGCATCCGACCGCGATCAGGAGGTTCCGGGCGACGGTCCTGGCGCCGCCGTTGCGCTGGAGCGAGAGCAGCGTCAACGGCGGCAGGATGGCGGCCGTCTCCTTGCCCAGCTCCTTGAACGGTGCGGGATGCGGTGGCGTGACGATGCCCTCGCTCTGGCCTCGTACGGGCTCTTTCAGAGTCCATACCCAGATTGCCATCAGCAGGCCCGGCAGGCCCACGGCGAAGAAGGCGACCTGCCAGCCCACGAGGCCAAAGGGCGCCCCGCCGTCCGCGTACGCGTTGTTCCAGCGATCGACGATCTGACCGCCGATCAGGATGCCCAGGCCGGCGCCGATGTAGACGCCGCTTGAGTACATCGCGGTCACCGTGGCCCGCAGCCTCGGCGGGTAGTAGTCCCCGAGCATGGAGAACGCCGCCGGTCCGGCGCTCGATTCGCCGATGCCGACGCCGATCCGGTACGCGGCCAGGGAAGCGAAGCCGCGGGCGGTGCCGGACAGCGCGGTCATCAGGCTCCACGCGGCCAGGCCGATCGAGATCAGGCTCTTGCGGGTCCACATGTCGGCCAGGCGGCCGATCGGGATGCCGAAGATGGCGTAGAAGACGGCGAAGGCCGTGCCGTAGAGGAAGCCGAGCTGGGCGTCGCTGACGCCGAGATCGTTGCGGATGTCCTCGGCGAGGATCGAGAGGATCTGGCGGTCGATGAAGTTGAAGACGTAGACCAGGACGAGGACGCCCAGGACGTAGTTGGAGTAGCGGCGGCTCGGCGCCCGCGGTGCTGGGGTCTGCCGATGCTGATCTGTTGACGTCATTCGACTCCCGTGGTCATTCGTCTCCGTCCGCTCCCGGTTCCGCCATGGCGCCGGGAACCGTGCCCTTCGCCAGTTCCTGATCGATCATCAGCATGCCGACGCCGTCGCCGCCCACGAGCCTCAGCCGGCCAAGCAGGGTGCGGGCGACGTTCTCCTCCTCGACCTGCTCGTTGATGAACCACTGGAGCATGATCGAGGCGGCGCGATCGTGGACCTTCTCGGAGAGGTCGTAGAGCTCCTCGATCGCCTCGGTGACCTGCTGCTCGCTGTCGAGAATGGCGGCGACGGCGGCTTCCGGCGATTCCCACTCGGTCGGCTGGGCCGGAATCTCGGGGATCCGGACGAGTAGGTCGCGGTCGGCCAGGTGATCGATGATGCGGTGGGCGTGGCCGAGTTCGTCGGCCGACTGGCCGCGCAGCCAGGCGCCGAAGCCGGGCAAGTCGATGCGCTCGAGCCAGAGCGCCATGGACAGGTAGCGATGCGCGGCCTCGAACTCGAGGCCGAGGTGCGCGTTCAGACGGTCGTGGAGGGTCTGGTCCATCGTGTCCTCGTGTCGGGGATCTGGTGGCGATTGGAAGCGAACGCCGCCAGCATAGCGCCGCCAGATGGAGAACCGGTGAAGCGGACCCGATCGTCCGCGCCCTTCTACGGCAGCAGTTCTTCGACGCCGGCGCGCTCTTCGAACAGCTCGTCAAGCGTCGCCTGCATCCGTCCCTGGCTGAACTCGTCGACGTCGAGGCCCTGGACGATCGAGTAGTCGCCGCCGCTGGTGGTCACAGGGAAGGAGTAGACGACGCCTTCGCGCGTCCCGTAGCTGCCGTCGGCCGGAATCGCCATGCTGACCCAGTCGCCGTCGGCCGTGCCCTGGACCCAGGTGCGGATGTGGTCGATCGCCGCGGCGGCGGCCGACGCCGCGGACGAGGCGCCGCGCGCCTTGATGATCGCCGCGCCGCGCTGCTGAACGGTGGGGATGAACTCCTCGCGGGTCCAGGCTTCGTCGACGAGCTCGGGCGCCGTCCGTCCGTCGACCAGGGCGTGGTTGAGGTCCGGGTACTGGGTCGCCGAGTGGTTGCCCCAGATCGTCATGCGGCGCACCCGGGTGGTGTGGGCGCCGGTCTTCTCCGCGAGCTGGCTGATCGCCCTGTTGTGGTCGAGCCGGGTCATCGCCGTGAACTGGCGCCGGTCGAGGCCCGGCGCGTTGCTGGCCGCGATCAGGGCGTTCGTGTTCGCCGGGTTGCCGACGACGACCACCCGAACGTCCCGGCTCGCGTGGGCGTCGAGGGCCTTGCCCTGGACGGAGAAGATCGCCGCGTTCGCCTGCAGCAGGTCCTTGCGTTCCATGCCCGGTCCGCGCGGCCGCGCGCCGACCAGCATGGCGATGTCGACGCCGTCGAAGGCCTCGTCGGCGTCCGAACTCGTGACGACGTCGTGCAGTAGCGGATACGCCGAGTCGCGTAGTTCCATCACCACTCCCGCGAGCGCGTCCATCGCTGGCGGAATCTCGAGCAGATGAAGGCTCACCGGCTGCTCTTGCCCCAGCATCTCGCCGGCGGCGATGCGGAAGATCAGGGAATAGCCGATCTGACCGGCGGCTCCTGTGACGGCGACTCGAACGGGTGTCTGCATGGCCTGGTTTCCTCCTCGATCCGGCGCGGGATCGTAGCAGTCAGGTACTGCTGACCAGCCAGCGCGCTTCCGCGTTGAGCGTTCGCACGAACCGGCCGCCTTCGGTCTGCAGCCGTTCCCACTCGTCGATGGTGTAGACGAGCAGTTCGGCCGGTACCGGCAGGTTTTCCGTGGGCCAGTCGAGCGAACGCTCCATCGCCGGACGGCGATCAGCCTTGACGATGGCGAGCAGGTCCAGGTCACTCGCGAAGCCGGCGTCACCTCGGGCGTACGATCCGAAGTAGCCGAACCCAAGAAGTCCATCGCGGTGCGCGACCTCGGCGGCGCACCACTCCTTGAGGGAGCTGAGGACGACCTCAGCGCTCGGCCAGCGCTTGATCGACGAAGTTGAAGATGTGACGGGCATGGTTGAGCGCGAGTTCGCTCTGAATCGGACCGTAGTGCTCGAACGGAGCGCCTTCGGCGTGTCCGTTCGGGTAACGGGCGGGTACGTAGAAGTTGTCCAGGACCTTGGCGCTGTCTACGAGTTCCGCCGGTGCGGACGTGGGCAGATCGGCCAGGAGTCGAGCCACGACGTGGCCCCATGCCTCCTGGCCGAGCGCGAGGTGGAGCGCCTTGACGGCCTTCTCGGCCGCCTGGTGGGCCGCGAAGCAAGCCCATTCGTGCCGTCCGTTCTCCCTGTTCTCGGCGGCAGTCTCCAGGTCGCGCTGGGCCTGGCTCCACCAGTCCTGTGATCGCTGCGCCATCTGAGCTCCCTTCGATCAGTGTAGCGGCCGAAGCGCCAATAGACTCTCGCCCATGGCGGAGCGCGTTCTGGTCACCGGCGGAGCCGGTTTCATCGGCAGTCACACCTGCGTCGAGTTGCTTGCCGCCGGTTGGGACGTGACCGTCATCGATGATCTCTCGAACAGCTCGCGCGAGGCGCTGCGACGGGTCGAGGAACTGGCCGGGCGAAGGTTGCGGTTCGTCGAAGGGGACGTGCTCGACGAGGCTGCGCTCGAGCGGGCGTTCGGCGACGGCGGCTGCGCGGCGGTCATCCACTTCGCCGCGAAGAAGGCAGTGGGCGAGTCCTGCGCCGACCCGCTTGGCTACTACCGTACGAACGTGGCGGGCACCATCAGCCTGTTGAGGGCGATGCGCCGGCACGACGTACGCCGCCTTGTCTTCTCGTCGTCCGCGACGGTCTACGGCGACCCGAATCCGGGCGCCTGCCCGCTGGCCGAGAGCGCTCCGCTCAGGCCCTCCAATCCCTACGGCCAGACGAAGCTCTGCGTCGAGCGCATGCTGCGGGATCTTGCCGCGTCGGAAGAGGGCTGGCGGATCCTCTCGCTGCGCTACTTCAACCCCGCCGGCGCCCATCCGAGCGGCCGGATCGGCGAGGACCCGCGGGGCCTTCCGGAGAACTTGCTGCCGAGCGCGATGCAGGCCGCGGCAGGAACGTTGCCCGAGCTTCGTGTGTTCGGGACGGACTATCCGACCCGGGACGGCACGGCGGTCCGGGACTATCTCCACGTTGTCGACGTGGCGACCGGGCACCTGCGGGCCCTGGACCGTCTGCCGGAGGTCGAAGGCTGCACCGAGTACAACCTCGGTACTGGTCGGGGGGTTACGGTGTTCGAGGTGCTCAAGGCCGTGAGACGGGCAAGCGGCCGCGAGCTTTCTACCGTCTTCGAGGGTAGACGGCCGGGAGACGCGACGGCGGTGTGGGCGGATCCGTCGCTTGCCAAGCGGGACCTGGCGTGGAAAGCGGCGCGCGGCCTCGACGACATCTGCGCCGACGCCTGGCGCTGGCAGAACGCGAACCCCGAGGGCTACGGAAGTTGAGCGGAGACGGCAGACCGGCCGCCGGGGATCCCCCGCTCGAGGTGTTCGTCTACTACGACTTCGCCTCCAGCCTGAGCTACGTGGCGCACCGTGTGCTGGCCCGGATCGACGAGGCGCTCGCGGCGGAGCGCGTCGACCTGCGGTGGAAAGCGATCGACCTGACCGGCGTTGGGAACTTCCAGCGCGGCCGGCTTCTCGACCCGGCACGGCGGCAGAGCCTGCTGAGGGTGGCTGCGGCGCTGGACGTCAACTTCGACCCACCCGCGCGTTGGCCCGACTCGCGCCTGGCCGGCGAGGTAGCGGTGGTCCTGGACGAGCGAATCGACCGCGGACTCGACCCGGCGATCGAACGGGAGTGGCGGGACGCCGCGTTCGCGGCCTGCTACGAGCGCGATGCCGACGTCGAGGATCTGCTGCGGGACTTCGCGGTCCGCGTCCCCTTCCCGCTCGGGTCGGCCGACGATCTTGCCGCCGGCCGCCGGCTGGCCGAGGTCACGGGGAAGGCGGTGGCGGCCGGGGTCGAGGGCGTGCCGACCTTGATGCTCGACGTCTTCCCGCTGTGCGGCATCCACGACGAGGAGACGATGCTGGGGATGATCCGGCGCTATGCGCGGCGGCGCCGTCGGCTGGAGGCGGATGCCGCGGCCGGGGTCAATTGATGCGTCTCCTCGCTGTGGCCGCGACCGCGGCCGCGATCCTCGGTTGCGCGGTGGAGGAAGGCGCTTCGGAACCGCCGGCCGCGCCGTCGACGGACGCCGCGGTCGCGGGAGGTGCGCGATTTGTCGACGTGACGGCTGAGACCGGCCTCGACTTCGTTCACGCGACGGGCTCTGCCGGGACCTTCCCGATGCCGGCGATCATGGGCGGCGGCGTCGCGGCGTTCGATGCGGACGGCGACGGCCTGCTCGACCTCTACTTCCCGAACGCGGGCAGCGAGATCGCGGGCGAGCCGGGGCGTAACCGCTTCTACCTGCAGCGGCCGCGCGGCCGGTTCGTCGACGCGACGGCGGCGTCGGGTCTGGACAATCCTGGCTACGGCATGGGCGCGGCCGTCGGAGATGTCGACAACGACGGCGACCTCGACCTGTACGTGACGAACTTCGGCGCCGATGTGCTCTACCGGAACGAAGGCGGCGGCCGGTTCGTCGATGCGTCGGAGGAGCTAGCTGTTGCGACGCCCGGCTGGTCGACCTCGGCCGTGTTCTTCGACGCCGATCTCGACGGCTGGCTGGACCTCTACGTCACCCGCTACGTTCAGTGGCACGAGGCGCGCGAGTGCCAGGTTCAGGGCGGGCGGGTCGACTACTGCGGCCCGCAGCAGTTCGAGGGCGAGGCGGACGTCTTCTACGGCAACGAGGGCGGCCGGCGCTTCGTCGATCGCAGTCGGACCGCGGGCGTTTCGCTGATCGAGGACGCCGGCCTGGGCGTCGTCGCCGCCGACCTCGACGAGGACGGACTGCCCGACATCTACGTCGCCAACGACGCCGACCCGAACCAGCTCTGGATGAACCGCGGCGGCGGGGTGTTCGAGGACGACGCGGTGCTGCTCGGCGCGGCCTACAATCGGTTCGGTGTAGGCGAGGCGGGTATGGGCATGGCACTGGGTGACATCGACGGCGACCGGGACGTGGATCTGTTCCTGAGTCACTTGATCGAGGAGACGAACACGCTGTACGTGAACCTGGGTGGACCGCCGGGGGCGACCGACGGCTTCGAGGATCGGGCCGCCGAAGCCGGCCTGGCGGCGCCCAGCACGCCGTACACGGGTTTCGGAACCGCCTTCTTCGACGCCGACAACGACGGCGACCTGGATCTCGCGGTGGTCAACGGCGCGGTCAAGCAGCGCCCGGAGACGCTCTCCGGCCGTGACGACTGGTTCTGGCGCGGCTACGCCGAGCCCAACGTGCTGATGCTCGGCGACGGCGCCGGCGTCTTCGCCGATGCCGGCGCCGCCTCGGGCGACTTCGGGACGGAGCTCGACGTGAGCCGCGGCCTGGTTCCATTCGATCTGGAGGGCGACGGCGATCTGGACCTCCTGGTCAGCAACCTGGAGGGGCCGGCGCGCGTCTATCTCAACGAGACGATCACGGGCCTGGGGGATGCGCGGCCGGGCGCTGCCGGCTGGGTCCGAGCCCGGGTCGTCGACCCGGACCTCCGCCGCACGGCCCTGGGGGCCTCGGTCGTCGCCTGGGTCGACGGCCAGCCGGTTCGCCGTCTCGTGTTGCCGCTCGGCGGCTACCTGACCGGCGGCGAAGCGCCGCTCCACATCGGCCTCGGCGACGCGACCGCCGTCGAGCGCTTCGAGGTGACCTGGCCCGGCGGCACGCTCGAGACCTTTGACGGCGCCGCCAGCGGCAGCGAAGTGACTCTCCTCCGCGGAGAAGGCCGATGAGCAGCGCGCAGCGTCGCTCCGACTGTCGGTGCGCCGGCCTTCTGGCCGGCATCCGCGGCGGCGTTATCGCTGCAAGCCTCTTCTCCCTCTCCGCCGTCAACGCTCATGCCACCGAACTCCCCACCCCTGACCTCACCGCCGTCGAACCCCGCGTACGCGCGGCCATCGAGAAGGAACTCGCCACGGCAGCCCGCGAACCCGACTCGCCCTCCACCTGGGGCCGCCTCGCCATGACCCTCCACGCCCACCAGTTCGACGAGGAGGCCGCGGACGCCTACGCCGAGGCCTCGCGGATGGCCCCCGGCGACTTCCGCTGGACCTACCTGCGAGCGAACGTCGAAGAGGCGCGCGATCCGGCCGCGGCGGCGACGCTCTACCGCCGGGCCGTGGACCTCGAACCCAACTACGCGCCGGCCCGCATCCGGCTCGCCTCGGTCCTGGAGAAGGTCGGCCTCGCCGCCGAAGCGGACGAGCACTACCGGGAAGCCGCGCGTCTGGAACCCGACAACGCGGTCGCGCACCTCGGCCTCGGCCGGCTCGCCCTCGCGCGCGGCGAAGTCGATCAGGCCATTCGCCACCTCGAACGGGCCTACGAGCTGAGTCCCGATACCCAGGCCGTCGTCGCCATGCTGTCGCGCGCCCGGCACCGCGCAGGCGACCGCGACGGGGCGAGGCGTCTCGCCCAGGCGGCGCGGGACCTGCCGCCGCTGCTCCACCAGCGCGACCCGCGCCGCGCCGAGGTCGACCTGCTGGCGGTGGACTCGGAGAGCTTCCTGCGCCGCAGCAAGACCTACCGGGAGACGGGGCAGTTGCAGGCTTCCCTCGGGGAGCTCCGGCGGCTGATCGAACTGGAACCCGCCAACGCCCAGGCGCACTTCGCCGCGGCCGGCGTCCACGACCGGATGAACCGCCCGCAGGAGGCGGCCGCGGCCGCGCGACGCGCTCTCGAACTCGACCCCGATCTGGCGGGCGGGCGAGCGGTCCTGGCGGGCGCCCTGTTCAAGCTCGGACAGTTCGGGGAGGCGGCCGCCGAGGCCGAGCGGGTCCTTGCCGAAGATCCGGCCGACGTCCACATGCTGCTCGTTACGACCATGCTGGCGATGCGGGAGAACGACGTGGCCCGGGCTCTCGAGCGGCTCGACCGCGCGGCCGCGGCCGGCGTCCCGGACAGCCGGATGCGGGTACTGATGGTTCAGCTCCAGCTCGAACTGGCCGACGCCCTGGGCGGCGCGGGCCTCTACGACGACGCGGCGCGCCGGATCGAGCAGGTGATCGAGACGCTGGAGCGGGGCGGGGCGAGCGAAAGCGAATTGCGGCTTCACCAGCGCCGGCTTGCGCAGTATCGGGAAAGGGCGCGCGGATGAGCGACGCGGGACACGGGACCGACACGCCGGTACGGGTACGCGTGGCGCCGTCGCCGACCGGCGACCCCCACGTCGGCACCGCCTACCAGGCGCTGGTCAACCTCGCCTTCGCGCGCAGCCGCGGCGGCGTTTTCGTGCTGCGGATCGAGGACACGGACCGCGCCCGCTCGAGCCGTGCGTCCGAGGCGGCGATCCTCGACGCCCTGCGCTGGCTGGGCCTGGACTGGGACGAGGGACCGTACCGCCAGAGCGAACGGCTGGACCTCTACCGCTCGGAGGTCGACCGCCTGCTCGCGGCGGGCAGCGCCTACCGCTGCTTCTGCACGCGGGAGCGGCTCGACGAGATGCGCCGGGAGAACCGCGCCGAGCAGCGCTTCCCGGGCTATGACCGCCGCTGCCGCAGTCTGTCGTCTGCCGAGTCCGAGCGCCGGGCGGCGGCCGGGGAGCCCCACACGGTGCGTCTGGCGATGCCGACCGAGGGCGAGTGCGTCATGCAGGACCTCCTGCGGGGCGAGATCCGTCGCGAGTGGGAGCTGGTCGACGACCAGGTGATCCTCAAGGCCGACGGTTACCCGACCTACCACCTGGCCTGCACCGTCGACGACCACGAGATGGGGATCAGCCACGTGATCCGCGGCGAGGAGTGGATCAACTCCCTGCCGAAGCACCTGCGGCTGGCCCCGTCTTCGACCTCGACAAGCTGCGCTGGCTGAACGCCCGCTACCTGCGCGAGGACTACGATGCGGCGGGTCTCGCCGACCTCGTCCGCGACTGGTCGATGAGGTCGGAGCGGCTCGCCGCCATCGCCGCCCTCGCCCAGCCGCGGCTGGAGACGCTCGGCGACTGGGGCCGGCTGACGAACTTCCTGTTCGTCGACGCGCCCGCCGTCGAGCGGGAGAAGCTGGCCGTCAAGGGCCTCGAAGAGGCCCAGACCGCCGAGGCGTTCCAGTTCATGCTGTGGACGTTGGAGCGCGAGGAGACCTTCATCGCGGATGTGATCCAGGGCCACTTCCGGCGCCTGTCCGAAGCGCTCGGACTGAGCCTGCGCGACCTGACCCGACCGTTCTACGTCGCCATGTCGGGCGAGACGGCCTCGCTGCCCCTGTTCCAGTCGATGGAGATCCTCGGCCCGGACCTGGTGCGCGCCCGCGTCCGCCGCGCCATCGAGGCCCTCGGCGGGATCTCGGGCAAGCGGATGAAGAAGCTGCGGAAGCGGTTCGAGAGCCTCGGCTAGCGGACGGGGCCCACAGAGGATCCGCTCCTCTCAGGAAAGCCGCCCTTCATCGTCGATAAGAGCGACCCTGGCCGGCGGTTCGGGACCCCACGTCCAAAGAACGAGATTCAAGTCGTCCACACCTGCCCCGCGCGCGAAACTCGGCGCCAACATTCCGGCCTGCCCTGCAGCGATCAGCCGCTCCGCCAGGACCTGCGACGGAGGGATTCTCCCGTCAAGCATCTCCGACTCCCAGGTCTCGCACCGCAACTCGGGCTCGGTCCCGCCGAAGGCCGCTCGCTCGGCTACTTCCCGTGAGTCGAACACGGGTTCCGCATCGACCTCGTAGGCGCGGAGAGTCTGGGGTTGCATGGGTCGGCCAAGCGGCTGCGTTTCTCGGATCGCGGTCAATGGCGCGAGACGTATAGAGCGCTGGCACACCGCGACGACTGAAACGGCCACCATGGCGGCGCGCGCCTTCACCTGAGAGCGGCGCCCAGGACCATTGAGGGTTGTGGGCCCGATAGACGACCCCTCGGAACCGCATCGGTAGGCGAAGCCCTATGCGTAGCCGCCTGCCGCGACCCTGTCGAAACAGGCATGGACCTGCTCGGCTCGGCCTTCCCGCAGCAGGAGGTCCGCGGTGGCTCCACCGAAGCCCGGCAGCGGTTCCGCGCGAAACCAGGCGTAGGCCGCAAGTGGTGAACCGGTCTCGGCCTCGACGCGGTTCAGAATCTCCAGCATCTGGCGGAGACGGACCTGGGTCTTTCGAGCCCTGATGCGCGAGGTGCGCGAGAGGGCGTCACGCCCCAAGCCAAGCGTGCCGGCGGTCTCCGCCTTCGTAGTGCGTAGCTCAGCGGCGATGAGCACTGGAGAGAAGACCTGATCCTCGACGAGGCTGCTCATCGGGACCAGCCGTTTCTTCTGCCCCCGGACCTTCGGGACTGGGTGCCGGCGGACGATCTGGCTCACTTCGTGGTGGAGGCGGTGGAGCGC
>JAPVWO010000071.1 GCA_027493375.1 Candidatus Multivorans thiocomprendens | reverse complement strand
GCGTTCACGAAGAAGTGGTACTGGGACTGCCACCGCAACGGCACCCTGTACAACCTCGGCCATCGCAACCCCGACATCATCGCCGCGGTCAAGGAAGCGCTGCACCAGCTCGAGATCGGGAACCTGCTGCTCGTTTCGGGCTACAAGGCGAAGGCCGCCGAGAAACTCGTCGAGAGCACGGGCGGCGCCCTGACCGGCGTTACCTACACGGCCAGCGGCGCGGAATCCACGGAGGTCGCGATCCGCGCCACCCGGGGCATGACCAGGAGGACGAAGCTCGTTTCCATCGAGGCCTCCTACCACGGTCACACCTGCTTCGCCCTGGCTGCCGGTGACAACCCGGACAACCACGAGCGCTACCTCCTCGACTTCGACGACTTCGTCATCGTGCCGTACAACGACCTGGACGCCATGGCCGCCGCTGTCGACGACGAGACGGCCGCGGTGCTGATCGAGTCGTCGCCGGCGCAGTCGGGCTTCCCGGTTCCCGATTCCGGCTACTTCCAGGCCGTGAGCGACCTCTGCCGGGAGAACGGAGCGAAACTGATCATCGACGAGGTCCAGACCGGCCTGGGTGCGACCGGGAAGTTCTGGTTCTGGCAGCATCACGGCATCGTCCCGGACATCGTGACCGCCGCCAAGGGTCTCGGCGGCGGCATCCTCGCCAACGCCGCCGTCCTGCTCGCTCCCGAGATCAAGGCGTGGTTCTTCGACACGGCGATACCGCACTCCTCGACCTTCGGCGGCAACGAGCTCGGCTGCGTTGCGACCGCCAAGGTCTGCGACCTGACGATGGCGTCCGGCTTTCTGGAGCACGTGAACGCGCTCGCCGGGCAGTTCGCCGAGGGGCTGCGGGGCGGTCCCTACCGGGTCAACCAGCACGGGCTGTGCATGGGCATCCTCTCCGAGGAGATGGGCAAGATGGAGATGACGGCCCGGCTGTTCGAAGCCGGCATCTTCACCGTGCCCGCCTGGTACACGGACGGCGGCGTGGAGTTCCGGCCGATCCTGACGCTCACCGAGAACGAGGCGGACGAGATCATCGGCATCTTCCGCGACACCGTCGGCTAGGCGCCGTGCGGAGCGACTCCTCCATTAGCTGAGTCATGACTCAGTGTGGTAGGGTCCGACCAGCAACCGCAACCAGATTCCTGGGAGGAAGCCTGTGATGTCACGCCGTTCCCGCTTCTGCGCTCTCGCCGCCGTGCTGCTCGTTGCCGCGGCCCCGGTTCTTGCCGCCGGCGCCAACGAAACCGCCAGCCCGGACACGATCACGTTCCACGAGGACGTCGAGCCGATCCTGCAGCGCTCCTGCCAGGGCTGCCACCGGCCCGAGGGCGTCGCCTACGGCGGCATGAAGGCCCCGATGGCCCTGACGACGTACGAAGAGACGCGTCCGTGGGCGCGGAGCATCGCGCGGCAGGTCGAGGCGAAGGACATGCCGCCCTGGTTCGCGAGCGACCACACCCAGGGACAGTTCACGAACGAGCGGGTCCTGACCGCGGAAGAGATCGACACGATCGTCGGCTGGGCCAAAACCGGCGCCCGCCGCGGCGATCCGGCGAACGCCCCGGAGGCGATCGAGTGGCCGACGGGCTGGCTGATCGGCGAGCCCGACCTGGTGCTCGACCTGGCCGAGCCGTTCTGGGTCGACGACGACGTCAAGGACCTGAACATCAGCCTGAAGGCGGTCATGATTACCGAGGAAATGCTGCCCGAGCCTCGCTGGATCCAGGCGATCGAGTTCCGCCCCGGCAGCGATGTCGTCCACCACGTGGTCGGTTCACGGGTCGCCACCGAGACCGAGACCCCGGGCGCTTCCGGACTCCTCGGAGGCATCGCCCCCGGCACCGAGCCGTTCTACCTTCCCGAAGGCGCGGGCCGGCTGCTCGTGCCGGGCACGCAGCTCTACTTCTCGATGCACTACAACAAGGAGCCGGGCGAGGGCACCGGCGTCTGGGACCGCTCCCAGATGGCGTTCAAGTTCCATCCCAGGGACGCGAAGATCGACCGCGTCGCCCAGTGGGAAGGCGTCGGCAACAGCGACTTCGAGATCCCGCCGGGCCATGAGAACTGGATCATCGGCGCCTCCAAGGTCTTCGAGTACCCGACGACGATCTACGGTTACCTGCCGCACTCCCACCTGCGTGGTCTGGATGCCAGGTACACGGCGTACTACCCCGACGGCACCGAGGAGGTTCTCCTCGACGTGCCGGCGTACGACTGGAACTGGCAGACGAACTACATCTACAAGGAGCCGAGGGACCTTCCGGCCGGCACCCGCATCGACGTGCTGATGACCTACGTCAACACCGAGGAGCGGAACGAGCAGACGGTGCTCGAGCTCGACACGACCCGCGCCATCCAGTTCGGCGGCCCGACCACCGACGAGATGATGATCGGCTTCATCGACTACTCGGAGGACACGGGCGGCGACCTCGTCACCGAGGTCGAGGAGGCGACGGCGGCCGCGACGCCCGCTGCCGGCGGCGGCGAGTAACGGCTCCGTCACAGCGATCCCCTGAACATGCGGCGCGTCCATTCGGTTGGGCGCGCCGTTGTTCTTTGTGAGGCCGCTTCTCTCTGGGAGAATGGCGCGGTCGGACAATGACGATTGAGGCACTCCACGGCGCCGTCGATCTCGGCGGTTCCCACGTCGGGCTGGCCCTGGGCGTTGTCGATGCCGCGGCCGGCGAGTTTCGCCTCGTCGCTCGCCGGGACCTCGAAGGCGGCGGCTATGACGGTTGGCAGCCCGTCCTCGACCGGATCGCCGAGGGCCTTCTCGAGCTGACGAGGGAAGTCGGAGAGCCGCCGGCCGCCATCGGCGTCGGCTGTCCAGGATGGGTCGACCTTGAGGCCGGCGTCACCCGGTTCCTGCCCAACCTGCCGGGTCAGTGGAGGGACGTCCCGGTGGCCCGCCTGCTTGGCGAGCGACTGGCGGCGCCGGTTCACCTGCTGAACGACGTCCGGGCGGCGACGCTGGGCGAGTTCACGTTCGGCGCCGGCCGCGGCACATCGACGATGGCGCTGTTCGCCCTGGGCACCGGCATCGGCGGCGGCGTCGTGGTCGACGGCAGGTTGCGCCTCGGGCCGCTCGGCTCGGCCGGCGAACTCGGCCACCAGATCGTCGATCCCGGCGGTCCCCTGTGCGGCTGCGGTGCCCGGGGCTGCCTGGAGGCGGTGGCGAGCGGTCCTGCGATCGCGGCCGCCGGTGTCCGGCTGCTGCGCTCGGGCCAGGCGCCGGCGCTGTTCGACTTGACCAGCGGCGACGCGGGGCAAGTGTCGCCCGAGACGATGGGCGAGGCGGCAAGGGCAGGCGATGAGGCGGTAGCCAGAGAACTGGAGCGAATCGCGGGCCTCGTCGGCATCGCCGCCGCCAACCTCGTCGTCACCCTGCATCCCGAACTCATCGTGCTCGGCGGCGGCGTCGCCGGCCTCGGCGACCTGCTCTTCGACGGGGTCAGGCGGACGATCGCCGACCGCGTTCGCGTGTTTCCGACCGACGGTGTGCGGGTCGAGCCTGCGGCCTTGGGCACGGATGCCGGCTTGGCCGGCGTGCTGGCGTGGGCTGCGAGTAGGTCGCTTCGCTAGCTGGATTCGGTTCTCGCTACGCCTTCAGGCCGCGGGGCGGCTTTCGGCCGCGGCGGGGATGACGGTCGACGCGCCGTGCCGCCGTCGACGGCGGAGGAGGAGTTCAGCGAGGAACAGCAGAGTCGCGGCGACCAGGAGGACGGACCAGAGGTCGAAGCGGCGGACGGCGGTGTCGGCGCCGGGCGCGGTGATGGCGCCGACGGCGCCGGCGACCGTTTCGTGGAAGAGGCCGGAGGTCTCCGCGGCGAGTGCGGCCAGGGCCGCGAAGTCGGGGGCGCCCGGGCGGAGCTCGTCGCGGGCGGGGTAGAAGATGGTGCGGCCCGGGCCGATGGTCGCCGGGGCGCCGGTCGGGCCGGTATGGACCTCGACACGGTAGGGCTCGAGGCTCGGCGCGAGCAGCATGCCCTCCCCGGACGCCAGGCGGTAGAGGCCGGGTCCGGTGCGCTGCAGCGGCGCCTCGATCCGGCGGTCGCCGCGCAGGACGACGAGGCGGGGGGAGAGGTCGCTGCCGAAGCGGCCGTCCTCCTCGACCACGCTGAGTGCCGCTTTGACCAGCCCGTCGCGGTGGTCGAGTTCCAGCTCCCACTCGGCGTCGGCGCGCCGGTCGGCGGCGTCGCGGACCACTTGGGCGACGAGCCGGCCCAGTTCCGGCCAGCGCAGCCAGTCGCTTGCCCAGCGCGGTTCGAGGTCGGACGTGAACATCCAGGTCTTGCCCAGTCCGACGTAGCGGCTGGCCAGGATCGGATCCGATTCACCGGCGCCGAGGATGACCTCGGCGCTGTCCTTGGCCACGGCGGCGATCCGGCCATGGAGCTGGGGGGCGGTGGCTACGTCGACTCCCTTCAGGGCGTCCGACTGGCCGCGCAGTTCGACCAGGATCGTCTCTTCGCGGGCCGAGTCGGGGAGCTGGTTCATCGTCTCGTCGATCAGGATGCTCTGGACGGAACCCGGATCCTCGATTGTGTAGGCGTTGCCGTCGCCCCAGTCGGCGATGTCGGCGAGCAGTTCCCGGTCGGACTCGACGCCGATGGCGACCGTCGAGACGGTGATCTCCTCCTGTCTCATCCGCAGCACGAGCTGCTCGTACTCGTCGGGGTAGGTGCGGCCGTCGGAGACCAGGATGACGTGCTTGACCTCGGACTCGACCGCGGAGAGCTGCTCCAGGCAGGCCTCCAGGGCCGGATAGAAGTTGGTCTGGGCGCTGGCTTCGATGCGGTCGACCCGCTGGTTCAGCCGCTCCTCGTCGCGAACGAACTGGAGGCCGACGATGTCGTGCGTGTGCCAGTCGAAGGCGACGAGGCCGAAGCGGTGCTGCTCGTTCAGCATGCCGAGCGCGGCCTTGGCGGCCTCCTTGGCCAAGTCCATCTTCGGGCCCTTCATGCTGTACGACTTGTCGAGGGCGATCATCAGCGCGACCTCGCTGCGCTCCTCCTCGATCTCGAAGTCGAGAGGCAGAACACTCTCGAGGGGCGAGTTCCGGTAGCCCTCCTCGCCGAACGTCTCCTCGCCGGCGACGAAGAAGAGCCCACCGCCCTCGTTCGAGACCCACTCGCCGAGGGCCTGCTGGGCCGGTTCCGGCAGGCTGGCGGCGGCGACGTTGCTGAGCACGACGGCGTCGTAGCTTCGGAGCGAAGACGGGGACAAAGCGGTCCGGCTCGGCGTCGACCGGATCACGCGCAGTCCTCGCGCCCGGAGAAACCGCTGCAGGTCGGCCGAATGTTCGGGGGGCGCGAGCAGCAGGACGCGGTGCGGGGGCTCGATCCGCAGGTTGCCTCGCCACAGTGCCCCCTGGGACGCGGCGGCGCCCTCGCCAGCGCCGAGGACCGCCTCGAACGTCTGCATCCCGGGTTCGTCGAAGGTCCACTCCAGTTCGACGGTGGTGACGCCCGGCGAGAGTGCGACGCTGTGGCGCTCCTCGGCGGCGCCGCCGCGCAGGGTCAGGGGAGCTTCCGGCAGCGAGGAGCGGCTGCCGATCCGGAGCACCCAGCGGTGGGGCTCGCCAGCGCGGAGGAGCCGGTCGCTTTGGTCGAGTTCGACCGACTCGATCCAGACGGGGGGCGCCGTCCGGCCGAGAGCCGCGGTGTCGACCCGGAGGTCCGGGTACTCGGCCGCGACCCGGTCGGCGACGCCCGCGAGGCGCTGCCCGTCGGAGAGGAGGAGCACGCGGCGGACGCGATCGGGGCGTAGCGTCGCGGCGGCCTGACGGACGGCAGCGTCCGGCCGCGTGTTGCCGCGGTCGAGAGCGGCGGCGCCGGCCGAGGCGGTGCTCGAGTCGGCCACTTCGAGTTGCCTGAGGTCCGCCGCGCCGGCGACGGTGGCGGCACGATCGGCGTAGGCGAACAGGCGAGCCCGACCGTCCGGATCGAGACCGCGTTCGATCGCTTCGAGAGCCCGGTTCAGGCTGGCGGGCTCGATGCTGGCCGAGACGTCGACGAGCACGGCCACGTCGAGTTCGCGCGTACGCCAGGTCGCGACCGGCTCCGCCAGCGCCAGCACGACGGCCATCAGCAGCGATCCGCGCACCCACAGCAGGCGGCGGCGTTGCCGGTCCGGGTGGTCGCTGCGTTGTGACCACAGGAGCGCCGCGACCGGCACCGCGGCTAGCAGCCAGAGCGGCTCCTGGAACGTCATCGGGTGGGCGCCCGCCTGGCCGGGAGCGCGGGGAAGGGTTCCAAGGGGACGCTCGCCCTCCGGGAGAAGTGGGGAAGCTTGGGCTCGCTGTTGTCCGCTGCGCTTCGTCCTGGCGTCGGTTGCTGGAAGGGTGTGGGGAGTCGCTTGCCTCCGACCCCCTGGGAACCCTTCCCCGCGCTCCCGGTCGGGCTGGTCGGCGTCGGGTTGACGGGGCGGCTCGATCGGCTCGCGGTGGTGAGTTCCTCGCTCACAGGGTCAGACCACGGAAGAAGGTGATGGCTTCGAACGAGGCGAGCAGGAGGCCGGCAAGGGCGAGGGTGCGCCAGGACCAGGGGCGGCGGTTGGGGCTGTCGAGGTCCGCGAGGCGATCCGGGGAGACGGGTTCGAGAGTCGAGTCGTTGATGCGGGTGGCTCGTTCGTTCTGGAGGCCGGTGTCGGCGGTGAGATTGCTGGTGGTGGGGCTCTCGGTGAGCCATGCGACGGCGTTCTGGAACAGGGCTACCAGGTCGGGACGCTGGGCCAGGGACGAGTGATCGAGGTCGAAGGCAATGGCGAGGGACCGGGGACCGCCGTCAGGGGGCGGATCGCAGACCGCGATCGCTGTACGGTCTCCGGCCGAGGCAAGGGCGGTGCAGCGGGGATCCAGTTCGCGGGCGGCGACGACGACTGGCAGGTTGAGGAGGGAGACGCCTTCCAGGAGAGGATGGGAGGCATCGGTCCGGTTGATCGTGCGTTGTGACAAGGGCGTTTCGGCGGCGTGGGACAGGCCGCCCGCCGGGACTGCGCCCGGCGGGTCGAGGTACAGGGCGGGCATGGCCGGAGGGAGCGCCGGCGCGGTCCGGTGGAACGTGACGATATCGGCCGCGGGGGGCGGATCCTCCGGTGGGGGATCGTCGGCGCCGGTTGCCGCGCGGACGGCTACTACGTCCACCGAGGCGTCCGCCTCGAGAGCGAGCGCGGCCGCGGAGCCTGCGAAGGAGCCCGAGCTGCGGGCCGTCACGAAGACGCGGCTGGGCTGCGTCGGGCCGCGGGCGCGCCGGATGGTGAGACGGGTGGATGCGGCGCCGGCGCGGCCGGCTTCGATCAGGCCGGCCCGGTCGTCGAGCGGGAAGACGTCGCCGGGCGTGTCGATGCGCGCCGTGACGGCGCCCGGAACGAAGCTGCCGAGGTCGATCAGGGCGGTGAAGCGGTCGCCGGGTTCGAGCTCGAGTTGTCGGCGGATACGGATCGTCTCGGAGTCGGCGACCGTCAACTCGACCGGTACCGGACCATCGTCCGGATCGGTCGCCAGGATCTCGATCAGCGCCTCGGGCCCCGTGGCAAGGGTCGCGGGCGGCCGGGTCGCGAAGCGGACGATGCCGGCGTTGCGGGCCGGGACGAGAACGGACACGGTCTCCGTCTCCGTGCCGGGGTCGATGATCGGCGTGAAGGGACCGATTCCGTCGGTGAACACTTGGACCCTCCGGGCGGTGGGGATCGCCGGTTCAGTGTCGCCTGCGCTCGAGAGCGCTTCCAGCGGGCCGGAGAGGAGCGCCAGCACCTCGGCGGAAGTCAACGGAGTCGGATCCGCGTTCACGGTGAAGCGGCTGCCGGCTTCGGCCTCGGACACGATCCGCCGCGCCTCGGCCGCGGCCAGTTCGATCCGGCTGGAGTCTCCATCCGGCAGACCCGCCTGCATCGTCGGCGACGGGTCGAAGGCCAGGGCGATCGGGTCGCCGTCGCCGGGCTGCAGCCAGGGCGCCCGGCTTGCGGCGACCGACAGCAGACCGGCGACGGTCGTCGCCAGGAGCAGCGAGAGCAGCCAGCGCAGGCGGTCGCGTCGCCGCTTCCGCGCCGCCAGCAGGCGCCGCCAGAGCACCGTCGAGGCGACCGGCAGCGCCTGCGCCGTGGGCCGGATCAGGTAGATCGCCAGCACCAGCAGGGCGGCGACGCCGAGCGGGATCCAGAACGGCATCTCAGCGCCCCCGGCTCAGCAGGCCGCGGCGCAGGGCGCCCAGGGCCAGTTCCTCGAAGGACGCCTCGACCGGGGCGTGGATGAAGGACCAGCCGCGGGCGGTGCAGCGGGCGCGGATCTCCTCGCGGTGGGCTTCCGCCTCCCGTTCCAGGCGGTGGAGCAGGTTCGGGGCGCCGTGAATCCGAAGCGAGTCGCCCGTCTCGCTGTCGACCAGGGTCGTGTCGCGGTCGAGCGGCGCCTCGAGATCGCGGTGATCGGTCACCTGGATGACCGCCACGTCGTGCCGCAGCGGCAGCAGGAGGTCGAGGCCGCCCTCCGTCGTGTCGGAGAGGAGGTCCGAGATCACGATGACCAGGCCGCGGCGCCGGCCGGCGGCGAACACCTCCCGGACCGTCCGGTCGAGGTGCGTCTCACCGCCGGTGTCGAGATTGGCGAGATAGTCCAGAGCGCGCCAGACCTGGCGGGAGCCGTGCAGCGGGCCGAGAACCTGGTGCACGTGGCCGGAGTACGGGGCCAGCGTGACCCGGTCGAGGGTGGCCAGGGCGATGTAGGTCAGGGCCGCCGCTATCCGGCGCGCCGCGTCGAACTTGCGGCGGCCGCCGGGTCCGGGCGTCGGCGCCATGGAGTGGCTGCAGTCCAGGAGGATGTAGACCGCGAGGTCGCCATGCTCCTCGAACATCCGCAGCAGCAGCCGGTCGAAGCGCAGGTAGGCGCGCCAGTCGAGGTGGCGCACGTCGTCGCCTTCGACGTAGGGGCGGTAGTCCGCGAACTCGAGCCCGGAGCCGAGGTGGCTGGCGCGGTGCTCCCCCTTGAAGCCGCCGGCGGGCACGCGCCGGGTGAGAAGGCGCAGGCGTTCCAGCCGGGCGAGGAAGGCCGGCTCGAAGGCGAAGACGGAGTGGTCGGCCACGGCTCGAAGCTTGGGCTAACCCTCGGGCACGCTGTCGATCAGGTCCTGGAGCAGTTCGTCGAGGTCGGTCCGCTCGGCTTCGCCTTCGAAGTTCATGAGGACACGGTGTCGCAGGGCGGGGAGCGCCACCGCCCGGATGTCCTCGCGGGACACGTTCGGCCGGCCCCGGATCAGCGCGTGGACCTTGGCGCCGAGCACCATCGCCTGGATGCCGCGCGGACTGGCGCCGATGCGGATGTAGCGGCGCACGGCTTCCGCGGGATGCTCCCCCTCGGGCCGGGTCGCCAGTCCGAGCCGGATCGCGTAGTCCTGGACCGGCCGCGCCACGGGCGCGAGGCGGGCCGCGTGGCGCATGGAGATCACCTGTTCGGCGGTCCACAGGGCTTCGGCCTCGGGGACGTGTCCCGATGTGGTGCGGTCGAGGATGGCGTGCAGCTCCTCGGTCGCCGGGTAGGTCATCCGCAGCTTGAACAGGAAGCGGTCGAGCTGCGCCTCCGGGAGGGGATAGGTGCCTTCCATCTCCAGCGGGTTTTGGGTGGCGAGCACGAAGAACGGCGGATCGAGGGGGCTCGTTTCGCCGCCGACCGTGACGGTCGTTTCCTGCATCGCCTCGAGCAGCGCGGACTGGGTCTTCGGCGTGGCGCGGTTGATCTCGTCGGCGAGCACCAGGTTCGCGAAGATGGGGCCGCGTTCGAAGACCAGCCGGCGGCCTCCGGTCTCGTCTTCGCGGAGGACGTGAGTGCCGACGATGTCCGCGGGCATCAGGTCGGGCGTGAACTGGATGCGGTTGAACCTGAGGTGCAGCGCCTGGGCCAGGGTGCGCACGAGACGGGTCTTGCCGAGGCCGGGGATGCCTTCGAGCAGGACGTGGCCATCCGCCAGCAGGCCGATGATCGCGCCGTCCACGACCTCCTCCTGGCCCACGATCACCTTGCCGATCTCGCTGCGCAGGCGGCTGCAACGATCCGCGAACCGGGTCAGTTGCAGGGCGAGATCGTCCGCGGTCCGCGGCTGGGCCGTGTCGTTCACTCCCCGTCCTCCTCGGCGTCACTGCCCTCCTCGGCTTCGGCCTCCAGCGCTTCCAGGTAGCGGCGCACGGATTCCCGGTGGCGCCAGGCGATCGGGTGGCGGGCGGCCGGCAGATCTCCGCTTGAGGCCGCGGCTTCCGCGACTACGCCGGCCGCGGGACCGCGCATGGCCACTTCCGCGGCCCGGAACTGGGTGGCGCTCGTCGTGGTCAGGGGGCGACGTTCGATCTCTTCGATCGACTCGAGCAGGGCCGTTTCGAGCGCCTGTTCAAGGCTGAGAGCGGGGACGAGGAGGTCGCCGAAGGGATCGACCATCTCCTCCTGCGGGCCGGTGCCGACGCCGGCCGCGGCGCCGTCGGCCTCCCCCTCGCTCGAACCCGGTTCGTCGCTGATCGCGGCCGCCGCGCCGCTCTCGCCGCCCGATCCCTCACCGTCTTCCACCGGCTGGCCGCCCGAGCCTTCGCCCTCGCCGGCCTCGGCGCCGGGTTCGGCGCCCTCGCCGCTGCCCTCCGTGCCGAGTGCCGCGCCCTTCTCTTCTTCGCCGGTTCCCTGCCGGTTGTCGAGTTCGCGCATCAGGTCGGCGCCGGTCTCCGGGTCCGTCCCGTCGGTCAGGGCGTTGGCCGCCGCGTCGCCGCCCTCCGCCGTCCCGTCGAGGGCTTCGGCCTCCGCGCCGTCGCCGAGGCTGCCCTCGGCGGCGTCCGTCGCGTCACCGGCCCGGGCGCCGTCCTCGGCGTTGGGTTCCCGGACCCGCAGAGTCACGATGGGCAGGTCGCTGAGCCGCACATCGAGTTCCGGCAGGCCGGGTATCCGGTTGGGGTCGTCTTCGAGCAGTGCGGCCGCTTCGAAGCCGGGCGGGAGTTCTCCTGCCGCGTCGCCGCTCATGGCCGTCGCCAGCGCCTCGCCGACGAAGGAACGGGGCAGCGCCACCGGCAGCAGCAGGACGAGGCAGATTCCGGCGGATGGAAGGGCGCTTCCCGGAACCAGCCGCGGCACGGTCTGTCTGGGGCCGGTGCGATCGAGCCCCGCCACCGCCCGCTCGAGCACCAGGGCGATCCAGGGCAGGAGCCAGACGGTGCCGTCGCTCTCGCGCCGCCGGTCGGCGGGCGGGTCGTCCAGCCGGTGTTGCATCTCCAGCGCGGTGGCGGCTGCGTCATGCAGATCGCCGGCCCGATCGACTGCCCGGGCGGCTGCGGGAAGGTCGCGGCCCAGTCCCGCCGCCTCCCGCAGGGCGAGCAGGAAGAGGACGGCGCCGCCGGCCCAGGACGGCCAGAGCGCGGCGTCGCTGCCGCTCGCGGCACCGAGTCCGAGGAGCCAGGTCGCGAGGAGCCACAGGCAGCCGGCGGGCGCGAACCAGGTCAGCGCCTTGAGCGTACGGTTCAGACGCAGCCGGCGGTCGGTGGCTCTGAGGCCGCGCAACAGCCGGCCGCGCAATTCCGCGGCGTCGGCCTCGGCGGCCGTCGTGCGATCCGCGCCGGACGGCTTCAATTCCGTTCCCAGAGCGCGATGCCCCCGGCCTGCTTGCCGATGTCGATCTGGGCAACGCGCCGGAACGCGCTGTTGTCGTAGACCTCGACGACGCCCGGTTCGCCGCCGACACCCTCCACGGTGACCAGGCTGAAGCGCCCGTCCGAAGTGATGGCGACGCCGTGGGGGATGCGGCGCGTCGTGGAGACGCGGGCGACTTCCCGGCCCTCGTCCAGGTCCCAGAAGCCGACCGAGTCGCCCTTCTTGTAGGTGACCACCAGCAACCGCTCGTCGGGCGCCACGGCGGCGTTGTAGGGCCCGGGGGCCGGCGTTTCCAGTCGCCGGGCGACCTTCCAGGCGCCGGTGTCGACCTCGTAGATGGCGTTGCCCGAGAGCGCCGTGACGTAGACCATTCCGCCGCTGGTGGGCGGCGTGACCCACGACGGCTCGACGCTCGGCTGGCCGTGGGCGCCGTGCCCGGCCGCGGTGTCTTCGTGACCGGCGTGTCGCGCGTGGCCGCCCGCTGAGTGCCCGGTCCGCCCCAGCTTCAGGCGGCGGCCGATCTCGAAGCGCAGCGCGTCGATTTCGACGAGATCGTCGTCCATCATGTTCGCGCTGTAGAGCTTCCGGCCGTCGCGGCTGAACCGGGCGCCGTGCGGCATGGTCCCGCTCTCGAACTGCGCGATCTCGGTCATCGTCGACGTTTCGACGACGGAGATCGTGCTCGGCACATGGTCGCCGTAGAAGTCCGAGTTGACGACGAAGAGCAGGCCGGTGGTGGCGGCCACGTCGAGGGTGGCGGGGAACATGCCGACCCGCACGTCGCCCAGCCACTCGTCGGTGCCGGTTTCATACTTGTGGATCGAGCCGAACGGGTTGCCGTGGGCGATCGACACGTACCAGTAGCGGCCGCCGGGCGAGATGTTGATGCCGTGCGGACCTTCCGTTTCGGCCGGGAAGCTGCCGACGGTGATCGTCTTCGTTACCTCGATGCCGGAGGGCCCGAAGCGGACGAGAGCCACCTGATCCTCCGATTCGGCGCAGACGTAGGCGTAGTACTCGCGGGACGGCGGCGTGAGGTCCGACTCCGCGTGGAGGGCGGAGCCCGTGAAGACGCCAAAAGCGAGGAGCAGCGTTGAGAGCGCAGCCGTCCGCGGCTGCCGGCGAGTCGACATGTGCATCCCAGGCCTCCGGGTACGCCCCCGTCGGGGCCTAGTGCGGCTCTCCGACGATCCGGTTCGGGTCTTCGGGATCCTTGAGCTTGACCGCCCACAAACCCGAGTGCCAGTCGGAGAAGAAGATGTGGCCCTTGTACGGCTGCGGGCCCCAGACGAAGGGAGAGTTCGGCACGAGCGCGTCGGGATCGTAGGGCATGAACATGCCGATCTCCCGGCCCTGCTGGTAGAGATCGCCCCGCAGTTCGCCGGAGACGTCGACGACGCGGAGCCCGCCGTTGTAGTAGGCGACGTACATGATGTCGTCTTCGATCCACAGGTTGTGGGTGCCGGCTTCGGGCACCTGGTAACGGGCGACCTCGCGAGGGTTCTCCCAGTCGTCCCAGGAGATGACGTGGATCCAGCCGGCGGCCCGTGGCGGCGCCGCCCTCGGGTCGCGTCCCAGTTCGCCGTAGGGGAATGCCTCGTCGCCTGCGAAGACGTAGAACTCGCCGGTCGACTCGCTGCGGTACGGGTAGGCGGCGTGGTTCCAGCCGCTCGGGTAAGCGTAACTGCCGAGCTGGACCGGGTTGTTCGGCGCGCCGCCCATGCCGGCGCCGCCGACGTCGATCGCGACCACGCCGTCGTCCCAGTTGGAGCTGAAGGCAACGCCGTCGACGACCCAGACGTCGTGGATCGAGTGCCCCGGCGTGTCGAGCTCGAAGCGGCCGACGCGGTGGGGCTGGGTTGGATCCTCGATACTGATCACGTCGAAGCGGCGGCCGTTCGACAGGGCGTAGACGTGCTCGTCGTGGATGAACACGTTGTGGACGCCGCCCCGCAACTGGTCGTCGAAGCGGGACAGGATGCGTACGCCGACCTGGGGTTCGGACACGTCGAGAACGACGAAGCCGTTCTTGCGGTTCGAAGCGCCCTCGCGGCTGATCACGGCGACCCGGCCGTCCTCGGAGACCTTGACGTCGTTGACCGTCCGCGCGTCGACGCGCACCGCGTCGATGAGCACGATGCTCTCCGGGTTCGTCACGTCCCAGATGTAGGCGTGACCTTCGGCGCCCCAGGTGCCGGTGATCGCGTAGTCGCGGCCGTCCGTGCCCTCCCAGACCCAGAGGTCGGAGGTGCGGCGGTCGCTCACCTTGCCCTGGCCGACGAATTCGATCTCCTTGTTCACGCGGCGAGGCGTCACCCGCACCGGCACGCTGGAGGAGTGACTGCCTCCCAGCGCGGTCACGGTGTAGATCCCCGAGCGTTCGGCGACGAAGGCGCCGTCCTGCTCGATCTGGGCGGTGGCGCCGGGCGCGAGGATCCCGGTCGCCGACTGGCCGGCCACCAGGAAGCGAATCGGCAGGTCCTCGACCTCGTTGCCGGAGTCGTCGCGACCGACCGCCTCGAACCGGACTACGTCGCCTGTCCGAGCTTCGTCGGCGGAGGCAGTCAACTCGAGGCGCTCCGTGGGGTTCCGCGCGACCTGGATGCCGACCTGGGAGGTCGCGTCCTCGGCGGTCGCCGTGAGGGTCGCCCTGCCGGGCGCCAGGAGGTCAAGGCCTCCGAATCCGTCCGGCGCCGCGACGTCGGTGTTCGAGCTCGACCAGGCGACCTCGACGTTGTCGCGCACGACGTCCGTGATGTCCACGACGCGGGCCTGCAACGTCAGGTGGGTGCCGCTGTAGAAGGCGCCGGGGAGCCCGACGATCTCGACGCTCTCGACCGGGGGATTCGGGATCGTCACCTCGACCTCGACCCGCAGCAGGGCCTCCGCCCGGCGCGGTTCGTCCTCCGCCTCCTTCGGCACGAGGGCGATGACCTGGACGTCGCCGGGACCGTGGGCTTCGACCTCACCGGCCGGGTTGACCCCGAGGCGGCGGCGGTTGCGGGAGAAGAAGACGACGTCGATGCCCTCGATCGCCTCGCCATCCCCATCGACGACGGTGGCGGTCAGGTTCGCCTTCTCGCCCACCTCCAGGGTCAGCTCCGTGGGAGAGACCTCGAGCTCGGCGCCGGCCGGGATCGGGGGCTTCTCTTCCTCTTCCGCGGCGCCCTCTTCGCCGGCCTCCTCCTCTTCGGCCGCGGGTTCGGCGGGTTCCTGGGCGGCAAGTGGCGAAGCGGCCAGGAGGAAGACGGCGGCGAGCAGCGCCAGGCTGAGGGGGGTACAAGTGCTTTTCATGGTCGTTGGAGTCTACATGTGGATCGCCCGGTCGTGGACCGCGAGCGCCGCCTCCTTGATCGCTTCGGCGAGGGTCGGATGGGCGTGACTGGTGCGGAAGAGATCCTCGGCCGAGGCGCCGAAACTGATCGCCGCCACCGCTTCGGCGATCAGGTCGCCGGCGTGGTTGCCCAGGATGTGGACGCCGAGGACGGCGTCGGTGTCGGCGTGGGCAAGGATCTTGACGAATCCCTCGAGGCTGCCGGTGGCGCGGGCGCGGCCGATTGCCCGGAATGGAAACGTGCCCTTGCGGTACGGTGTGCCGGCTTCCCGCAGTTGCTCTTCCGTCCTGCCGACGGAGGCGACTTCGGGCTCGGTGTAGACGATGCCGGGGATCGCGTCGTAGTCGATGTGGACGTAGCCGCCGGCGATGCCTTCGACGCAGGCCATGCCCTCCTCCTCGGCCTTGTGGGCGAGCTGCGGCCCGCCGATCACGTCGCCTATGGCGAAGACGCCCGGCGCCGAGGTGGCGAAACGCTCGTCGACCTGGATGAAGCCGTACTCGTCCACGGTGACCCCAGCCTCCTCGAGTCCCGGACCGTCGCTGATCGGCGTTCGCCCGACGGCGACGAGAACGCGGTCGCACTCGATCGGGTCCTGGCCTTCGACCTCGACGACGCAGCCGGCGGCTTCCTTGCCGTCCTTGACCGCCGCGCCCAGGACCCGGCAGCCGAGCCGGATGTCCAGCCCCTGGCGGGCGAAGATCTTCGCGGCGGCGGCCGCGATCTCGGCGTCGGCGCCGGGAAGGATGCGATCGAGGTACTCGAGCACGACGACCCTGGAGCCCAACCTGTTCCAGACCGCGCTCAGTTCGAGCCCGATGTAGCCGGCGCCGATCACGACGAGCCGCTCCGGCACCTCGGCGTACGCCAGCGCTTCCGTGCTGGTCCCGATGCCGTCGCCGTCCAGTTCGATGCCGGGGAGGCTGGCGGGCCGGGAGCCCGTGGCGACGATCACGTTGCGGGCCTGAAGCGTCTGCTCAGCGTCGCCGGCCGCTACAACGACCGTACGCAGTTCGCCGTCGATCCCGTCGACGCGCGCCCGGCCCTGGATGCGGTCGATCCCGTTCCTCTTGAGCAGCGACGAGACTCCGCGTGTGAGGGTGGTGACGACGCGGTCCTTGCGCTTCATCATCGCTTGAAGATCGAGGCCGATCTCGCCCGCGACGCCGCCGTGAGCGGCGAGCTCGCCGCGGGCCGCGACCAGGCGCTGGCTCGACTCGAGCAGCGCCTTGCTCGGGATGCAGCCCACCCGCAGGCAGACGCCCCCGGCGGCCGGATGCTCGTCGACCACCGCGGTCCGAAGACCGAGCTGGGCCGCCCGGATGGCCGCGACGTAGCCGCCGGGCCCGGCGCCGATGATGAGGAGGTCGAGCGCGCTGCCGGTCACTTCGGCGTCAGTTCGCGGCGTCGGCGCCGGGTACGAGGAAGGCGCCTGGGATGGCTGGCCCGCCAGGTAAGAGGCAGGCTTCCGGAAACGCCGTCGCGTCGGCGATTGCGTTGGCGTCGACTCCCGGTTCGTTGCGGTACTCCCTGACGGCGCCGGAGACCGTGTCCGTCACCCGGATCGTGTAGCCGAGGGTCGTCGAAGACGCGCCGTAGACCCAGACGTGGCCGTTGGCCGAGCATCCGTCAAGCACCTTGATCAGGACCTCCCAGTTGTCGTCGTCGAAGAACCGGAACAGCCCCGAGTCGTTCGTGCCCTGATGCACGACGATGCCGGCGGCCTCGGCT
>JAPVWO010000070.1 GCA_027493375.1 Candidatus Multivorans thiocomprendens | reverse complement strand
ACGACGCCGCCCGAAGCGACCGCGGCCTGGAAGGCTCGAAACCCCGTCTCGCGCAAGCAGTCCGTCACGTCCTCGATCTCGAGGTCGACCCGCAGATCGGGACGATCGTTGCCGTAGCGGAGTACCGCTTCGTCGTAGGAGAGGCGCGGATACGACGCGGGTGGCTCGATTCCGGCCAGCGGGAAGACCCGGGCGAACAGCCCCTCGACGAGGCGGTACACGTCCTCTTCGTCGACGAAGGACATCTCGACGTCGATCTGCGTGAACTCCGGCTGGCGGTCGGCGCGCAGGTCCTCGTCGCGGAAGCAGCGGGCGAACTGGACGTAGCGCTCGAGCCCGCTGACCATCAGGATCTGCTTGAACAACTGGGGCGACTGCGGCAAGGCGTAGAAGTTGCCGTGGTTCAGGCGGCTCGGGACGAGATAGTCGCGGGCGCCCTCCGGCGTCGAACGGGTGAGCATCGGCGTCTCGACGTTTACGAACCCCTGCTCGCGGAAGTATGCGAGGGACTCGATCGTGAAGTCGGAGCGGAGCCGCAGGTTGCCCTGCAGCGCGTTCCGACGAAGGTCGAGGAAGCGGTACCTGAGCCTGGTCTCCTCACTGGCGCCCTCAGCGCCCTCCACCCCGAACGGCATCGGCTCCGAGGGGCCGAGCACGCGGCCGCTACGGACCTGGACCTCGATCTCGCCGGTGGCCATCTTCGGGTTCACCTTGTCCGGGTCCCGGCGCACGATCTCGCCCTCGACCTCGACCACCCACTCGAGGCGCGCGGGCTGGAGAGCCTCAGCCGCCTCCGGCGTGGTTTCAGGATGAACGACCGCCTGAACGACGCCGCTTCGATCGCGCACGTCGAGGAAGATGACGCCGCCGTGATCGCGCCGGCGATGGACCCATCCCTGGACCTTCGCCCGCTCGCCGACCCGCTCCGCGGTCAGCGTTCCTGCCTGCGTTCTGTTCACGTGCCTGTTCCTTGCCGAGCCGCTCCCGGCTCGAACCGCCGATCCTCGCACAACTCAGGCGGAAATTCTCGCCTTCACCGTGGCGACGAACTCGTCGCGTGGGACGGTCTCCTGAGTGCTGTTCTCGAAGTCCCGGAGAACGACGGTGTCAGCCGCGATCTCGTCCTCGCCCACAAGGACAACCCACCGGCAACCGCGGCGACCGGCCTTTCGCAGTCCGGCCTTGAGGCTCCCCGCCGCCAACTCCGAGATTGCGGCTACGTCCGCGACCCGCAAGTCCTCCGCCAGTTCGAGGGCTACGTCGAGGGCAGCCGGGCCGACCGAGATGACACACACGGGGGCCGTCCGTCCGGCACGAAGCCGGGACGAATCCGGCAGGACATCGACCAGTCGGTCCTCCCCGATCGCGAAACCGATGCCGGGTACGGCCGGGCCGCCGAGTTCTCCGATCAGGCCGTCGTAGCGGCCGCCGCCGAGGATCGCATCCTGTGCTCCCAGCGCCCCGGACGTGATCTCGAACACGGTCCGGGTGTAGTAGTCGAGGCCACGCACCAGCCTGTCGTCGATCCGGTAGGCGACGCCGAACCGTTCGAGTTGCCCGCACACGACCTGGAAGTGCTCGCGGGCCGGCGCTCCCAGCACCTCGCGCAGGTGCGGCGCGGCCTCCAGCAGCCGCCTCTCGCCCGGCGCCTTCGTGTCGAGGATGCGGAGCGGATTCGTTTCCAGGCGGCGCCGGCTGTCGGCTCCAAGTTCGTCGCGGCGCGGTTCCAGGAACTCGCGCAGGCGACGCGAGTAGCGCTGCCGGCACTCCGAATCGCCGACGGAGTTGAGGCCCACTTCCAGGTCCTCGAACCCGAGTGCCTCGAGGAACCGAAGCAGCATGACGAGCAACTCGACGTCGCTGTAGGGCCCCGGATCGCCGATCACCTCGGCGCCGATCTGGCTGAACTGGCGGTAGCGGCCGGCCTGGGGGCGCTCGTACCGGAAGTACGGCCCCATGTAGAAGACCTTGACCGGCTGGGGCCACGAAGCCATGTCGTGCTGAAGGTAAGCGCGGGCCACCGGCGCCGTGCCCTCCGGGCGAAGCGTCAGGCTGCGACCCTTCTTGTCGTCGAAGGTGTACATCTGCTTGCCGACGATCTCGCTTCCCTCGCCGACGCCACGCACGAAGAGATCCGTATCCTCCACCACCGGAGTCCGCACCTCGCGGTAGCCGTAGAGCGTGAACACGCGGCGTGCCGTCGCTTCCACTTGCGCGAACGCACCGGCCTCGCCCGGGAGCAGGTCCCGCATGCCCTTGACGGTCCGGAATCGCCGCTTGGCAGCCATGGCGCGATCGTATCCACCCCTGAGCCGAAACGGGCGCGGCTCCTCGGTGGTAGCGTCCCGCCGGGACGCACAAGGTGCAGATCGAACTCTCCGAACGCCAGCGCGCCACGGTCGCCGCCGCGGCGACGATCGCGGCGGCCGCCGTCATCCTGGCCGCGGTGGTCGCCCTGTTCTGGGCCATCGGCAGCTTCTTCGCCGCGTTCTCCAACGTCTTCCTGCCGCTGGCGGTCGCCGCCGTGCTCGCGTTCGTGCTCAGGCCCTGTTACGAGCTGCTGAACGAGCGGCTTCGGTTCCCGAAGATCCTGGCCGTAGCCGCCGTGTTGCTGTCGCTGCTCCTCCCCGTCGCCGGCTTCGCCTGGTTCTTCGGTGCGCTGGCGGCTTCGCAGATCACCGGCCTTCTCGACGCGCTTCCAGACGCCAGGGATCGCATCATGACCTGGGTATCGGAGAGCCTGCCGGCGCTCAACGAGTTCATGGAGACCAACCCGTTCGCGGGCCGCATCAGCCAGGCAGTCGAGGAGATGGACCTGACGAGTCTTCTCCCCGGCTTCGGCCTCGTCGGCGACACGGCCCTGGAGGTACTCCAGAGTGTCGGCGCCGGTCTAGCCGCCCTCTTCGCCTGGGCGGTGCTTCCGGTCTACCTCTGCTTCTTCCTGATCGTCGAGCCGGACCGGTTCCGAAAGCTCGATCATCTCTTCCCGTTCCTTTCGCCATCGGCTTCCAGGTCGCCGGTCTGCGCTACGGCCTCGTCCTGGGCCTGATGCTCGGCTTCCTCAACATCATCCCGTACCTCGGAAGCATCGTCGGCCTGGCGGTGGCCCTGCCGATCGGCTACTGGCAGGAGGGCGGCGGGCTCCAGCTCGTCATCTGGGTCGTGGTCGTCTTCGCGCTCGTCCAGCTCATCGAAGCCTACGTGCTCACGCCACGGATCATGGGCGACCGCACCGGGTTGCACCCGATGGCGATCATCGTCGCCGTCTTCTTCTGGGGCTCGGCGCTCAATGGCATCGCCGGCATGATCCTGGCGATCCCGCTGACCGCGTTCCTCGTCGTGTTCTGGCGTCTGGCGCGGGAGCGCTACATCGGCGAGGTGGTGTAGGCCCCAGCTACAGAAGCACGAGCCGGCCGGAAGCCGGCGCGCCGGTCAGTTGCTGGAGGGCGTAGCAGTACCAGCGGACCTGGCGGCGATAGCGGTCGCCGCGGGTAACGCCGTTGCCGGCGGAACCGTCGCCTGAGGGCGCGTCGAGATCGCCGAGGTCCGTCTTCCAGTCGACGATGATCCAGTTCCCCTCGTCGTCGAGGTAGGCGAGGTCGATCGCGCCCTCGACGATCCGCCGCTCCGCATCGCCGTCCAGGGGCAGGAGGAACGGCGTCTCGCGCAGCACTCGTTGCGACGTCCGGGCGGCTTCCGCCGCCGGGCTGGCAAGCGCGGCCGTCACGACAGCTTCCGCCGCCGCCACTTCGGCGGCCGTCGAGCCGATCAGGGCGCCGTGAAGCCGCGTCAGTTCGCCAATTCGCTTCGGCTCGCCGTCCAGCGGCGCGTCGCGCAGCACGGTGTGGACCAGGCTGCCGAAGCGCTTCCCGCCGGGCCGGTCGCCTGATCGCACCAGTTGCTCGATTGCAACCTCGACGGGCTCGACCGGCGGTTCACTGTCGAGTTCGGTGACCGCGACCGGTCGGGCGCTCGGCTCCTTGCCTCGGGCAACCAGGTCCTCGCCGTGACGCCGCCAGCGCTCGAAGCGTTCGCGGTTCGCGTCGTCGCCCGCGTCGATGAGCAGGTCCTCGCCAAGCAGGCCGTAGCTCGCGGGCGGCTTCTCGTCGACCAGCTCGGCGTCCCACCAGACGACGTCGTAGCCGTCGGCGGCGCCGACCGCGTCGACCTCGCCGCCGGGGGTTGCCTGAGCCTCGTCGTCCCCGCCCTCGCCGGCGGCCCCTCTCACCGCCTCGCTGCCGCCGAAGCGGTGCCGACCCGGCCGGACCGACCCCTCCGGCCGCGGCTGGTGGTCGAACTCGCCCGGGCGTTTCGCCACCGACCGCTCGCCGAACTCCGGGCAGCCCTCCGCCGGCTCGGACTGTCGCCACCGCTCCGCCGGCGGGTAGACCGCGTCGTTCAGGCACTGGACCCAGCCCTTCCGTTGCGCATCGCCGACCGCCGGCACGACGAGCAGATCGCGGGCCCGGGTGGCGGCGACGTAGGCGACCCGCACGCCCTCGGCTTCCTCGCGGCGGTCCTCGATCTCCTTCGCCTCGATGAGCTCCTGGGGCGAAAGGCCGAGGAGTCTCATCGCGCACAGGCCGTCCTCCGGTCGCACGGTGCGCTCGGCGCCTCGAGACAGGCCCGCCGTCATGTCGGCGAGGATGACGACCGGGAACTCCAGCCCCTTCGCGGTGTGGACGGTCATGATCCGCACCCCCTCCGCGTCCTCCTCCACGACCGGCGCCTGGGTGCTCGCCGGCCGCTCGGCCTCTTCGTCCAACTGCTCGACGAAGCCCCGGAAGGAACGGCCGCCGCCCAGCTCGTAGCGGCGGGCCAGGTCGCACACCCGCTGGGCGTTGCCCAGGACCTGGTTGCCGGCTGGCCGCAGCGCCATCGACGCCTGGGCCCTGGACCTGGCCAGCACCTCCTGCACCGTGCCGACGATCGGGCGGTAGTTCCGGCGGCGGTGGAGCTCGGCGAGGAAGTCCAGCACGTCGACCAGCGAAGCGAACTCCGGCGGCGCCTCGCCGTCGTCGCCCCGAGCGCGCCGCGGCGCCCGGAACGGATGCCAGCCGCCGTAGCGGGCCTTGAAGCGAAGCAGCGTTTCGTCGTCGAAGGCGAACAGGCCGCCACGCAACGTGGCGTAGACGGAGAGGTCGTCGTCCGGCCACTCCACCGCCTTGAGCGCCGAGCGCAGCGCCTCCACCTCCTCCCGTTCGTGGAAAGAGCGGGCGCCCAGCAGGAGATGGGGAATGCCCACAGCCTCCAGCCCTCGCACGTACTCACGGGACGTATCGCGGTTCCAGCTCAGGAAGCGGCGGAAGAGGAGGCAGACGTCCCGCGGCCGGACCGGCGAGCGCATGCGCTGGCCGGGGCGTTCCGGATCCGGCACCTCGACCTCGAAGCCGCTGTCCTCGATCAGCCAGCGCACGAACTCGACCGTGGCGTAGGGCTGGCACGCCTCGATCTCCACGTTGCTCAGGTTGCGGCGACCATAAGGCCTGGGCGGCGGCAGCGCGACCACCCCGGGTTGCGCCGAAATCGGCGGGCGATGCTCGCCCAGGGCGATGTAGTCGGCGCTGCCGGCGTCGTGGTCGCCGGTCATCAGCGGAGCGAAGGCCGCGTTGACCAGCCGCTGGATCGGCGCCACCGAGCGGAAGCTCGTCGTCAGGTGGAGGATCCGGACGCCGCGCTCGGCGAGCAGGTCCTTCACGTCGTGGTAGAGCACGACGTCGGCGCGGCGGAAGCGGTAGATCGACTGCTTCGGATCCCCGACCACGAAGAGCTTGCCCGGAGCCGGCCGCACCCGCCTCCAGTAGTCCTCGTCCGCATCGTCGGCCGAGAGCAGCAGCAGGATCTCCGCCTGGAGCGGATCCGTGTCCTGGAACTCGTCGATGAACAGGTGGCTGTAGCGCCGCTGCAAGTGGGTGCGCACCGCGCCGTCCAGGCGCAGCAGGTCGCGGGCTTTGATCAGCAGATCGTGGAAGTCGAGCTTGCCGAGAGCGCTCTTCGCCTCTTCGTAGCGCTCGACCGCGCCGGCGAGTTCGTCCCGGAGCAGCGCCACGAGGTCGGCGTTGGCCGCCTCCACGAACTCCTCCAGACGCTCCGCCAACCGCTTCCAGAGTTCCCAGATCTGCTCCCGGGCGACGCCCTCCGCGAAACCGCCGCGACCCTTGCGGGGCGCGCCGAAGCCGCTCAGGCGACGCCGCAGCTCGACGAACCGGGCTTCCAACTGGTCCAGGAACGCCTCCCCGCCCTCCTCTCCGGCACCGGCGCCCGACGAGCCGGAGGCCTCGAGTTCCCGCGCCCGAGCGATCCAGGCCGCGAGTTCCACCACCCGGTCGAGACCGCGACGCAGGATGTCGCCGCGCCGTCCGTGCCGCAGGAGGTCGGCGAGGCGCTCCACTCGCGCCGCGAGATCGGCGATCTCCCCCTCGCGGTCGAACTCCGGCCGCCGCCAGCTCGTCGGGAAGTCGCGCCACTCCACCAGGCGCCAGGCGGTGTCGCGCAACTGGTCGAGCGGCGGCCGCCGCGGCGACCACGACCCGACGGTGAGCCGCGCCAGCTCCCGCCGCAGGCCGGGCGGCATCGACTCGAGCTGCTCCTCGATCCAGCGTCGGAAGGCGCGGTCGAAGAGGCGCGGCGCCTCGTCCTCGGCCAGTTCGCCGAAACCCGGGTCGACGCCGGCTTCGACCGGACGTTCCCTGAGGATCTCCGCACACAGCGAGTGGATCGTGCCGATGGACGCTTCCTCCAGGCGGGAGATCGCAGCCTCCAGGTTGTCCGTCCCTTCACCCACCGCGCTCGCAGCCCGCAACGACAGCAGCCGCTTGTCCAACTCCTCCCGCAGGCGCAGCTTCAGCTCGCCGGCGGCCTTCCGCGTGAACGTGACGGCCGCCAGGCCGTCGACCTTGCCGAGCCCCTGCTCCAGGATCGCCACCAGCCGCTCGACCAGCACCGTCGTCTTGCCCGTGCCGGCCGCCGCTTCGACCAACTGGCTCTCGTCCAGGGCCTCCCGGATCCTCCTCCGGGCGGCTTCGTCGGCAAGGAGCGATGCAGACCCGCTCGTCACGGCTCGAGCCTCAGTTCGTGAAGCGGCTCGAGGCGGCGCCTCTGCTTGCGGGCAACCCGCAGATCCTCGTACGGACCGCAGACCGGGCGGTAGTCGCAGTAGCGGCACTCGTTCTTGCCAGGCGCCGCGGGCAGAAAGCCCTCTTCCAGGGCGCCGTCGACGGTGTCGAGCATCCTGCGGGCCGCGGCGCGGCTGCGCTCGTCGAGCCGGACGGAGACGACGCGGTAGCCGCCCCGCTGCGTGCAGTAAGAAAGCCGGCCCGAGACGACATCCCCCTCGAGCACGGCCTCGGCCGCCAGGCTGTAGAGCACCGGCTGCAGCACCTTGCCGCCGCCGATCACGAGAGAGGTTCCGGCATGGCGCGCGCCGCCCGTCTTGTGGTCGGTCACCCGCAGGCAGCCGCCGGCGTCGGCTTCGACCAGGTCGATCGAGCCCCTGAGGCGCGCGCCGCCCTGTACCTCGGCCGGCTCGGGGACGCTCTTCGGGTCCCGCTCGCCCGACCGGGAGAGCCCGAACCCGAGCTCCGCGTGAATCGGCGTCCAGCCTCCCTCCTCGTCCGCAACCTGGCGGAGCCATCCGCGCAGGTCGCCGCGCAGCCCCTCGAACTCGGCCCTCCACACGCGTTCGATCGGCGGCGCCAACCGGTCCCGGTAGTCGCGCTCGGCCCCCTCGAGGACAACGTCGAGCACGCTGAACACGTCGTCGAGCCGCACGCGGGTCACCGGCAGGAGTCCGGCCTCCCGAAGAGCGCCGAACAGCCGGAACTGGATCTCGTGGAAGATGCCGCCCCGGGTCATCGGGTCCAACTGCTCGAGCTGCACGAGCTCGTCGCGCGGCCGCAGGTAAAGCACGGCCTGGAGAAAGAAGCGGTAGGGACAGGCGGCGAAGTTCTGGAGCGCGGTCGGCGAGTACGAGCGTTCCCCGATGCGGTGCCGCGACAGGTACTCCCGGGCCTCGTCGCCGGCGTCGACCAGGCCGTCAACCGGGAACCAGCCCTTGCGCCAACGTCTGGCCCGGGCGCGCAGGGCGCGCGCGAGGTGCTCGTTCGAGGAGAGCAGGAACCGCGCCCGGCCCTGCCGCTCCGCCGCAGGCAGTGCGCCTCCGAGCAACGGCTGGAGCATGGCGAGATCGAACTCCGCCTCGTCGATCGCCTCGTCCGGATCGGCGGGGGCCGGCCAGCCGACGACCGCCGCGCCGGCGGCCGCGGCCCGCCGGCCCAACGTGTCGAGGTCGGGCAGCCGCCCTTCCGCGGCGCGCAGCAGGTCCAGGGCGTAGAGCGACGGCACCCGGGCCCGGCCCTGCACCAGGTCGACCCGCGGGTAGGACGCGTCGAGCCGCGCGGCCGCCGCGCCGGCCGCGAGCCGCAGGAGGAGTTGCTCGCGACGCGTTCGGTCGATGTCGACCACCAGGCGGTAGCCCGCCCCTCCGAGAGCGCGGCGGCGCTCGTCGAGCAGCAGAGCGTCCTCCCCCGAGCGCCGCGGAAAGACCCCTTCGGCGAGCCCCGGCACGAAGACGAGATCGAAGGAGCGACCCGCCGCCTCTTCCACTCGGCCGACGAAGACGCGCCCATAGCGGCGCTTCGGCGGTTCGCGCCGGCTGAATCGGAGCCGCTCCGCAAGCACCCGTTCGACCTCGGAGAGACCGACCTCGTCAACCTCCGAGAGCGGCCGCATCTCCGCGAGGACCTCCAGCACGGACTCCGGGCGCCGCAGCGACATCGTCGCCAGCCGGCCGAGGCGATCGAGCCAGACGCCCCAATCGGCGGTCTCCGGCAGATCGTCCAGAAACTCCACCAGTGGCAGCGCGAAGTTCCTGAGCGTGCCAAGACGCGCGATCTGGCGCTCCAGGTAGCCCCGCCGGCCTTCGTTCTCGTCGGCGGCTTCGCGGAGTTGCAACCGGAACTCCGAGTCGAGCCCCTCGAGGCGCTTCCGCCAGCGAGCGGCGCCGCCGACGACGGCCGCGTCCACCAGCAGCCGCTCCCACCGCGCGGGAGCGCGGAGCGCGCCGGCCGGGGCCGCGTCTTCCTCGGAAGCGTCGCCGTCCACGGCACCGGCAGCCGCGGACTCCGGGCTCGCCGGCGCCGTCTCGGGAGGCTCCGCCGACTTGAGCACGAGTTGCTCGCCGGCCGGTTCCACCCAGGGGACATCCTCGACCTTCGGCGGCCCACCATCGGCAGCGGGCTTCGGCGTCTGGCCGAGCGAGAGGTACTCCGCGAAGCGGCTCGCAGAGAGCCGCTCGCCGGCGCAGGCGAGCAGGGCCAGGAAGGCGCGGCCGGCCGGGTTGGGGCGCAGCGAACCGCGCGTGACGTAGGCCGGGATCCCCGCGCGGCCGAGAGCGTCCTCGATCAGCGGCAGGTAGGCCGCCGGCTGCCGCGCCAGGATCGCGATCCGATCGAACGGGAGGCCGCGGGCAGCGGCCGCGCGGATGCGGCGCGCGATCTCGACACATTCCTGGCCCTCGCCTGCCGCTGAGAACAGGTCGACAGACGTGGTCGTATCGGTGCCGGGGGTCCTCCCGGCCGCGTCCGCTCCCGTCTCGAAGACGAAGCGCTGCACGCGGCCGAGAGCGCCATGTCCGTCTCCTTCGGTCTCCCGGTCGAGATCGCTCACGGTCCCATCGCCCAGCACGGAACTCAGCCATTCCAACGACTCCAGGTCCCCCGCGGCCGCCGTCGCCAGCGCCTCGCGGCCGCGAGCGGCCATGGACCGAAGGACCTCCGCCTGGGCCCGGCTTCGCAAGCGAAGATCGAGCCAGATCGAGCGTTGAGGCACGCTCGCCTGTCCCTCGGCAAGGGCCTCGGCGGCGAGGCGAAGAACCGCGGGACGGTCGGCCAGTCCGAACCGCTCCATCTCGGCGGCGAAGCGCTCGAGCAGGAGCCCCAGATCCCTCGTACCGTCGTCGTCCATGAGCGCCGACGCGGGCACGCCGGCCGCCCGCAGTTCGCCGATCGTCGCTGCCAGCGACCGGGCGAACCCCGGCATGCCAGCGACCGGCGACAGGCGCTCCAGTTCGCCCTCCGCCGCCGCCAGCCGCGCGGCGCGGGCGGCGATCGCCTCGGTTCCGAGCGGCGTGATCGGGCGCAGACCGCGGGCCGCCAGATCGAGCGCGGCGGCCTGGAGCGCCCACTGGTCGAACGACATCGCGTGAACGCCCAGCACACCGCCGCCGGTCGTTGTCAGGCCGCGCAACAGGTCGTCGGCGGCGCTCCGGGACGGCGCGAGCAGCAGGACCTCGTCGCCGGTCTCCAGACAGTCGCGCAGCCTCCGGCCGGCCGCCGCCAGCCGGGCCCGGGCGGAGGACGAAACCAGGATCGACGCGCTGGTTCGGTCCGTCACGGCGCCGGCGGCGAGATGAGTTCCAGAGCGGCCAACCGGCTTCGGCCTCGCACGTAGAGCACGCCGTGGGCGAGCACCGGCGCCGCCCAGGCCGGATAGCGCAGCAGGTCGACGGTGCGGCCGTCGACCTCCGCCTGCAGGCGAAGGTGGCCTTCCTGCTGGTAGCTCTCGGGCGTCGCTCGGATGAGCAGCAGGTCGCCGACCTCGCTGTGGACCACGAAGTGACCGTCGACATGGAGCAGTTGCGTGCGGGCCAGGCGGGGCTGACTCCAGTGGACTTCTCCGGTCGCCCAGTCGACCGCGCGGAGCTCGGCGTTCGGCGACTTCTCGCCGCTCGAGACGTAGACGACCCCCTCGTGGTGGACGGGCGTATTCCAGTGGGCGGCGATCGCCTGGTTGCGCGCACCGTCCTGCCAGACAGGTCGGAATCCTCCCTCGCCGCTCTTCGCATCGCCGACGTACTCGAGCAGCACCGCGCCCTTCTCGTAGGACTCGGTGAGCAGGACCTGGTTGCCGACGACGACCGGGTTCGCCGCGTTGACGCTCGTCAGCCGGCGCGCCCGCCAGCCGAAACCGTCGATCTCCCGGCCGTCCTTCGGATCGAAGAGGATGAGGCCGGAGCGGGCGAAATGGAAACCCCGCCGCTCGCCGCCGAAGTCGACGACTATCGGGCTCGCGTAGCTCGCCAGGTCGTCGCCCAGGCGATACCGCTCCTCGCCGGTCCGTTTGTCGAATGCGACCAGGGCGGTGCCGTTCGGTTCAACCCGACCGCTGTGGATGTTCGGGGCGCCGGGTGGACTGCCGCCGACCGCGACGAGCAGCAGGCCGCCTTCGACCCACGGCGCACTGGCAACGCCGAAGAAGTTCTGCTGGACGCCGTAGTCCGCGTGAGTGTCCCGCTCCCAGAGGACTTCGCCGTCGAGCACCCGGTGGCAGCGGAGGATGCCGTCGGCGCCGACCGCGTAGACGCGCGGGCCGTCGATCAGGGGCGCCGCTCGCGGCCCGCCGTCGTAGCCGTAGTAGTCCTCGTAGTCCGTGCGGTACGCCGAGCGCCAGAGTTCTTCGCCGGTGTCGGCGCGAACGGCGACCAGGAGCGCCTGGTCGCGGACGCGCGTGAAGTAGAAGAGCCGTCCCCGGGCGACCGAAGGCGCCGCGTACCCCTCGCCGAGTTCGAGGTGCCAGAGCAGCGGCGGCGGATCGGCGGCCCAGTCCGCACGGATGCCGGTCTCGGGCGACTTCGAATCGCGGTTCGGGCCGAGGAAACCCGGCCAGTCGATGCCGTCCGTGCGCGTTCGGAGGTCGGGTGGCAGCGTCTCGCCTTCCGCCGCCGCCGAGACAGTCGCAGGTTCCGTCGCCAGAGCCGCCGCCAGCAGGAGTCCCGCCGCGCGCAGCACGGCCGGGGGGCGGCGGCGCGGGTTCACTCTCAGCCGACCAGGTCGATCCGGTCCGGCCGGTTCGGCACCAGGCAGAGGAACTCGAACGGCGCCTCGATCACTTCGTAGGAGTGCGGCAGGCCCGCGGGGATGAGCAGCACGTCGTCCGCGCCGACTTCGACGGTTTCCTCGCCCAGGACGATTCGCGCCCGCCCGCGCAGCACGTACTGTTCGTGCTCCACCTGGTTCGTGTGCAGCGGCATCCCGCCGCCGTCCTCCATGCGGAACCGGCGCATCGCGAAGTGCGGCGCATCATCGTCGGCGCCTAGCAGCACCTGGGTGGTCGTGGCCGTGCCGAGCTCGACCCGGTTGGGCGGCGTGTCGTCGGCCCGGCGAACGACGGCGGCCTGGGGCTGCGCGGCAGACTTCGGCTTCATCGGCCTGACTCTACCGCCGCCGGCCTCGTCCGGAACCTGCCGTGGTCAACGCCCGCGGTAGCGGGGACGCCCCGGTCCGTCCGGCGTCTTCGAGAACAGCCTGAGCAGCAAGCCGGCCCCCAACGCAATGTCGTAGATCACGCCGAGGACCAGGACGGCGACGAGGAGTGCGACCAGGAGCATGACGAAGACGCCTCAGCGCGTTGGAGCGATGCCGGAACCCGCCCGGATTGCCCACTTGCCGTCCTCCTCGGTCACCAGGTAGATCGTGTCGAAGGTGTGGATCGTGGTATCGCCTTCGCCGTAGCGAGTGATCCTGACCGCGACGTTCACGCCTCTGGCGCCGACTTGGACCGCCTCCATGGAGTCCGCTTCGGAGCGCTCCCAGCCGAGCCGCTCGGCGAACGCGTCGAAGTCGAACCCCTCCATGTACTCGGCGGCGGACTCCCGTACCGTGGCCCTGCCGACTCCTACCCGAACGTGCGGGAAGTGGAGGGCCGCGACCATCGCCTCCTCGTCCCGGGCATTGAAGGCCGCGAGGTAACGCTCGACGGCGGCGATGGCGGCCGAAGCGGTCGCCTCGCGGTCATCCTCGGACAGGTCGTCCAAGCCCGCGGCCAGCCTCGCCTGGATGCGAGCCGTCCGCGCGAAGCCGCGTGTACCGTCCGGCGACGTGGGCCTGACCTTCTCCGGCCTGGACGACGATCGCCGAATCGAGCCTGCTCCGATCCCAGCCCGTCACCAGCACCTGGCCGAAGTCGATCGTCGCCGCGTAGGCCGCGGCGTCGGCGAAGACGCGGCCGCCGAAGTCAGCCGTAGGCCGCACGTGCGGGTACTGGAGGGTCGCGGCGAACGCCGCCGGCTCGCGCGTGTTCCACGCTTCGATGAAGCGGCGGACCGCCTGCCTCGCCTCGTCCTCGGTCAGCGCGGTTGCAGGGCCGTTCCAGGCGACGGGAAGCAGGAGCAGGCAGAGCAGGAAGGGAAGGCGCGCCGGCACGGTGAACCGAATCTACCTTGCCCGCCAATCCTCTTCAGTCGCCGGCCGGCAGACGGTAATCCAGGGACGGGACGTCCTGATCCCGCTACCATGAATCCGCCATGCCAGGAACTCGATACCAGACTGTTCCGATTGCCCGCACGGTCCTCGGGATCTGGCTCGCCGGCGTCGTGGCGGCCTGGGCCCCTGCCTCGGCCCAGCACGACGCCCCGAACGTCCTGTTCGCGATCGCCGACGACTGGGGCTGGCCACACGCTTCCGCCTACGGCGACCCCGTCGTCGAGACGCCGAACTTCGACCGCATCGCACGCGAGGGCGCGCTGGTCCGCCACGCCTACGTTTCTTCGCCTTCCTGCACGCCGTCGCGCGGGGCGATCCTCACCGGGCAGTGGCACTGGCGGCTCGAAGGCGCCGCGAATCTCTGGAGCGTCTTCCCGGATCGCTTCGAGACGTACCAGGAGTTGCTCAAGGCGGCCGGCTACCGGACGGGCATGACGGGCAAGGGTTGGGGACCGGGACGTACAGAGACCGAGGGCCGGGAACTCGCCGGGAGGCGGTTTGAGAGCTTCGGGCAGTTCCTGGCCGGCCTGGGAGAGGCTCAGCCATTCGCCTTCTGGCTTGGCACATCCGACCCGCACCGTCCCTTCCGGCCCGGTTCGGGCGAGGAGAGCGGCATGGACCTGGACGCGATCCGGCTTCCCGCCGCCTTTCCCGATCACCCGGAAACCCGCGGCGACGTGGCGGACTACAACTGGGAGGTGCAGCGCTTCGACGCACTGGTCGGCGACGCACTCGAACTGCTGGATGAGCAGGGTCTCGCGGAGACCACCATCGTCGTCATGACGAGCGACCACGGGATGCCGTTCCCGCGTTGCAAGAGCAACGTCTACGACTGCGGATCGCGGGTGCCGCTGGCGATCCGCTGGCCCGAACGACTGGAGGCCGGCGTCGAGGTCGACGCTTTCGTCAGCCTCACGGACCTGGCGCCGACGTTCCTGGAAGCGGCGGGTCTTCCGCGGCCCGCAGCCATGACCGGGCGCAGCCTGATCGCACTGATCGAGGCCGGCAACGACGAGGCCGCGGTCGAGACGGCAGTCGCGGTCGACGGACGCGACTTCGTGCTGACCGGCAAGGAGCGGCATGTGCCGGCCCAGGAGGCGCCCGACGTGGGCGGCTACCCCAGCCGGGCGATCCGCACGCACGACTTCCTCTACATCCGCAACTTCCGGCCCGACCGCTGGCCCAACGGCACACCGAACCACGAGCAGGCCGCCTACCCCGGCGCCTGGTACGCCGACACGGACAACGGACCGACCAAGACCTACATGATCGAGAACCGCGACCGGGACGCCGAGCACCGGCGGCTCTACGATCTGTCCTTCGCCAAGCGGCCCGCGGTCGAGCTCTACGACCTGCGAAGCGATCCGGACCAGCAGGTCAACGTCGCGGACGATCCGGAGTACGCGGCGACCCGGGACGAGTTGGGCGAGCGGCTGATGGAACGGCTGCGGGAAACCGGCGACCCGCGCGCGACCGGCGGCGGCGACGTCTTCGACGCCTACGAGTACCTGGGAGGCGCGCCGCGCCACCCGAGCCTGCCCCGCCTGCGGCCGGGCGCCCTCCGCCCGCAGGCGGATCAGCCCTGAGCCAGCGAAGATCCGGTCCGGCAACCCGCATGCGGCAGGAGCGGCTGATCGGGATCGTCGGCGGCCTGGGGCCGTTTGCGCATATCGACTTCGAGCGCAAGCTCCTGGCCGCCGCAAGCGAGGTGATCGGCGCCCGGCGCGACCAGGACTTCCCGCAGTGGGTGCTTTCGAGCATCCCGCGGACGCCGGACCGGACGGAGGCCTACTTCGGGGAGGCGGAAGACCCGACGCCGTCGCTGAGTCGGAGCCTGGAACGGTTGCGAGGCGCCGGGGCCGACTTCGCGGTCGTCGCCTGCAACACGGCCCATCTGTTCCTGGCGCGGTTGCGGGACGAAAGTCCCCTGCCGATCATCAGCCTGATCGAGGTGACGGCGGGCGAGGCGGCGCGCATCGCGCCGGGAGGCTCGGTGGGATTGCTTGCCACGTCCGGCACGCTCCGCTCGCGGCTGTACCACGATCCTCTGGAGGCGCGCGGGCTGCGGGCGGTGAGCCCATTCGACCTGGACGGCGGCGAGACGCTGCAGCGGCGGAACGTGATGGAGCCGATCTACGGGCCCTGGGTCGATGGGCGGCATCGGGGAGGCGGGATCAAGACGGACGGCGGGTCGGCGCGAGCGCGGACGCTGCTGGAAGAAGCGGCCGGGCGATTGGTCGCGGACGGAGGCGCCGAGGTTCTGGTGGCGGGGTGTACCGAGATTCCGCTGGCGCTCGAAGGCGAGGAGGTTGCGGGGCGGCCGTTGCTGGATCCGGCGGCGTTGCTGGCTGCAGCGGCGGTGCGCTACGCGTACGGGACCTAACCGCTGAACGCGGAACCGCCGGCGGCCTTGCGGCGCGCCGGCGGTTCGCTTGAGCGGACTGACAGGAGGCCTGATCAGCCGCCGGCGGCTCCGGCAGCGGCGGCCTCGGCCTTCTCCCGCTGCTCGGCCATCTGCTCGAGGAAGGCGTTGGCGGCCTTCGCCTCCTCCATGTCGACGGCGCCGTCCTTGTTCTGGTCCATCATCTCGAAGTACTGCTTGACCATGCCGGGCGCCTCTTCGAGCTGCATCTTCCCGTCGCGGCTCTCGTCGGAAAAGGCGACGACCGCCGTCAGGTCGAGGCCGTCGTCACCCTGGAAGGCGCCCCGGCCCTTGTTCTCTTCGTTGATGTAGGACACGAACCCGAAGCTCATCTCGTCCGTCGTCGGCTCGCCCCAGCGGACCGTCGCGGTCGGGTCCGGGTTGGCCAAGTTGCTCTCCGAGTTGTCGAAGACCGTGGTCAGGACGAGCTTGGTGCCGGCCGGCATCTTCTTGCGTTCCTTGTACTTGTACGTGGTCTGCCAGTTGAAGTCGTAGTTCGGCACGTCGAGCAGGACTTCGTAGCCGCCGTCCGGGTAGTAGGCCTCGTACTTGGCCGCCTTGCCGCGCAGGTGCATGTGCGGCAGATAACCGACGATCTCGGAGTCCGAGGGGAAGGTCCACTCGGTCTGGATCGTGTAGTCCGTCGCGCCGGGCGGAACGGCGAAGTCGTACTTGCCCATGTCCGCGTTGAAGACCTCGTACTTCACGTCCTCGTCCTTGTCGTAGAACTTGAGCGCCACCGAGGACTGGTCCCACACGCCGGTGCCCTCGCCGGGCTCCTTGTGGTAGTGCATCTGCCACTGGAGGTCGCGGCCGGCCTTCAGCACGTCGGCCATGCCGTCGGTGTGGATCACCGGATCGTTGCCCGGGGCGATGCCGCCAAGACCGGGGACGATGATGTGGTGGACCGCCGAACTGCCGGGCCGGAACTCGATCGCCTTGACGTAGCGGTCTTCCGGGATCATCTCGTCGGTCACGGTCGTCTTGAAGTAGATGTAGAGATCGTCCACATCGTCCTCGACGAAGTAGGGCTCGTCGAACTGGAGGACGAGGTCGGGCTCGCCGATCAGCCAGCCGTCGCTGCTAGGCCAGTCGATCGGCTCCGGGGCGTCAGCCGGATTGCCGGCCGGGGCGCCGGACTCGGCCCAGCGGACCAGCAGATCGATCTCTTCCTGGGTCAGCGTGCGCTCGTTCGCGAAGACGCCGTTGTGCTGGGGGGCGGCATCCCACGGAGGCATTGCCCGCGAAGCGACCTGGCGGGCGATCGAGCGGGCCCACGGCCGCGTCTCTTCGTAGGTCGTCAGCGCCATCGGCGCCACCATGCCGCCGAGGTTGGCGCCGTTCGGGCGGTGGCAGACTTGGCACTCCTGCTGCAGCACGCGTGCCACGTCGCCGTAGAAAGTGACGGGTTCGGGGTCGACCGCTGCCGCCGAGGCGGCGCCGGCAAGCGCCAATGAGGCGATGGCGCCGAGGGCGATCAGTCGAGTCACGGACGAGATCTGGGGACGGGTCATTCGAGGTCTCCGTGAGATGGTGTCCAACAAGGTTGACGGGCGCAGCGCTCCCGCTCCGCGCGACATACTATACGACTGCTCAGTTTACGCGGGTGAGCGCGATCGGGTTTCGCCGCATCGGCAACCGATACCGTAGGCGTTGCGCGACAACCGGCTGGCACGAGTAAACCAAGCCCCGCCGACAACCGTATAGACACCCGAGGAGGAGAGCATCGTGAGCACGACTGTTGACGTGCAGGGTCTTCGGCATGTCTACAAGGGCGGCACGGTCGCCCTCGACGGGGTCGACCTGTCGATCGGCGCGGGCCTGTTCGGCCTGCTGGGGCCGAACGGCGCCGGCAAGAGCACCCTGATGCGGATCGTCTGCACCCTGCTCAAGCCGAGCGCCGGTTCCGTGACCGTCTTCGGCCACGATGCGGTCGAGGAACGCCGCGCCGTCCGCGCACACCTGGGCTACCTGCCGCAGGAGTTCGGCGCCTGGCGCCTGCACCGCGTGGAAGAGGTGCTCGACACCCTGGCCGACCTCTCCGGTCTCGACGATCGCGCCGCGCGCCGCGACCGCGTCGACACCGTGCTCGACAATGTCGGCCTCGGCGACGTCGCCCATCGCAAGGTGAAGAAGCTCTCCGGCGGCATGAGGCGGCGCCTGGGCATCGCGCAGGCCCTGATTCACCAGCCCCGCCTGCTCGTGGTCGACGAACCGACCGTCGGCCTGGACCCGGAGGAGCGCATCCGGTTCCGCCAGTTGATGGCGACCCTGGGGCGCGAGCGGACGATCATCCTCTCGACTCACATCGTCGCCGACCTGGGCACCGGCTGCAACGACCTCGCCCTTCTCGACGCCGGCAAGATCGTCTTCCGCGGCTCGCCGACACAGTTGCTCGAACGAGCCGCCGGTCAGGTCTTCGAACTCTCCCTGCCCCTGTCCGCGCCGCAGCCCGAGGGCGACTTCGAGATCGTCTCGCGCACCGACAGCCTGAACGAGGCCACGTACCGCGCCGTCGCCGTGCCGGACGGCGTTCCGGAAGGCGCCCGGATCGCCGCCTCGCCGACGCTGGAGGAGGGCTACCTCGCCTTCATGGTCGCGCGCGGCCGCGCCGACGCCATCGTGAGCGACGAGCACTTCGGGGAGCACGACGAGATCGACCTCGCCGAACTCCCGGCCGCGACGGACGCCACCGGAGAGGAGGGACGACCTTGATCTCGTTTTCCAACGTCTGGTCGCTCGCCCGGGCGGAGATGCGCACGATCCGCCGGCTGTTCCGCTTCTGGCTGTTCGCGGTCGTTGCGCTCTTCTTCTGCCTGTTCCAGTACGGGTACTTCTGGGTCATCCATGGCCTGTTCTCCGGTTTCTCGGCCTCCGCCGGCTCCTTCAGCCCCAAGTTCCTGCTCAGCCAGACCGCCCTGTGGCAGACGCTGGTGCTCGGCGTCGGCGTCGTCTTCCTGGCCTTCGACCTGCGCGCCCGCGACCGGCGCGACCGCGTGATCGAGGTGCTCGACAGCCGGCCCTACACGAACGCCGAACTCGTGTTCGGGCGCTTCTTCGGCGCCCTGTTCATGGTCTGGAGCGTGGCGATCGCCGCCATGATCGTCATCCAGGGTTTCGGCCACGCGGGTATCGCCTTCGGCTGGTGGGTCGGCGAACCGGCGATCTGGGGTTCCGTGTGGGCCTACCTCCTGATCGAGGCGCTGCCCGCGCTCGCCGTCTACGTCGCCTTCGTCCAGGTCGTCTCCCTGGTCACCAACAACCGCCTGATCGCCGCCCTGGCGGGCGTCGGTCTGGCCGTCGGAACCACGTACCTGAGTTTCCAGATTCCCGTCTACGTCCTGCCCTCGCTTGCGCTCGGCGGCGGCTTCGTCAGCAGCATCTCCGACCTGGCGCCCCAGATCTGGACCGGCATCAGCCTGCTGAACCGGGGCAGCTTCGCCCTGCTCGGCGCGGGCCTGCTCGCGACCGCGGTCGCCGTCCATCCGCGTCTCGACGACACGAAGCGGCGGACCTGGGGGATAGCCGGCGGCGCCGGGCTGCTGGCCGGCGCCGCTCTCATCCTGACGACGGTCACGTCGAGCACGAGCCAGCTCGCCGAGCGCGACGCGTGGCGCGCGGCCCATGAGCAACGTCGTACCGAGGCCGTCGTCGACCTCCAGGCGATCCGCGGCTCGGTGGACGTCGAGCGCGGCGGCCGTCTGACCCTGGACCTCGAAGTCCACTTCGTGCCCGCGGATGCCTCGGCCCTCCTGTTCAGCCTGAATCCGGGCCTCGAGGTGGACGGAGTCTGGGACGCGAGCGGCACCGCGCTGGACTTCAGCCACGACAACGGCCTGCTCGACATCGATGCGGTCTCGACGACGACGCCGGGGCAGGGCACAGGCGTCCGGATACGCGCCGGGGGGCGACCCGACCTCCGTTTCGCCTATCTCGACGCGGCGGTCGACTTCAACAAGATCGAGTGGCAGGACGCCCAGATCGTCATTCTGGGCAACCTGAACGGTTTCACTGAACGCAACTTCGTGGCGCTCCCCGCCTCTCTCGCGTGGCTCCCGCGCCCCGGCGCAGCGGTCGGCGTCGACGATCCCCGGCAGCGTCCCCGCGACTTCTTCGACCTCGACCTCGAGGTCCGAACCCCCTCCGGATGGACGGTCGCGGGGCCCGGCAAGGCCCAGCCGAGCGGCGACGGCCAACGCTTCGCGCCGGCTGGCTCGGTGCCCGAGGTCATGCTCGTCGCCGGCAGATTCGACCGCCGGACAACCGAGATCGAAGGCACGGAGGTCGAACTCCTGTTCCACCCCGGCCACCTGCGGAACGTCGACTTCTTCGCCGACGCCCGGGCGGAGATCGAAGCCGTGGCCGCCGAGCGCTTTGCCGCCGCGCGCGAAATCGGGTTGCCCTACCCTTACCGTCAACTGACGCTGGTCGAAGTGCCGTGGACCCTGCGCGCCTACGGTGGCGGCTGGCGCATGGACACCGAGCGGGCCCCGCCCGGCATGCTGCTGCTCAGCGAAAGCGGTCTGCCGACCTCCCGCTTCGAGTTCCGGTTCCGCAACCCGGAAAGGTACGAGGACCAGGAAGGCGGACTGGCGCAGGCAAAGACCTACGGGTTGCAGCAGTTCTTCCGCACCGACTTCACCGGCGGCAACGTGGAGGTCGGCGGCGTTCGCAACCTCTTCCTCTACCAGACCGGCGCCCGCGGCCCCGAGGCCCTGGCGCTCGAGGCGCTCTGCCACAACCTCGTGAACCGGCTCATCAACGGCGGCGAGTCGTACTTCTCGGCCCACCTGTTCGACCGGGAGTTCGGCTGGACGATCGCCAGCGTGATGCAGGGAGGATTCTCCGGCCAGTTCGCGAGCGGCGGCGGCACGATGGCCAGCGGCATCGTCCAGGCCATCACGGACCGTCCCGGTGTCTGGGACGCGGTGCTCGGCAGCTCCCTCACCGATCTGGAAACAGAGGAAGATCCGAAGCGCGCCGTGAACGCCCTCTACCTCAAGACCTCCGCCCTGGCCACCGCGATTCTCGACGGCGCCGGGCGCGAGCGCGCCGCCGCCATGATGGCCAACCTCCTCCGCGACCATCGGGGTTCGACGTTCACGGCGGCCGATCTCGACCGCGCCGCCCAGGAGGCTGGCGTGGATCTGGCCGGCCTGGTGGGCGACTTCCTGCACCAGACCGATCTGCCGGGTTTCATCGTCTCTCCGGCCGAACTCGAACGGCTGCCCGACGACGACCAGGGTGCGCCGCAGTACCAGACGCGCCTGTTCGTCCGCAACGGCGAGGAGGCGCCCGGACTGTTCCGGCTCCGTTACGCGGTGCGCGCCCCGGGCGGCGCCCGCTGGGATTCGAGCGAACCGGTCCTCATCCCCGGGCATACCAGCGTCGAGTTCGGTCTCGTTACCTCCCGGCCGCCGGGAACGATGCTCGCGTCGCCATACCTCTCCCTGAACCGGCGAGAGTTCCCCGTCGAACTGCCACGGGTCGACAACGAGACGATCACGGACAGCGAACCGCTGCGCGGCACCCGGCCGGCCGGCTGGATGCCGGCGTTCCTCGACACCGGTACGGACACGATCGTCGTCGACGATCTGGACCCCGGTTTCTCGGTGGCGACGGACGAGGCCGAAGCCGGGGGCTTCAGGCTTCAGGGCGGCCTTGCCGGCTTCTTCGCACCCGCGGTCGAAACCGACCAGGGGCTGCCGGTCTACAACCTCTTCTCCGGCATTCCAGCCACCTGGTCGCGGTACGAACAGCCGTTGAGCTGGGGACGCTACCGCCGAACCACCGCGCTCGCCCCCAAGGGGGAAGGAAGCCGCCGCGTCACCTACGCGGCGGAGCTTCCCGAAGCCGGACGCTGGCGGGTCGAGCTCCATGTACCCTCCCTGTCGCCCATCCCGGGCGGCGGCGAGATCCGCCGCGAAGTACGGATCGGCGGCGGAGACGGCGGTCCGTCCCCCGCCGAAGCGCGCGGCGCCCGGGTCAACGTAAGCTTCGGTCTGAACCTGGGCACGTACGATCTGGAGCTGCGCAATGCCGGAAACTCCCATCCGATCGACTTCGACGCCGAGGGGGCGGGCATCGGCTGGGCGGTACTGGGCGACTTCGACCTCGCCCGGGGAACGGTGGAACTCGAACTGAGCGACGACACGACCGGCAACGTCGTGGCCGCCGACGCGGTGCGCTTCGTGCGCCTCGACAACGGAGCCGGCGCGGGCGCCGACACGACCGGCGGCGGTGCGCCATGAGCGCCCGCCGCGCCCCTTCTCCGGCTGCGCCGTGGCTGAGCCTTCCGAGGCTGGGACTTTCGGAGCGGCGACTGCTCGCCGCGGCCGCCGCCTGCGCCGCGATCCTCGGCTGCCAGGCCGCGGGCACGACGGACACGGTCGATTTCCTGGTTCCGGTGAGCGCCACCGAAGTGGCGACCGGCAACGTGGAGGACCTGATCGTCGCCACCGGCACGCTGCGGACCGCGGAGAGCATCGTGCTGCAAGTGGAGACGCCCGGCCGGCTGCAGATCGGCCGCAACCGGGACGGCAGCCGCCTCGCCGAAGGCGACGCGGTGGTCCCCGACCAGATGATCGCCGAGGTCACCGGCGAGGATGCGCGGCTCGCGGCGCGGGTCGAAGCCACCCACCAGGCCTACCAGGGCGCGCTCGCCGAGCGTGACGCCCGCGCCAGGCTGTTCGAGCAGGAACTGATCGCCGCCGAGGAACTGCGCCGGGCGGAGACCGCGCTCGAAGACGCCAAGGCGACCTGGGAGCAAAGCCTGCTGACGGAGGACCGCGCCAGGATGCTGACTCCGATCGGCGGCGTGCTGATGGAGCTCGCCCGTGACACGAGAGGCATGCCGATCGCCGACGGACAGCTCGTTTCACAGGGCTTCCAGGTCGCACGGATCGCTCCCGTAGACTCCCTGGTCGCCGACATCGACCTGGTGGGGCCGGAGCTGGCGCGGGTGCACCCCGGCCAGAAGGGGCGGCTCCGCCACTTCGCCTGGGAAGACATCACCTTCGAGGGCGCCGTCGTCCGCCTCTCCCCCGAAGTCGACCCGACGACCCACACGTTCCGCGCCGAGGTCGCGATCAACAACCCCGGGGGCCTGCTCCGGCCCGGCATGTTCGTCGAGGTCACCCTGGTCGTCGAACAGCGCAGCGACGTGCCGGTGATTCCCCGCGAGGCGGTCACCGAGCGCGGCGGCCGGCGGGTGGTCTTCGTCCTCGACGGCCAGCGCGCCGTGCGCCGCGAGGTCATCCTCGGTCTCGGCGACGACGAGATCGCCGAGGTCCGCCAGGGGCTCGAGGTCGGCGAGCGGATCGTCGTCCGCGGACTCGAAACCCTGACCGACGGCACCCGCGTCCGGGTCTCTGGCTAGCGCCGCCCACCAGGAGGTCGGGCAACCGTGATCGCTGCTCCCGGTGAAGGCTCCGGCCCGGCGCGACTCGCCGCCCGGCGACCCGTAGCCGTCACGGTCACCGCCCTGGCATGCGCCCTGGTGGGCTGGATGTCATGGCGCGAACTGCCGATCGACCTCCTCCCCGACCTGCGCTCGCCGACGATCGTCGTCGCCGTGCGCTCCGGCGACCGGCCGCCGACGGAGATGGAGCGGCTCTACGGCGAGCAGGTGGAGCAGCGACTCTTCACGGTGCGTGGCATCCGCGAGGTCCAGCAGGTCGCCCGCACGGGCCGCCTGATCGCGACCGTCCGCTTCGATTGGGAAGCCGACATGGACCTGGCCCTGATCGAGGTCCAGAAGGCGATCAACCCGGTCGCGGCCGACCCGGAGGTCGACGAGGTCCTCGTCCGTCAACTCGACCCGAGGCAATCACCGGTCATGACCCTGGGCCTGGCCGCCGAGCCGGACGGTCCCGATCTCGCCGAACTCCGGCGCCTCGCCCGCCGCCAGGTGGCGCCCGCCATGGAGCAGCTCGCCGACGTCGCCGAGGTGCGGGTACTGGGCGGGCGCGAACTGGAAGTGCGTGTGCGGGTCGACCGCTACCGTATGCAGGCGTTCGGCGTCACCCTGAGCCAACTGGAGCAGCGACTGGTGGCCGAGAACGTCGACATCGACGCCGGCACCCTGGAGGATCGCGGACAGGTCTTCCTGGTCCGCGGCATCTCGCGCTTCCGGAATCCGCGGGACGTGGAGCGCGTCGTCATCCGGTACCGAACCCAGGCGGGCGCCGCGGGCCAGGAAACCCGCCAGCCGATCCGGGTATCCGACGTCGCCGAGGTCGAAGTCGCCAACGCGGAGATCGACCACCTGGTGCGCGTGAACGGCCGGGAGGGCGTCGGGCTGCAGGTGTTCAAGGAGGCCGGCGCGAACACGGTCGAGGTCTCGCGCACCGTCAGGACGGCGCTCGAAGACCTCGAACTCGACCTGCCGCGGGTCGAGGTGTCCATGGTGAACGACGACGCCGCCCTGGTCGAGGACGCGATGGCCGACCTGCAGAACGCCGCGCTGGTCGGCATCGCGCTCGCGATCGTCGTGCTGGTCCTGTTCCTCCGCTCCTTCGGTCCGACCGTCGTCGTCGCTTCCGCGGTGCCCGTCTCCCTCTTCGTCGCCCTGTTCGCGATGCGCCTCTGGGACCACTCCCTCAACATCATCACCCTGGCGGGCCTCGCCCTCGGCGCCGGCATGCTGGTGGACAACGCGATCGTCGTCGTCGAGAGCATCCACCGGCGCCACCGGCCCGGCATGCCGGCGGCCGAGAGCGCCGCTCGCGGTACCGGCGAGGTCGCGGGCGCGATCGCCGCCTCGACGCTGACCACCTGCGTCGTCTTCCTGCCCGTCCTGTTCGTGCAGGGGCTGGCCGCGCGGCTGATCGAGGGCATCGCCTTCACCGTCACCGCGTCACTGGCCGCTTCGCTCGCCGTCGCGATGATGCTGATTCCGGCCCTGTCGCGCTGGTTCCTGCCGCGCGCCAAGCCCGGGGCCGGCACCGACGCCAGCGAAGGGGAAGCGGCGGCCGAAGCCGCCGACGCAGGGTCGACCGGCCCGGCCGGCGCGGAGGAGCGTCCCCTCGGCTGGGCCTTCGGAGCGCTGGAGCGGCTCGTGCTCTTCCTGCTGCGCCTGCGCTGGGTCGTCGTCGGCGCGGCCGTACTCGCCGCCGCGGCCGCGGTGAACGTGCTGCTCGGCCTCGGCAGCGAACTGCTGCCGCCGGCCGACCCCCGGCAGTTCTCGGTGCGCATGGTCGGACCGCCGGGCCAGCGCGTCGAAGCGACGGCGGCCGCCGTGTCCACCCTCGAGGAGGCGGTGCGCCAGGCCGCCGGCGAGCACCTGGAGGCGATCCAGGCAGAAGTGGGCCGGTTGCCCGAGGACGACCGCCTCGTGACGACCGAGCTGACCGAGGAGAACACGGCCCGACTCCTCGTGCGGATGTCGGCCGAGGGTCCTACCGGAAGCCAGATCGTCGGCGCCCTGTCTCCGAACTTCTCCGATCTCCCCGGCACCGAAATCGAGTGGGAGGTCGGCACCTCCGCGCTGGCCGAGGCGCTGGGTTCGTCGGGCCCGCCGATCGTGGTCGAGATCGCCGGACAGTCCTTGCCCGATCTGCGCTCCGCGGCGACCAGCCTGCGCGACGCCCTCGCCACCCGCGAGGAACTCTGGAACGTCCGCTCGTCCTTCGAGGGCGGCCCGCCCGAACTGCGGATCGAGCTCGACCGGGCGATGGCCGACGGCCTGGGCGTCGATCTGGAGACGATCGCCCGCGTCCTCCAGTCGGCTCTCGACGGACGCAAGGTCACGCTGCTCTCGGTCGGCGACGAGGAACGCCACGTCGTCCTCTCGCTGCCTCAACCGAGGCCCGAGGAACTCGCCGGGCTGCGCTTCACGAGCAGTGACGGCGCCGACCTCGTCCTCGGCCAGGTCGCCCGTTTCGTGCCCACCGAAGGGGCGCGGGAGGTCTTCCGCCGCGACCAGCGCCGCGTGGCGCAGGTGACCGCCCGGATCACCGAGAGCAGCGACTACCCCAGGGCGATCGCCGCCGCGAACGACGCCATCTCGTCCACGGAGCTGCCTCCCGGCCTGATCGTCCGGCTCGCCGGGGAGGAAGAGGAGCGGGTACGGGCCACCTCGGAACTGCGTCTGGCCGGCCTGCTGGCGATCGTCCTCGTGCTGATGGTCCTGGCCGGGACGTTCGAGTCCCTGCTGCAGCCGCTCACGGTGCTGTTCGCCATCCCGCTGGCGCTCGTCGGCGTCGCCTGCACGCTGGGACCGCTCGGGCGGCCGGTCGGGGTCATGGCGCTGCTCGGCCTGATCGTGCTCGCCGGCGTCGCGGTCAACGACGCCGTCCTGCTGATCGCCGCCGCGCGACGGCTGATGGCCGCGGGCATCGAGCGGCGGGCGGCCCTGGCCCGCGCCGCGGCGACCCGCCTGCGGCCGATCCTCATGACGACGCTCACCACGGTGCTGGTTCTCGTGCCGCTAGCCGCCGGCGCCGGGGAGGCGGCCGAGCTGCGAAGCCCCATGGCCTACACGATCATCGGCGGCATCGTGACCTCCACCGTCGGTTCGCTGCTCGTGCTGCCCTGCCTGTACCTCATCCTGGCGGGCCGCGGCGGCGGCAAGCGACGCTCGGAAGCCGCCGCCTGACCGGGAGCGCGCCGTGAAAGCAGGTCTCGACACGCTCGCCATCCGCCGTCCGGTCGCGGTGACGATGTTCTTCGTCGGCCTCGTCATGCTGGGGGGCTTCGCGTGGCAACGGCTCCCAGTGGAGCTCCTCCCGGCGCTGACCGGCGATTCGCTCTACGTCAGCTTCTTCCGCCCGGGCAGCGAACCGGAGACGGTGGAACGCGAGATCCTGATGCCGCTCGAAGCCAGGGTGCGAACGCTGCCCCGGGTGGCCGAGACCTGGGGCGAGGTCACCGGCTCCTCCGGCAGCTTCACCGTCCGCTTCGAACGGGGCGTCGATCTCAAGGTGCGGGAGCTCGAGATGCGCCGCATCGCCGCGGACCTGGCCCGCACTCAGCCGCGCGACGCCTTCCTCGACGTGCAGTCCGACGACACGAGCGTGTTCTCGAGCTTCGCCATGATCCTGCAGGCGACGGGTACGGACGACGAGGACGCGCTGCACGACCTGGTCGAGGAGATGATCACGCCGCGGCTCGCGGCGGTACCAGGGGTCAGCCAGGCGACTGTGATGGGCGGCTCGGCTCGCCAGTTGACGGTCTGGGTCGACCCGAACCGCTGCGCGGCGCTCGGCGTAACGACGGAGGAGGTGACCGCGGCGGTACGCGGCGCGGCCGGACGCCTTCGCTACCTCGGCAGCCTGGAGGACGAGGCCGGCCGAACGGCGGTCATGCTCGACGGCCGTCCCGCCGGCACCGTGTCGATGGGCGAGGTCCGCGTGGTCCCCGACCGGGCAGTGCTGGTCCGGCACGTCGCCGACGTCGAGATCGGTTCCGGCCGGCGCCAGATGCTGTACCGCGTGAACGGCGAGCCGTCCGTCGGCCTCCTCGTGTTCCAGGAGGAAGGCGCGAACCTGGTCCGCCTCGGCCGCGACCTGCGCCGCCGTATCGAGGAGATCAACGAGGAGTTCACGCCGCTCGGGATCCGCCTGCTCGCCAGCTTCGACGCCGCCGAACGGGTCGAAACGCAGATCGAGCGACTGCGGAACCTCGGCCTGTCGGGTTTCGCGATCTCTCTTCTCGTTCTCTTCCTCTTCCTTCGTCAGTGGCGCGCGGTGGCCGTGGTCGCGGTCGCCGTGCCGGTCAGCCTGGCCGTCGCCCTTTCCTTCCTCTACGTGGCCGGACTGTCGCTCAACCTGTTCACTCTGTTCGGTCTTGCGGTCGGCATCGGACTCATCGTGGACAACAGCGTCGTCGTCTTCGAGTCCGTCCAGCGGCGCCTGGAACGCGGCAGGAATCCCGACGACGCCGCGGCGGGTGGAATTCGCCGTACCGGCCGCGCCATCGTCGCCGCTTCGGTGACGACCGCGATCGTCTTCCTGCCCGCCGTCATCGTCGACTTCGAGTCGTCGCTGGTCCAGAACATGATCGCACTCCTGGCGTTCGCCATCCTGCTGCCCCTGTTCGGCTCCCTGCTGGTGGCGATCGGCTTGGTGCCCCTGCTGGCGCGCCACCTCGCCGCGCCGGCGGCGATCCGCCGGCTGGCCAGGCTGCGCCAGCGTCGCGAGCGCTTCGGCGGCAAGGCGCCGCCGGACCCCACCCGGATCCTGTTCGCGGGCGTGCTCGCGTCCGCGCTGCGCCGGCCGGCGAGCTGGATCACCGGAGTGGTCGCCGCCGTCGTCCTGAGCGTCATCGCCGCCCTGTCCCTCGTCGCTGCCAGCGGTCCGGGCCAGGCGCCGGTCGCCGACCAGGTCCAGCTCTCCGTTCGCCTGCCGGAGGGCCGCGGGAGCCTCGAGTCGGCGGTCCGGGCCTTCG
>JAPVWO010000007.1 GCA_027493375.1 Candidatus Multivorans thiocomprendens | reverse complement strand
GGCCGCGGCGGCATGGCGCCGATCGTCGGTGAACGGCCGGACAACTGGTGCGGCGTGGACTCCTTCGACGAGGCCGATCACGCCGGTCACGCGCACCTGCCCGCCGCGGTCGACGGGCGCCCGCCGGGTGCCGACGCGGCCCCGACCGGTGCGGGCGCCGACCGGGCGGTCAGCGATCCCGCGAGCTACGAGCGGCTGGACATCCTGGTGGCCTACACGGCGACGGCGGCGAAGAACTGGGCGAACATCGGCGGTCCTCACGCGGCGATCCGCCACGCCGGCGACTACATGAAGATGGTGTTCCGGAACAACTCGCTCCCGGTGGAGCCGCACATTGTCCACATTGCCCAGGCTTCGACGGCGCTGGACCGAGCGGGCAGGGACCGGGGCCGAGTGGAGGAGCGTCCCCTGCGGTCGTATTCGGTTCTCGACGACGGTGAGATCCTGCGGCTGCGCCACGAGCACCGGGCGGACTTCGTGCACCTGTTCACGGGCGAGGCGCCGCATCTGATCAAGGCCTGCGGCGTCCACCGCGCGTTATCGAGCGGCGGTACGGCGGTGAGTTACTTCGACAACGCCCACGGATTCACGTCGAATCACGCGATCTGTGGGGACTACGCGGCCACCTTCGTTCACGAGGTCGGCCACGGTCTGGGCGCCCACCACGAGCCGGCTAATGCCCCCCCGCCCGATCGGCGGATCAGGCCGTACGCCACCGGTCACGTGAACCACGACGTCCTGCCGACGCTCGGCACGGCGATGACCTACGATGGACAGACCGAGCCGTTCTTTTCGACTTCCCGATTCGATCTTTACGGGGCGGCCCTCGGCGTAGCCGACGAGCGTGACAACGAGCGGACCCTGCGGGAGACCGTTCACATGGGGGCGCGGTATAGCGACTACCTGCCGGGGCTGGAAGGGCTTCCGGCGCAGCCGAGCGATCTTCGCGTGCGATACGCGGACCGCGCCGCTCACCTCTCCTGGCGGGACAACGCGCCGGCCGCGGACGGATACGAGCTGGTGCTCGACTCACCGGTTCGGGTCGGCGGCGAGCTCCGATGTTGCACCAGCCGCACCCTGAAGCTCCAGGGCCGCGACAGGGCGTCCATCCCGCTTGAGCACACGACGCCGGGCGCGCCCTACAGGTTCTGGGTGCGTGCGCTGAAGGGCAAGGCACGTTCGCTGCGCAGCAGCATTGTCCGGCTGCGCCTGCCCGACGGTCTGTCCGGGCCCCCGGCGGCGCCGTCGGATCTCTCGGTGGTGGTCAAGCCTGGCGGTGAAAATCTCGACTTCCGCTGGGCCGACAACTCGGACGACGAAGCGGGATTCGATCTGCAGATCCTGGTGGATGGCGAGCCGGCGGAGCGGTACCTGCTGCCGCCGGACACAGTCCATTACGAGCGGTCCTACTACGAGTTCGTCATCGGCGCCGTGGGCGGCTCTGGGCGGCTGGTCCCTCAAGGCGGCGTCGACTATCGCGCGCGGGTCTTCGCCTTCGACTCGGCGGGCCGGGCCAGCGGCAGCGAGGAGGTGACTTTCCGGTGGGAGGATCCGCTCGGGCCAGGTCCAGTTGCCGATGTCGCCGCCTTCGCCGTTGGACCGACCACGGTGCGCCTCAGGTGGACGGTCGACCCGAAAGCGGCGAGATACGAAGTCGAGGCATCCGTGCCCGGCAGTGACTTCGATCCCGACTGGAATAGACCCGGCGGGTGGCGCGAGCCCGTGCCGGTCCCCGGTTGGCGGGACTTCCCGGGTCTGGCCCGTGGCGGCAGATACTCGTTCACGGTGGCGGCCCGGGACGAGTCGCGCTCGCTTGGCCCGTACTCGAAGGTTTACCTTACCTTGGGCGAGCGCGGGCCGGGGCCCCGGGCCCCTTCGGAGCTTTCGTGGGAAAGGGACGGTAACTTCGTCGACCTCAGTTGGAGCGACAACTCGTCGGACGAACTGGGTTTCGTGGTTCAGTCCGGCTTTGACCCGGCCGATATCGATCATACGGAAGTCGTCCTTCCCGAGAACGCGGAGGCGGCTGACGACCTTTGGTTCGGTTCCGCTCGACTCTACCGGGTCTTTGCCTATAACGAGCACGGTTACTCGCTGAGCAGTCAACCCGTGTACGTACCGCCGCCGGGCGCCGCCGGTACATGCCATATCTTCCCGGGCTATCTCTGCCTACGAAACTCGCGCTTCAGCGTGTTCGGGAGCGCGTGGAAGGAGGGCGGCCGCGAGATGCCATTCCGCGTGGTGAACGAAGGCACGGTCGACTCGGGGCTGCTCTACGTTTTCGACCCGGACAACTGGGAGTTTCTGGTCAAGGTGCTGGACGGCTGCGAGGAGAACGGCCACATGTGGGTGCTGGCCGCTTCGACGACCGATCTCGGCTACTGGATTCGGTTCACCGACACGGTCACTCGGGAGTCCCGTGTCTACACGAACGCGGCCGGCCAGCCGTCGCCGGCGATCGTCGACACCGAGGCTTTTTCCGAAGCGTGCGACTTTCGCGACGCGGGGCGCTGAGCGGCGTTCGCCGTCGCGGGTCGCGATTCGTGATTCATGGAACGTGAGGCAGGGGGGCGCATGTTCGTTTCGATAGTGGGCAGATTCGGCTGCACCGCGCCGCGCCATGGCGCGGCGGCCGGGCTGTTTCTCGGCCTCGCGTTGACGGCCGGCGCCGTGAACGGCGCGGACAACTCGGCGTTCGTGTCGTACTCCGGCGTGTCGATGACGATGGAGCCGGGCGACAAGGCGACGGTGACGGTGACGATGCGCAACACCGGCACGACGACGTGGCGGACCACGAACGTCAGGAGTACGAGCGGGGGCTCGGTCACCACGACGAGGACGAGCTACGCGCTGAGGCCGGTCGGCGGGAACGTTTGGGGCGTGGCCAGCGTGGCGGTCACGGGCGGCGTGGCGCCGAACGCGACGCGAGGCTTCCAGTTCACGATCACGGCGCCGACGGCGCCCGGGACCTACGCCTTCCAATGGAAGATGGACCGTCTCACGGTCGTCGTGGAGAGACCGACGATCCCGGCGAGGTTGGACTGGGGGTTCGGCGCGACGACGCCGAGGAAGCTGATCGTGGTGAAGAAGGCGGCGCCGGACACCGCGCCTTCGTTCGGCGCGAAGACGATCGGCTTTCAGGATTGGCTGGTCGGCCACGCGATCGCGCCGCTCGACTTGCCGGAGGCGACCGGCGGCAACGGAAAGTTGACGTATGCGCTGATGTGCCACTTGCCCAGGGGCCTGAGCCGGGCGGGCAGGCGGATCAGCGGCGTGCCGAGGACGGCGTGGGCGAAGACGAATTGCGTCTGGAAGGCGTCGGACTCGGACGGCAACAAAGCGGAGAGCGATACGGCGAAGCTGGCGTTCATCGTCAGGGCCCGGCGGGCGGCGCTGGTGGTGGGGCCGGAGAGCCTCGTGGTCGACGAGGAGAAGTCCGAGAACTTCACGGTGAAGCTGGACGCGAAGCCGACGGGCACGGTGACGGTGGCGCTTACGAGTGGAGACGCGACCGCGGCGAGCGTGACTCCGGAGAAGCTGACCTTCACCGCGACCAACTACCGCGCGACGCAAACGGTGACCGTGAAGGGCTTGGACGATCCCGACGCGCATGGCGAGACCACGAGCATCGGCCTGAGGGCGTCCGGCGGCGGCTACGACGGGGTGTCGGGCGCCGTGGCCGTGAAGCTGATCGACCCTGACCCGTACGAGCCTCCGGTCGTCGATCCGGAGGAGCTAAAGGGCATCGAAGAAGGGGATTCCGCTGGCAAGACCTTCAAGGTGAAGCTGGTGACGCAGCCGCAGGACGACGTGACGGTGACGGTCACGAGCGCGGACGCCGGGGCGGCTTCCGTGGACCGGGGAAGCCTCACCTTCACCACGAGCAACTACGCCACGACCCAGACCGTGAAGGTGACGGGCGTGCGGGACGCTGACGCACGGAAGGAGACGACGAGCATCAGCGTGACCGCCCGCGAGGGCGGTTACAACGATGAGTCGTCGACGGTCAGAGTGGAGGTAACCGACTCCGACAAAGCGCGCATTGATGTGAGCCCCGCCGATCTGGTCGTCGACGAAGGAGACTACGGCACTTTCACGGTGAAGCTGGCGACGCAGCCGGAGAAGAACGTGACGGTGTCGCTGGAGAGCAGTGACGCAGGGGCGGTTTCGGTGAATCCGGCTAGCCTCACCTTCACCATGAGCAACTACGCCAAGACCCAGACCGTGAGGGTGACGGGCGTACAGGACCCCGACGCGTCCAACGAAAGCGCGAAGGTCGTCAGTCTCGAGGCCAAAGGCGACGTCGACTACGAGAACGAGACGGCGTCGGTGAAGGTGACGGTGACGGACGATGACAGACGGGCTCTGGAGGTGGCCCCGACGAGCCTGGAGGTCGATGAGGGCGGTTCCGACACCTTCACGGTGAAGCTGGCGACGCAGCCCACGCGCGCGGTGACGGTGTCGTTGACGAGCAGCGACGCCGCGGCGGCGTCGGTGAGTCCGGCGAGCCTGACCTTCACGACGTCCAGCTACGGCAGCCCCCGGACGGTGACGGTAAAGGGGGAACAGGACGATGACGAGTCCGACGAGATCGCGAGTATCCGCGTGCGCGCGACGGGCGGCGACTACGAGGCGATCACGGTCGGGGTGGACGTGGCGGTGAAGGACGATGACGAGCCGGTGGTGGATCCACCGGAGCTCGTGGTGGCCCCGGCGAGCCTGGAAGTCGAGGAGGGCGGTTTCGGCGAGTTCACGGTGAAGCTGGCGACCGAGCCCACGGGCGCGGTGACGGTTTCGGTGACCAGCGGCGACGCCGGGGCGGCGACCGCGAGTCCCGCGAGCCTGACCTTCACGGCGACCGACTACGGCACGGCGCGGCCGGTTACGGTGACGGGCGAGCAGGACGACGACACGAAGGACGAAGAGACGAGCGTCGCGCTGAGCGCTTCCGGCGGCGGTTACGACGACGTTTCCGCTTCGGTCGAGGTGAGGGTGAAGGACGACGACGCGCGGGGTCTGACGGTGGTTCCGGAGGCGCTGGAGATCGAGGAGGGCGGTTCGGCCGCGTTCGCGGTGAAGCTGGCGACGCGGCCGACGGCCGCGGTGACGGTGGCCCTGAAGAGCGACGACACCGGCGCGGCGACCGTGAGCCCGGCCTCCCTGACGTTCACGGCGTCCGACTACGCCGCGGCGCAAATGACGGTGCGGATGAAGAACACGGGCACGACGACGTGGACGCCGGCTGGCGGCTACGCACTGGGTTCGCAGCGTCCGGAGGACAACGCGACGTGGGGCCCGAGCCGGGTTGCCCTGGCTTCGGACGTTGCGCCGGGCGGTACGGTGGACTTCACGTTCGAGATCACGGCGCCGGAGGAATCCGGCGGCCACGCGTTCCGCTGGAAGATGGTGCGGGGTTCCGACGGCTGGTTCGGCCGGAAGACGAAGCTGCGGAAAATCGCGGTGACGGGTCCGTCGTTCGCCGACGCGGCGATCGCGGACCGGACGTGGGTGAAGGCGTCTCCGATCGAGGCCTTGACGCTGCCGGAGGCGATCGCGGGCGACGGAGCGCTGACCTACTCGCTGACGCCCTCGTTGCCCGAGGGCGTGACCTTCACGGAGGCGACGCGGACGCTGTCGGGGACGCCGACCGCGTTGCAGGCGGCGACCGAGTACGCGTACACGGCGACGGACGCGAACGGCAATTCGGCGACGCTGAAGTTTTCGATCGAGGTGGAGGAGGCTTCGACGGACGACGCGGCCTTCGTGTCGCTTTCGGGCCTGCCTTCGAAGATCGTCGCCGGCGGCGCGGCGACGGTGACGGTGACGATGAAGAACACCGGGACGACAACCTGGACGGCGTCCGGCGGCTACGCTCTCGGTTCGCGGAGCCCGGGGAGCAAGGACACGTGGGGTCCCCGGCGGGCGCCGCTGTCCGGGAGCGTGTCGCCGAACGAGAGCGTCGGCTTCACGTTCACGATCGCGGCGCCGGCGGCGACGGGGAGCTACGGGTTCTCGTGGCGGATGGTGCGGGACCCCGCGATGTGGTTCGGGGAAGCGACGGGGGACGCCACGATCCTCGTGGAGGATCCGTCGTTCGGCGACGCGACGATTCCGGACCAGACGTGGCTTCAGCACGAGGCGGTGGAGGCATTGACGTTGCCCGCCGCGAGCGGCGGCGACGGCGCCCTGACCTATGCGTTGACGC
>JAPVWO010000069.1 GCA_027493375.1 Candidatus Multivorans thiocomprendens | reverse complement strand
GCTGATGACCGCGGTGCCGGCCCGGCTCGCCGGCGTGGAGGAGATCGTCGTCGCGACGCCGCCCCAGGCGTACCGGGACAGTCCGGTGCTGCGGCACGTCGCCTCGGATGTCGGCGTCGACCGGGACGCCGGGCCGTCCGAGGTCGTGATCGTCGCGTCTGCCGGCGCTCCGGCCGCGTGCGTCGCCGCCGACCTGCTGGCCCAGGCGGAGCACGATCCGCTGGCGGTCGCGGTCCTGGTCACCGACTCCGCCGGACTCGCGGAGAGCGTCCGCGGTGAGATCGACTCGCGGCTCGCGGACCTGCCGACCGCTGAGACGGCCGCGGCGGCTCTGGGGCAGCACGGCGCGGCGTTCGTCGCCGCCGACCTCGACGAGGCGATCGCGTTCGCCGAGCGCATCGCCCCGGAGCACTTGCACTTGATCGGCGAAGAAGCCGAGGAGAGGGCCGGTGAGATCCGCAACGCCGGCGCGCTGTTCGTCGGCGCGTCGTCGCCGGTCGTGTTCGGCGACTACGTGGCCGGGCCCAGTCATGTTCTGCCCACCGGCGGCAGCGCGCGCTTCGCCTCCGGCCTCGGTACGGACGACTTCCTGCGGCGCAGCCACACCGTCCGCTTCTCGGCCGAGGCCGCCGCGGTCTGGGCCGGCGCTGCCGAGACGCTGGCGACGACGGAGGGTCTGTCCGCGCACGCCGCGGCGGCCAGGCTGCGCCGCGGGCCGAACGACGCTGGGTGCGCCGGCGTCCCCGCCGGCATCCGGGCGGTGGACGGGGAGAACAGGCCATGACCGGCCGCGCCGAGAGAGCGGCCGCCCTCGTGCGGCCGGAGGTGCGCGACCTCTCCCTCTACTCGTTGCACCAGGTCGAGGCCCGCTACAAGCTCGACCAGAACGAGGCGCCCTGGGACCTCCCCCGGTCGCTCAAGCGGGAGGCGCTGGCCCGGCTGGCGGACCGGCCCTGGTCGGAGTACCCGGACTTTCACGCCGACCGGCTGCGCCGGCTGATCGGCGAGCTGCACGGCTGGCCGATGGAGGGCGTCCTGGTCGGCAACGGCTCCGGCGAACTGATCACGACGGTGCTCGAAGGGGTCGTCCGTCCCGGCCAGGAGGTACTCATCTGCGACCCGAGCTTCAGCCCCTACAGGACGTTCGTCGGCCGCGCCGCCGGCGTGCCGCGGCATTTGCCGCCGGCTCCCGACCTGGGTCTGCAGATGGACGAACTCCAGGCCGAGGTCGAGCGCGACCCGCGTCGGCCGGTGCTCCTGTGCACGCCGAACAACCCGACCGGCGCGGCGGCGGATCCTGAAGCTGTCGAGCACCTGGCGCGCTCCCTCGACGCGGCCCTTCTGCTCGACAACGCCTACGGTGAGTTCTGCCGCCACGACTACCGGCCGTTGGTGCGCGCGAATCCGAACGTCATCCTGTTCCGGACCTTGTCCAAGGCCTGGTCCCTGGGCGGTATCCGTCTGGGCTACCTGCTGGCCGCACCCGAACTCGTTGCCCAGTTGATCAAGGTCAAGCTGGCCTACAACGTCGGCCACGCCGCGGCCACAATCGGCGAGGTCGTAGTTGAACATGTCGACCGTTTCCCGCGCCGAGTCGCGGTTGTCAGGGGGCGGCGGAAGCAGTGGGCATCCATGCTCCGGGAGTTCGGCTTCGAGGTCTTCGAGTCGGAGGCGAACTTCCTGCTCGCTCGCCACCCCTGCTGCAGCGAGATCCGCGAGGGTCTGGCGGCGGCCGGCGTGCTGGTCCGGGACGTGAGCCGCTACCCCGGCCTCAACGGTTGCATGAGGATCGGCATCGGCGCCGGCCCAGCGTTGCGGGCGACCCGGCGTGCCCTGGCCGGGATGTTGCGGGTCCTTGACGAGGGGGATGGTCCAGAGGCCGGCGCTTCGCGCCGGATGCCGGCGGGGGCGCCGGCGCACCCAGTGTCTGCCGCGCAGGCGTCCGGCGGGGGAGGGAAACGATGAGAACAGCGTCGATCGAACGGAAGACGTCCGAAACCGAGATCCGCGCCGAGCTGTCGCTCGACGGAGGCGATCGCCGGATCGATACGCCGAACGGCTTCTTCAGCCACATGCTGGATGCGCTGACGCGTCACGGCGGCCTGGGACTCGATCTCGTGGCTCGCGGCGATGTCGAGATCGACCTCCACCACACGGTGGAGGACACCGGGATCGTGCTCGGCGACGCCCTCCGCGAAGCGCTCGGGGACCGTGCCGGGGTGCGCCGCTTCGCACACGGCTTCGCGCCGCTCGACGAGGCCCTGGCCCGTGCCGTGGTCGACCTCTCGGGCCGGGGCTCCTTTCACTTCCGGCTGCCGGCGGACCTCGAGCAGGCCTGGGTGACGACCGAGTTCCCGCTCACCCTGGCCGGCGACTTCTTCGGCGCCCTGGCGGACCGCGGCCGGTTGACCCTCCACCTGGACGTGCTCTGCGGCCGCAACCCGCACCATGTGGCCGAGGCCGCCTTCAAGGCGGTGGCTCTCGCGCTGCGTGACGCGGTGTCGCTCGGGCCGGCCGTGTCTCCTGGGGCGGAAGGGGGCGCCGAAGTGCCGAGCACGAAGGGGAGCCTTACCGCATGACCGCCACGGAAGCGACCGTGATCGACGCCGGCGTCGGCAACATCGGCAACCTGGTGCGGGCTCTCCGGCATCTGGGCGCCGAGGTCGAGATCACCTGCGACCCGGCGACGATTCGTGCCTCCCGCTGCCTGGTGCTGCCGGGGGTCGGCGCCTTCCGGCCGCCTCGGAAGGTCCTTCGCGGAGCGCCCGAGGAGGCACTTCGCGCCACTCTCGCGGATGGCGCCACGCTGCTCGGCATCTGCATCGGCTACCAGCTCCTGTTCGACAGCAGCGAGGAGTTCGGGACGACGGACGGCCTTGCCCTGCTCCCCGGACGGGTCACCGAACTGCCCGGCGGCGTGCCGCTGCCTCACATCGGCTGGAATCGCGTCTTCGCGGTCACGGACCACCCCTTGATGGCGGGCGCGACCAACGACGACCACTACTACTTCGTCCACTCCTTCGCTCCCCAGGACGTGCCGGAGGAGTGGGTGCTCGGGCGCTGCCGCCACGGTCGCAGTTTCCCGGCGATCACCGGTCGCGGTCGGATCGCCGGCACCCAGTTCCACCCCGAGAAGAGCGGCGCCGCGGGCCTGAGGCTGCTGAGTAACTACCTGGCCTGGGCCGGCGACCTGGCCGCCGGGGTCGATGGAGGAGCCCCGGAGGGCCATGGAGGAACACATGCAACTGCTGCCGGCCATTGATCTGCGAGGCGGCCAGGTCGTGCGTCTTGTGCGCGGCGACGACCGGCGGCGCACGGTCTACGACGCCGATCCGGGCAACGCGCTCCGCCGCTACCGCGAAGCCGGAGTCGCCCGCATCCACGTCGTCGACCTGGACGCGGCGTTCGGTGCTCAGCCGCAGCGTGGCGTCGTCCAGGCGCTGGCGCGGCAGGCGCGGGATTTGCCGAACGGCCGCGGCGGCATCCAGCTCGGCGGCGGCCTGCGCGACCGCGAGGCGGTCGAATGGGCCTTCGCGGCCGGCTGCGAGCGGGCCGTCGTGACCTCGCTCATCGTCCGCGACTTCGACGTGTTCGCCGATCTCTGCCGCCAGTACCCGGGACGCATGGTGGCGGCGCTCGACATCGACGGCGGCGAGGTCCGGCTCGCCGGCTGGACGGAATCGGCCGACCGCTCGCCGGCCGCGCTCTGCGCCCAGCTCGCCGATCTGCCGGTGGCCGCCGTCCTGGTGACCGACATCTCCCGCGACGGGATGATGCAGGGGCCGAACATCGACCTCGCCTGCCGGATCGGCGACCTGGCCGGCACGCCGGCGATCCTCTCGGGCGGTGTGCGTTCGGCGGCGGATCTGGAAGCCGCGGCACGGCGGCCGGAGATCGAAGCCGCGATCGTCGGCCGGGCGCTCTACGACGGTTCGCTCAGCCTGGACGACGCGATCGCCGCCTGCGGAAGCGCTTCATGAGAGCCACCATCGAGCCGACCGGCCTCACCCGCCGCATCATCCCGTGCCTGGACGTCGCCGCCGGCCGGGTGGTCAAGGGCGTCCGGTTCAAGAACCTGACCGATCACGGCGACCCGACCGAAGCGGCGGCCCGCTACGCCGAGGAGGGCGCCGACGAGATCGTCTTCCTCGACATCACGGCCGCGCCCGAACGTCGCGACACGGACCTCGACTGGGTGCGCCGTACCGCCGAGCAGGTGTTCATTCCGCTCAGCGTCGGCGGCGGCGTGCGCAGCGTGGACGACGGCCGCAAGCTGCTGCTGGCCGGCGCGGACAAGCTCGGGATCAACACGGCCGCGGTCGCCGAGCCGGAACTGCTCACCCGGCTCGCCGGGCGTTTCGGGAGCCAGTGCGTCGTGCTCTCGGTCGACGCGAAGCGGCGGGAGGCGGCCGGCGCCGGGGACCAAAGCTGGGAGGTCGTCACCCACGGCGGCCGCACGCCGACCGGCCTCGACGCGCTGGAGTGGATCGAGGCGGGAATCGCGCGCGGCGCCGGCGAGATCCTGCTCACCAGCATCGACAGCGACGGCACGAAGGAGGGATACGACTTGGAACTCCTGCGCCGGGCGTCCGCGCTGTCGCCGGTACCGGTCATCGCCTCCGGCGGGGCCGGCACCCTCGACCACCTCGCCGACGCGCTGGAAACGGGCGCCGCGGCGGTTCTTGCCGCCTCGATCTTCCACCAGGAGACCTACTCGGTGGGCGCGGTCAAGGAGTACCTCGATCGCCGCTACCCGATGCGCGTCTCATGAACCGCCGGAACGCTCGTGCCCACTGGGTGCGCCGGCGTCCGGCTACAAACCGATGAAGGACGACCAAATGACATCTCCGGCCATCGACCCGGCCGCCCTCGCCTACGACGACCGGGGCCTGTTGCCCGTCATCGTCCAGGACGTGCTCTCCGGCGCGGTGCTGATGCTCGCCTACGCGAACCGGGAGGCAGTGGAGCTGACCCTCTCGACGGGTCAGGCCCACTTCTTCAGCCGTTCGCGCCAGGAGCTGTGGCGCAAGGGTGCGACCTCGGGGAACACGCAGGCGGTGGTCGAGGTGCTCCAGGACTGCGACCGGGACGCCTTGCTTGTGCGGGCGCTGCCGGCCGGGCCGGCCTGCCACCTCTACACGCGGAGCTGCTTCGAGCCGAACGCGGCCGAGTTCGAGCTGGGCTGGCTGCGGCGCGTGCTCGCCGAGCGGGCGGAAGCGCAGCCGGAGGAGAGCTACACCGCGCGCCTGCTCGAACAGGGCGTGGACCGTATCGCCCGGAAGGTCGCGGAGGAAGCGGGGGAGACGGTGATCGCCGGCGTCCGCGCGGACGCGGAACCGAAGTCCGCCGAGCGCCGCGGCGATCTCGCGGCCGAAGCCGCCGACCTCGTCTACCACCTGCTCGTCCTGCTGCAGGCAACCGGCGTGGAACTCGCCGACGTGGCCGCCGAACTCGGCCGCCGCCATCAGGATTTCGGGAATTCGCCGTCATGAGCCGGCCCGCCGCCGCGATCGCCCACACGCGCGAGTTCCTGGCCGACACGTCCACGCCGCTCGGCGTCTACCGCAAGCTGACCGCGGCCGCGGACGGCGATGCCGGCGCCCGGCGCTTTCTGCTCGAGAGCATCACCGGCGGCGAGCACGTCTCCCGCTACAGCTTTCTCGGCGCCAGCCCGTCCCAGGTCTGCCGCGTGTACCTCGACCGGCTGGAGACCGAGCACCTCCGGAACGGCGGCGGCGTCCGCGTCGACAGCGGCGATCCGCTGCCGAAGCTGCGCCGCCTGCTCGACGGCGTGGTCGCCGATGCCGCGCCGCCGCTGCCGTTCGCCGGCGGCTGGACCTTTGCCTTTGGCTTCGACGCGATCCGGCTCGCCGAGCCGTGCCTCGTCGACCACGCGGCCGGCCGGCCGCCGGACCCGTTCGGTCTGCCCGTCGCCATCCTCGCGCGCTACGACGACATCCTCGTGTTCGACCACGCCCGCCAGCGGATCGTCGCGGTGGCGAACGAGATCGAGGGCGAGAGCACGGCCGCCGACGCGGAAGCGCGGCTCGATGCGCTGCAGGCCGTACTCGAGAGCCGGGGCGAGGCGATCGCGGCACGCGTCGAAGACCGGGGGATCAAGGCGGAAACGGCGGACCCCACCCTGAGCGACGAGGAGCACGGCCGGGCGGTCAACGCCGCGAAGGAGTACATCGCCGCCGGCGACATCTTCCAGGTCGTGCTCGCCCGGCGCTGGGCGATCGACCTCGACGTGCCGCCGGCGACCGTTTACCGAGCGTTGCGCCTGGTCAATCCGTCGCCGTACATGGTGCTGTTCGAATCGCCGGAGGTGTCGCTGATCGGCGCCTCGCCCGAGATGCTGGTCAGGCGCACGGGGCGGCGCCTGGAGGTCAGGCCGATCGCCGGTACGCGGCCGCGCGGCCGAACCCCGGCCGAGGACCGGGTTCTGGCCGAGGAGCTGATGGCGGATCCGAAGGAGCGTGCCGAGCACGTGATGCTGGTCGATCTCGGGCGCAATGACCTCGGCCGGGTGGCGAAGCCGGGCGGGGTCTCGGTCGAGGAGTTCATGTTCATCGAGCACTACAGCGACGTGATGCACATCGTCAGTTCGGTCGAGGCCGAGCAGTCGGACGCGGCGGGCGGCGGCGCCGGCTCGGCGCTGGACGCCCTGCTTGCGTGCTTTCCGGCCGGCACCCTCTCCGGGGCGCCGAAGATCCGCGCGGTGGAGATCATCGACGAGCTGGAGCCGGAGGCGCGCGGCATGTACGGCGGCTCCGTGGGCTACTTCTCGTTCGGCGGCGACATGGACGCCTGCATCACGATCCGCACCCTGGCGCTCGTCAACGGCGAAGCCTCGGTCACCGCCGGGGGCGGCATCGTCGCCGATTCGGATCCGGGGCGCGAGGCGCAGGAGACTCGCGACAAGGCGGCGGCGCTGCTGCGGGCGGTGGCCCTGGCGCGCGAGCTGGAGGGCCGGGCATGATCCTCGTCGTCGACAACTACGACTCGTTCACCTACAACCTGGTCCAGATGCTGGGCGGTCTCGGCGCCGAACTCGAAGTGGTGCGCAACGACGTCGAGAGCGTGCCGGACCTGCTGGCGCGCGGCGCCGAAGGAATCGTCCTGTCGCCGGGGCCCGGCCGCCCCGAGGACGCCGGCGTCTGCATCGACTTGCTGCGGGCCCGGTCGAAGACGCCCCTGCTCGGCGTCTGTCTCGGCCACCAGGCGCTCGGTTCGGCGTTCGGCGCCACGGTCAGCCGCGCGAAGACGCTGATGCACGGCAAGACATCCGAGGTCGAGCACCGGGGAGTGGGCCTCCTGGACGGACTGCCGTCGCCTTTCGTGGCCACCCGCTACCACTCTCTCGCCGTGGAGGAAGGTAGCCTGCCGCCGTCGCTGGAGCCCCTGGCCTGGACCGGGGACGCGACGCTGATGGCGATGCGGCACCGGGAACTGCCGTACTGGGGAGTGCAGTTTCACCCCGAGTCGGTGCTCACCGATACGGGTCCGCACCTGCTCCGGAACTTTCTCGACTATTGCGAGGCGACGCATGAGTGATCTCGACCTTTCGGCCCTGCTGAGAACGGCGGTCGCCGGCGAGGATCTCCCGGCGGCGACGGTGGAGGAGCTGTTCGGCCGCCTGATGGACGGCGAACTCTCCGACGTGTGGAAGAGCGCGTTCCTCGTCGCGCTGGCGGTAAAGGGAGAATCGGTCGGAGAGATCGCCGGCGCGGCCCGGGCGATGCGGGCGCGTGCGGCTCGGGTCGAGCACTCGGGTTCCGGCGTGATCGACACCTGCGGTACCGGCGGCGACGGTCGGGGCACGTTCAACATCTCGACCGCGGCCGCGCTGGTCGCGGCGGCGGGCGGCGCCCGCGTCGCCAAGCACGGCAACCGGGCGGTGTCGAGCCGCTCCGGCTCGGCCGACGTGCTGGCCGCGCTGGGCGTGAGGCTCTCCGGCTACACGGAGGCGCTCGGACGTTGCCTGGACGAGGTCGGCATCGTGTTCCTCTTCGCGCCGATGCTGCACCCGGCGATGGCCCAGGTCATGCCGGTGCGGCAGGAACTCGGCGTGCGCACGCTGTTCAACGTGCTGGGGCCCCTGACGAACCCCGCGGGTGCGAAGCGCCAGTTGATCGGCGTCTTCTCGCCCGACCTCGTCGAGCCGATCGCGCGCGTCCTGCTCGAACTCGGCAGCGAGCACGCCCTGGTCGTTCACGGCGACGGTCTCGACGAGATGACGACCACCGGAGCGACCGCGGTTGCCGAGGTCCGGGCCGGCGAGGTCAGGACGTATGAAGTCCGGCCGGGTGACTTCGGCATCGCCGCGGCATCGCCCGACGCTCTGCTCGGAGGCGACCCGGAGCGGAACGTCGAGCTCATGCGCGGCGTTCTCGACGGCGGCAGAGGCGCGCTGGCCGACATCACCTGCCTGAATGCCGGGGCGGCGCTCTACGTCGCGGGCAGGGCCGACAGTCTCGCGGCTGGCGTCGCCGCGGCGTCCGAGGTCCAGGGTTCGGGCGCGGCTGCCGCGAAGCTCGCCGAACTCGTCGGCTGGACCGGTTGGGACGAGCAAGGCGGCGGAGACTGAGACCGTGCCTGGCGTTCCCGACATCCTGCGGCGCATCTGCGACCAGCGTCGCCGGCGCGTGGCCGCCGGAGACGCGGGCGTGTCGCCCGCACGGTGCCTGTCCGCCGGGGCCCCGGGCCGCCGCTTCCTCGACGCGATCTCCGAGCGCCGCGGCGCTGCCGTGATCGCCGAGATCAAGATGGGCTCCCCCAAGCTCGGCGACCTGCGCGGCCGGTTCGATCCGTTCGCCCGCGCCGCGGCCTACGCGGACGCCGGGGCGGCCTGCCTTTCCGTCGTGGTCGAGCCGGATCACTTTCACGGCGGCTACGACCTGCTGGCCGAATGCGCGGCCGCGTCCGGGCTGCCAGCGGTGGCGAAGGACTTCGTCGTCTCCGACGTGCAGCTTGAGTGGGCGCGGGACGCCGGCGCCTGCGCCGTGCTGCTGATCGCGGCCCTTTACGACGCGGCGGAGCTGCGCCGACTGGCCGGGCTCGCCCGCGGCCTCGGCCTCGTGCCGCTGATCGAGACGCACGACGATGGGGATTTCGAGAAGCTCCGTCCAATGGCCCACGACGGTGGGGCGGAGCAGAGCTGCAACTGGGAACTGGTCGGGATCAACAGCCGCGACCTGCGCACCTTCGAGGTCGATCTGGAACGCAGCGCCGAGCGCGTCGGCCGGCTGCCGTCCTCCGCCCTCAAGGTCGCCGAGTCGGGCATCCACACCGGCGCCGACGTGGCGAAGCTGCGGCGTGCCGGCTTCGACGCGTTTCTGATCGGCGAACGGCTCGTGCTTTCCGGCGACCCCGCGGCGGCACTTTCCGAACTGTCGGGTGCGCCGGCGCCCTCGCCGGCAAGTGGCGCGATGCCGCGAAGCGGCGAGCCCGAGCCGAAGGGACCGAGGGTCTGACATGAAGGTCAAGATCTGCGGCGTCACGACGCCCGCCGACGCCCGTCTCGCCGTCGACCTGGGCGCCGACTTCATCGGCCTCAACTTCTACCGTCCGAGCCCGCGGTGGATCGACGTCGACGAGGCGGCCCACATCCGCCGCCGGATCGGGAACCGGGCGCGGACGGTCGGCATCTTCGTCGACCCCACCCGCGAGGAACTCGCGGCGATCGACCGCAAGGTCGGCCTCGACTACATTCAGTTCAGCGGCGACGAGAGCCCGGAACTCGTCGCCGGGTACAGCGACCGCGCCATCCGCGTCCGCCGTGTCGGCGGCGCCGCGGCGCCGGCCCCGGTCCCCGAGGAGGATTGCTGGGCGGTCCTGATCGACCGCGCCCACGATCGCCTCTACGGCGGCTCCGGCGAGAGCTGGGACTACGCCGCCGCGGCCGACCTCGTCCAGACGCCGGCCGGCGGCGGCGCCTTCGCCGGCGAATCCCGCCGCCTGTTCATCGCCGGCGGCGTCCGTCCGGGCAACGTCGCCGAAGTGGCGTCGGCGGTGCCCGGCGCCTACGCCGTCGACACCTGTTCCGGCGTCGAGTCCGCGCCCGGCCGGAAGGATCGCGCGAAGCTGGAGCGACTGTTCGCCAACCTCAGAGCGGGAGTAGCACGATGAAGGCAAGGACCCCCCTCTCCGCCGCGGCGTTGGAGCCGGACGAGGGCGGACGCTACGGTGTCTACGGCGGGCGCTACGCCCCGGAGACGCTGATGGCGCCGCTCGAAGAGTTGAGCCGCGCCTACGACAGGCTGCGCCGGAAGCGGGCCTTCCAGCGCCGGCTCAACCACCTGCTGGAGCACTACGTCGGCCGCCCGACGCCGCTCTACTTCGCCGAGCGACTCACCGAGCACCTGGGCGGCGCCCGCATCTACCTGAAGCGCGAGGACCTGCTTCACACCGGCGCGCACAAGATCAACAACGCCCTGGGCCAGGTCCTGCTGGCGAAGGAGATGGGCAAGACGCGGATCATCGCCGAGACCGGCGCCGGCCAGCACGGCGTCGCCACCGCGACGGCGGCGGCGCTCCTCGGCCTCGACTGCGTCGTCTACATGGGCGAAGAGGACATGCGGCGGCAACGCCTGAACGTCTACCGGATGCAACTCCTGGGCGCGGAGGTGGCGCCGGTCGACGCCGGCAGCCAGACGCTCAAGGACGCGATCAACGAGGCCTTCCGCGACTGGGTGGCGAGCTTCGCCGACACCCACTACGTGCTCGGCACGGTGACCGGGCCGGAGCCGTATCCGCGCATGGTCCGCCAGTTCCACAGCGTGATCGGGTCGGAGGCCCGGCGGCAGTTGCGGCGCCTCGCCGGCACGCCGGATCCCGATGTGGCGGTTGCCTGCGTCGGCGGCGGCAGCAACGCGATGGGCCTGTTCTCCGCCTTCCTCGGCCAGCCGGACGTCCTGCTCGTCGGCGTCGAAGCGGGCGGCAGGGGACCCGAGCTGGGAGATCACGCGGCGCGGTTCTCGGGCGGCACGCTCGGCGTGCTTCACGGCGCCCGGACGCTGGTGCTCCAGGACGAGGAGGGCCAGGTCGTCGGCACCCACTCCGTCTCGGCCGGGCTCGACTACCCGGCGGTCGGCCCCGAGCATGTCTTCCTGCACGAGCAGGGGCAGATCGAGTTCACCTCGGCCACCGATCAGGAGGCGATCGAGGGGTTCCACCTCCTGTCGGCGACCGAGGGCATCCTGCCGGCGCTCGAATCGGCGCACGCGATCGCCGAGGTGACGAGACGGGCGCCTGAGATGAAGCCGGACCAGGTCATCCTGGTCAACCTCTCCGGGCGCGGCGACAAGGACGTCGAGTCCGTCCTGGAGTACGACGCCGCTTCGGGTGGAGACTCCGCGTCGGTGCGGCATTCCGGGTCCGACCCCGACGCCGGAGACGCCGAATGAGTCCTCGCCGCAAGCGCCGCTCCGCCGGCGCCATCGCCGCCGCCTTCAAGGCCTGCGCGAAGGAACGCCGCTCCGCCTTCGTCCCCTTCCTCGTCGCCGGCGACCCGTCGCTCGAGGCTACGCCCGACCTCCTGCGCGCCCTCGTCGACGGCGGCGCCGACGTGATCGAGCTCGGCGTCGCGTTCAGCGACCCGATCGCCGACGGCCCGACGATCCAGCGCGCTTCGCACCGCGCGCTCGCCGCCGGCTCCTCGCTCAGCGCCGTGCTGGGCGTCGTCGAGCGCCACCGGGAGGAACTCGGCGTCCCGATCGTCCTCTTTACCTACTACAACCCGGTCCACGCCCGAGGGGTCGAGACCTTCGCCGCCCAGGCCGCTGGTAGCGGCGTCGACGGCGTCCTCTGCGTCGACCTGCCGCCCGACGAGGGCCTGCGGGAGCTGCAGCCGGCCCTCGAGGAACGGGGCGTCGATTCGATCTACCTGATCGCAGCCACCAGCACCCGGGAACGGATCGACCGCGCCGCCGCGGCGTCGAAGGGCTTCGTCTACTACACCGCCCGCTCGGACGTGACCGGCGAGCGCGAGGACCTGATTCCCACTCTGGCCCGCGAAGTGAAGCGCGTCCGCCGTCGTGTGCGCCTGCCGGTCGCCGTCGGCTTCGGGATCTCGACCCCGCGGCAGGTCGAGGAGGTGGCGAAGGTCGCTCACGGCGTCGTCGTCGGCAGCGCCCTCGTCCGCCTGGTCGAGGAGAACGCCGGCGAGCCGGACCTGGCGGCGCGCCTTGAACGCCGCGTCGGCGAGCTGACGGAACCGCTTCGCGGCTGACGTTCCGCTACCGGCAAGTGGCCGGGAGTACCCGGATCTGGCCGGTTTTGCGCGGATCTGGCCGAATCCTGCTACGCGGTGGCCGGTTTTTCCGGGGACTCCTCTCTAGAGTGGTTGGCAGAGAGGAGGATTCGGAATGTACCGCTATTCGCGATCCCTGAATGCCGGGCAGATGCGGCGTGATCTGCGCCGAATCGATCGTTTCGGTCTCTTCATTCGGTTCTGGTCGCGGTGGGGCGATCCGCTCCTGGCCGGTGCGCTGTTGGCGCTGATGGCTTGGGCGATCGTGCACGGCTACACGCGCTGAGGCGCTGGGCGAAGCGCGACTGCGGCCTGGACCGAAGCATGCGGGCTAAGATGCCGCGCATCCGTGGTCGAGCAGTCGTTTCCCTGGAACGCCAGGCCCACCTGGCTGTGCTGGTCGGGCGGAAAGGACTCCGCCTGGGCTCTCCGGGAGCTTCGAGCCGAGCCGTCCTTCGAGGTCCGGGGACTGATCAGCCTCGTGAACGAGAGGAACGGCCGGGTGATTCTCCACGGCGTGCGTCACACCCAGCTCCAGCGGCAGGCCGAGGCGGTCGGGTTGCCGCTGCGGTTCATTCCGCTCGACTGGACCTCGTCGAGAAGCGAGCGCGATGCCGCCCTGGCCCGAGGTTTCGGCGAAGTCCGGGCGGCCGGGGCGTCTTGTGTGGCCTTCGGCGATCTCTTCTCGTTGGAGGGCCGCGACCGACGTCTGTTCGTGACCGCCGAAACGGGTCTAGAGGTCGTCTTTCCGCTCTGGAATCGGGATACGCGGGCCCACTCGGCGGAGATGTTGAAGTCGGGTCTTTCGGCGTGGGTGTGCTCCGTCGATACCGGGTTCCTGCCGGCGGACCGGGCGGGACGCCGGTTCGATTCGGACTTCGTGGCCGGATTGCCCGAGGGCGTCGATCCCTGCGGGGGGAACGACGAGTTCCACACGTTCGTGGAGTGGGCGCCCGGCTGGGGAAGCCGCGTGGGTGTCGAGCCGACTCGCACGCTCGAGGTCTACGACTTCGCGTTCGCGGAGGTCAAAGCGGCGGATGCTTCCGCGCCGCCTCGGGTCGATCCGTTCAGCCACTTCGCGAGGCTGGACCGCGTGCAGCGCTACGTCGACCGCCACATTGCCGAGGATCTCGACGCCGATGCGGTCGCCAGGGTCGCCGCGATGTCGCGCACGGGTTTCTCCCGGTACTTCCGGGAGCACGTCGGGATGACGTTCGCGGGCTGGCTGGCACACCGCCGGATCGAACGCGCCTGCCAGCTCCTCCGCGAGAACCACGACGCCGTGAGCCGGATCGCCGAATCGGTCGGCTTCCACAGCGAGCGGACGTTTCGACGGGCCTTCCACGAGCAGATGGACTGCAGCCCTTCGGAGTACAGGAGGAAAGCGCTTGAGGAGTAGCCGGGCGCTGGCGGTAACCTCCGCGATCCTGGCGTCGACGGCCGTCGCGGCGCAGCCCGCGGACCAAGTGGAACTCACGGTGCGTCTCGACGCCGTCGTTTCGCGCGAAGAGGCACCGTCCGGCGACGTGACCATCGAGTTCGCCGACGCATCGACCCGCGAACCCGTGGCCTCCTGGGTCGTCGAGGCGTCCGCCGAGGAGCGGAGCTTCGTGGTTGCGGCGCCGGCTCTGGAGTCGCGATCCGGCCGGCTTCTCCGGGCACGGTCGGAGGGCTGGTGGAGTCCTGCCGCCTTCATTCCGCGAGACGAGCGCGAGGCGTCCCTGACCCTGGTGCCGGAAGGGCTGGTGAGGTTTGCCGTCGACGGCACGGATACTGCGGTGGACTTCCTGGAGACCGGCAAGGTCTGGATAGACGGGCGCGTCCACAGGCGTCGCGTCCGCCTCGACCGCGGTCTTTACGGCGGTCCGTGCGAGGTGGATCGGGAACCGGACCGGCGCGAGGTGCTGATCGCGTGCCCGTTCGCCCGGGACGAGGAGGTGGAACTGCGAGTACGGCTGGGTCCGTTCCTGCCGCTTCTGCGGTCCGAAGTGACGGTCGAGGCGGATACGGACCTGGGCTTGGTCGAGCCCGTCAGGGGCGCGCGTGTGACCGCCAGCATCGCCTCGCCGGACGGCTCCAGTCACCAGTTTCGCTTGCGGCAGCGGGATGGGTTTCTGGCTGTCGGCTGGGTTGCCTGGACGGACTCCGGAGGCGCCTTGACGTTCGAAGGGCTTTCGCCGGCGGCCTACGAGCTCCAGCTCGCCGGTTCCGACGGCGGCAGTTGGCCGGTGCGCATCGAGTCGCTGTCCGATCGCATTGACCTGGGTCAACTTGTGTCAGCGGCCGGGAACCTGCTGTCCGTTTCCTTCTTGACGCCGAGCTTCCTGGAGATCGACCTGAGGCCGACGGTGTCTTCAGTGAGGCTGGGGCCTGACGGCGAGGTGGAGCGGCGCGAGCGCGGGTTCGAGTTCCACGATCGCGGAAGTGACGGCTCTTTCCAGTGGCGAGGGCTGCGGCCGGGCGACTACGAGGTCGCCATCGTGGACGACCGCGGCAACCGTTGGGGCTACGACGTGCTCCGCTTCTTCGGCCAGGATCACCACTACGTCGAACTGGATGCCGTGCCGCTGGTCGGCCGGATCGAGCGCGGCGGGGAGCCCTCCGCGTGCCGAAGTGGCAGGACGGTCTCGGCTCTGAGGAGACACTCTTCTTTCGGCGCGCTCGCCTGATCACGCCTGGCGGCGCCGCGATTCGGATCGACACTCTTGCAGCCGTCAACGACCGGGGCCAGATCCAGGAGGACGGTGACGACGCGATCGTCAATGACCTGGCGCCGGGGACGTACTGGTACTGCCTGAAGGATGACGCCTGCACCCGGGTCGACATCCTGCCCTGGGCCGAGGCAAGGGTCCGCGACTAACCGAGGGGAACTCAGCGGGCGTTCATCTCATCCCGCGAGAACCGCCGACCAGCCACAACTGCCGGCGCAGGTCGCTTGAAGAGGCGGTCGAGCCGGAAACGCCCGCTTCGTGAGGCCGGGCCGGGTCAGGCGGTCGGCAGGCTGCTGCGCGGTGAGGCGTTCGGCGTGCCTCAGTTCGCTTTGGCGCCTGCCTGAGGCACCGGTACTGACACGGGTTCGCGGACCAGCGATGTTACGCCAGTTGTTTCGTCCCGCACGCCGACGGCGACCTGGTAGGCGCCCTCCGGCAGCTTCATCGCCACCTCGAAGCGGTAGGCGCCGTCGATGGCGGCGACGCCGCTGCCGCCGCCGACGAGGAGGGACTTCTGGCGCACCTTTGTGCGAGCCCCGTCGTCCTCCCTGACGGCGAGCAGCCAGAGGCGAAGCTGGCCGGCCTCTTCTCCGCGGAACGGGAGCGCCAGGATCGCCTCGGCGGGGACGTCGACGGCGACGGCCAGCTCGTGGACGTTCTTCTCGAGCGCCTTGCTCGCGGCGAAACCGACGCGCGCGCGGAGTGGGTTCTCCGCGGCGCCCAGGTAGGCGAAGGAGAGCAGCCGCTCGGCGAGGCGTTCGTCGACGGACTTGTCGCGGTAGCTCCGGCGGTACTCGATCCTTCGGCCCTTCGCGGCGTGCCGGGCGAGTTCGACGCTGACCTGCCGGATCTCGCCGGGCTTGCGATCGGCGGCGTGGAAGCCGAGGGAATAGGAGGCGGCGAGCTGCGTCGAGACATCGTCGAGGAGAATCGCCACATCGTTCGCGTTGACCAGCGCCTTGCCGCCGGTCTCGGACGAGACCATGTGTAATCCGCTCTGAGCGTTCATCGCGCGCAGGTTCACGTTCTGGAAGTTGGGCGCGAGCGCTTGGTTGTCCAGCGAGATGCCGGGGCTGGCGTCTCGCACCCCTGCAGCGTCCAGGCTGTAGAACGTGACGCGATTCGCGTTCGCGTGTGCCGCGAGACGGTTGAACCGGCGGCTCTCGTCGTACTGCACGATCTCCGACATCGCCTCGGACGGCGCGCTCGGTCTGAGGTCGCGGCAGAGTTGATTGCCGAGATAGTCGAAAACCGAGATGCCCGGGCGTTGCGGCAGCCCGTCTGTCACGTAGACTACCGCCTTCTTGCCCGGCACGCCGGCGAGCGTCGTGCTGAGGTCGGCAAGGCCGTCTGTCGCAATAGCCGCGTTCGTCGCCGCGTTGTCTGCGTACTGCCTCGCCAGGCTGAGGAGTTCGCCCCAATTGTCGTTGCAAGGGCGGCAAGACAGCATGGCCGTGCACGCCTCGTGGCTGTCGATAAGGCTCTTGATCGCGAATCGCCACGCGGCTTCGCCTGCCTGTGCTGCGCGTGCCAACCCCTTCGGTCGCCCGGCAGCGCCATCCAGGATCGCGTTCAGGTCGCGAGTGGGCCGCACGACCACCTCGACGCGGTTCTCGAACCTGGCCAGCATGAAGTGCGCGTTCATTGTTCGCCAGGGTTCGACCGCCGATTCCAGGCGTCTCAGCAGCCGGGTTCGGTTCGCGAGGTACAGGTTCGCGTCATCCAGATAGAAGACGATGGTTAGCGCGTCCTCGTTCACGCTACCGGCTCTCACCGATGGCTCGTCCTCCGCCGGCGTCCTCGGGTGGGTCTCGACCTCCGTCCAATCGCTGAACACGTTTGATTCGTAGAAGTTCGCAATCTCGACAGGTCTGCCGTCGACGTACAACTCGAAGTCCTCGCGGGTCAAGCGGTTCACGGGGCGTCCCTTCCGGTCCGTGACCACGACATCCACCTCAACGACTTGTACGTCGACCGTTTCGACGAAAGTGTCAGAGGGCTGAGCGTTGAGTCCTGCTACCAAGCAGATGCCGAGCAGCAGGGCAAGACAGCATCTTCGGCCATGCTCGGTCATCGCTGCTTGCCGACGACAGTCGCCTTCTATGAGTCGCACAGCGGCGCACAGCCTGTGTTCTGACACCAGATCAAGTCGTCCACACACGCTTCGTGGCACGTGTACCCTGCGCCAGGTTCCGGTGGAGCGCAGTTTCGGCGGCAGGCCTGCCACTCTCTCTGGCAGTCAAGCCAGCATTCGAGGCACTCGTCGAGTTCGTCTGAAGAATTGTTTGCCCTGACGGTCTTGCACTGCTTCGCGTTGGGTGTGCTCAGTGGTCCTGCCGCGAACCGGAGCATTGGCAGTTGGTCAGGCGCGAGCCGCGCTGCGGGTCGGTTGACAGTCTGATGCTCGTTGGCCTGGCCCTGGTTGTCAACAGCCACGTCCGGCGCTTGTGCGCCTTCCTCGGAGCCCGTGCCGGCGAATCCGACTCCCGCCACCAGCAGGATTCCGAGAGCGATACACTTGGCGTTCTTCATGGTTCCCTCCTTTCGTCCGATGTGGACGGTGGCGTGTATCTGAAGACGCTAGCGGCCGCGGACGAGAAAGACCGGACACCAGCTAGCGGATTCCGGCCAGATTCGCTCCAGACCGGCCAGATCCACGCCCGGGTGCCCCTGTACCGGCTCAGATCAGCGTGGCCGCGAACGGATTCACCAGCGCCACCCCGCACGTCTGGAAGTCGCGGCTGTTGCGCGTGGCGAGGGGAAGCTGGTGCTCCAGGGCGGTGGCGGCGACCAGCATGTCGGCCTGGGTCCGCGTTTCGCCCGTTTCCTGGAAGTGGCCTCTCAGGTCGCCGGCCCGCCGAGCGATCGCCTCGGTCACGGGGAGCACGTCGCAGAACACCGGGAGGAACTCGCTGAACCAGCTCTCGGCGCGTTGCAGCGGCCGCCGGGACAGGCCGTAGCGCACCTCCTCCACGCTGACCACGCTCAGGGCGAAGGGCGGCTTCACAGTGGCGGCCCAGCGCTCGACGTTGGGATCTGGATGCGGACGAGAGAGTTCGGCCACGATGTTCGTATGTAGATCTTCTGAGGCTCGGTTCGGGACCTGCGCACCACTTCGGAGAACTGCTGCTTCGCGGCGCCAATGCGCCAAGACGTCGTGTCCATGAAGGACACATTAAATTCCTGTAGATGGACAAGTCAAGTGGTGGCGGTCAGAATGTCGGCGATGGTTGTCGGGCAGTCGGGCGAAGAACGGGACCGCCGTGGTCGGCTCGGCCTCCCGGCGACCGTTGCCGCGCTCCAGGCAGTCGTCGCCGGCATCCTCTTCTCGACCGGCGGCGCGGCGGTCAAGGCGACGGAACTCGATGGCTGGCAGGTGGCCGGGACGCGCTCCCTTATCGCGGCCGCCGTGCTGTTGATCGCGATTCCCGCGGCGCGGCGATGGGCCGGTGAGACGAGCCAGTCGGGTTCCGTCGGTACCGCGGCGTGGTGGCACGACCCGGCGCGACGCCGGGCGCTCCTCCTCACCCTGGGGACCGGCAGTTGCTACTGCCTGACGCTGGTGCTCTTCGTCCACGCGGCCAAGCGGACGACGGCGGCCGAGACGATCTTCCTGCAGTCGACGGCGCCGCTGTTCGTCTTGCTGCTCTCGCCTCTCTTGCTGCGGGAGCGACCGAGCAGGCGCCAGCTTCTGTTCGTGCCGCTGTTCGGCGCGGGCCTGGTGATGGCTCTCTATGGCGGCGCCGATGCCGCTACCACCGCGCCGGATCCTCGGACGG
>JAPVWO010000068.1 GCA_027493375.1 Candidatus Multivorans thiocomprendens | reverse complement strand
TCAGTCCCAGCGCAGGTCGACGCGGTCGATCGCCAGGCCGTTCGGCGGCACGGCATTGCCGGGCGGGACCTCGAGAACGAGTGGAGCGTCCGCCGGCCACGGCGCCGGCGCGAGCGTGCGGGTCTGCCAGCCGTCGTCGCTTCCTTCAGCGAGGGTCAGGCGGCCGAGTTCCCGACCGCCGGCGCGGGCGATCAGGGTGAGGGGCGCCGGGCGGTTCCGGATCGCACGGAGCGTGATGGCCAGTTCCACCCGGTTGCCGCCGGGGATCACCGTCGACTCGGCCCGGCTGCCTTCCGGAAGCACCCACGCCTCCGGATAGCGCGTACGGTCCATCGTCCAGCGCTCCGGCTCCTGGTTGCCGCCGGTTCGATGAACGGCCGCGCTCTCGACCTCCAGGCGCCGCGTAGGCAACGAGTCCGCGAGCACCGGCAGGGCGGCCAGGAGCAGGAGCGGCATGCCGGCGCACGCCGCCGCCACGGTTCTCCGGCTCACGCGCGCCGCGAGAATGGCCAGAGCGACCGCGAGCGCCGGCAGGATCCACGTGGCCGTCCGGGCCCGCGTGGCCGACGGCAGCAGGCGGCCCAGGTCGAGACCGGTCCGGGCTTCCAGGTGATGAAGGAAGTGGTGACGACCGTCGGCGAGATTGTAGGTCCATCCCGGTTCCACAACGAACAGGACGGTCAGGGCGCCCGACAGCAGCGCCAGCACCAGGGCGAGGGCGACGATGCCGGCCGCGGGCGAGCGGGCCGCTGAACCCGTGGCGCCCTCGCGCCCCGTGGCGGACCCTCGCTCGAAGAGGGGAACCAGGAGAACGGCAAGGAAGGGAAGGACGACGAGGCCATAGCGGAACGGCGGCGACCAGCCGCCATACCACTCGCGGCGCGAGGCGACCAGGAGCAGCGTGGGCACGGCAATCAACGCGACCTCGAACAGGAGCCGCCGGTTGCGCCTGAAGGTGGCTAGCGCGCCGGGGAACAGGAGCAGCCAGATCGGCGCGCAGGCGACCAGGCCGTAGGCGAGGTCGAAGAACAGCCCGTTCATCCCGAGCGCAAGCTGGGAGACCGGCTGCCGGTAGACCTCCAGCTCTCCCCACGAGTGCATGCCGAGCACGGTGCCGAACACGGCGCGGTTCGACCACAGCACCAGGAGGGCGGACGGTACGCCGACGGCCGCCACGACGAGGAGACCGCGGCGTCGCCGGGCCGGGGCGAGGCGCAGCACGAAGATCAGCGCGAGCGCGGCGCTGACCAGGGCGAGCCGGAGCTTGATCGCGGGAAGCGCCGCCAGGGACAGCGCGAGGAGCGCCCAGGTGCTCCATTCCGCCCGTCCCGTCTCAGCCGTCGGATTCTCGTCGCCGGCGGTGAGACGGTCGATCCATCGGAACGCGGCCACCGCGAGGGCGACGGCGGCTACTTCGGCCCAGATCTGCTGGCTGTAGATCAGGAACGGCGCGGCGAAGCTGAAGATGGCATAGGCAGCCAGGCGCGCTCGGGCGTCCGGGCTGAACGCCGTCAGATCGAGCAGCAGCCAGGCGGCCAGTGCGGCCAGTGCGGCGATCACGACCATGGCCCCCGCCCGGCCGCCAAGGCGGTACGCAGGGGCCATCACCGCCTGCAGGACGGCGCCGTGGCGCGAGCGGATGGCCCCGTCGCTCGTCTGGGGGTCTCCGGGCTGCGGCTCGATCGCGCGCGGCATGAACGCGAGCGAGTCCTGATCCCGGTAGTTGTTCGCGAGGTCGAGGTCGAAGTCGTAGGCGATGCTGTGGGTGGTGAGGAGGAACCAGGGCTCGTCGCCGTCGGGAGCGCGCTCGTGGATCGACCAGGGGATCAGGGCCAGGTAGAAGCCGAAGGGAAGCAGCAGGAAGACGAGCGGAGGCCGGCGGTCGCCGTCCGCGCGCTCGAGCAGAGGCTCCAGGGCCAGAACGCGGCTGACGACGTAGAGCAGACCGGCGGCCACCGCTCCCGCCATCGCAGCGGGTTGCCAGGCGGCTATGCCCAGAATCGGCGCGGCGAGGGCGATCGCGGCGAGAACGAGGGCGGCACCCAGCGGCCAGGCATCGATTCCGCGGCGGTTCATCCTCGCCGCATTCTAGGAGCTTGAGCCCGCGTCGCCCTGCCTACCTGGTCCCGTTGAGCGCTTCCAGCACCCTGGGCGGCGTCATCGGCAGTTCCGTCGGTCGCGCGCCGCAGGCATCCGCGATGGCGTTGGCGATGGCTGCCGCGGTGGGGACGACCGGCGGCTCCCCGACGCCGCGGGCGCCGAAGGGGCCGTGGTCCGAGGGCACCTCGACCAGCACGGTTTCGAGTGCGGCGGGACCTTGGGCGAAGTCCGGCAGGGCGTAGTCGTTCAGGGTGGCCGTCAGGAGCTGACCGTCCTCGCTGTAGGCCATTCCCTCGTAGAGCGCCCAGCCGATGCCCTGGAGGGCGCCTCCCATCATCTGGCCCTCGACCGCGGCCGGATTGATCGCCCGGCCGCAGTCCTGGATGACGACGACCCGGTCGACCTCGACCTGTCCGGTCTCCCGGTCGACGCTCACCTCCGCGAGCTGGGCGCAGAAGCCCGGCGCCTGGCTGGTCTGGGCGTGCCGCCCGTGGCCGAAGACCGGCGCCTGCCGCCCGCCGAAGCGCATCGTGCGCTGGGCGATCTTGCGAAGTGGAATCGCCTTGTCGGGCGAGCCCTTGACCTGAACGGCGCCGTCGACGATTTCGAGATCCTCGGGGTCCGCCTCGAACGTCTGGGCCGCGAGCTCAAGCGTCTGGCGGCGTGCCTCCCGGGCCGCCTGAATGACGGGCGGGCCGACCGTGTAGATCGTCTTGCTGCCGCCCGAGGCTCCGGCGTACGGCCCCGACGACGTGTCGCCCGTCGAGACGGTCACCTTGTCCGGGTCGACTCCGAATGCCTCGGCCGCCATGAGGGCCATGCTCGTGTTCGTGCCGTTGATGTCGGCCGTGCTGATGTGGACCTTGAGCGTGCCGTCCGTCTGCAGCGCGCAGGCGGCGGAAGCCGGCTCCGTGCCGCCGGGCCAGGCGCCGAGCGCGATGCCGACGCCGCGGCCTTCGGCGCGTGCCTGCTCGCGGTTCTGCCAGGCCGGGTGATCGCGAAGAGCCTCCAGGACCTGCCGCTGACCCATCCCTGCCCAGGGCATTCCGGAGGCCATCGGGGCGCCCTTCTCCGAGGCGTTCTTCAGCCGGAACTCGACCGGGTCGAGGTCGAGTTCGCGGGCGAGCTGGTCGAGGACGGTCTCGACGACGAACGCCGCCTGGGGAGCGAGTGGCGCGCGGTAGGCGCCGACCGACGGCTTGTTCGTCGTGACCTCGAAGCCGCCCACCGCCTGGTTCGGGGTCTGGTAGGAGCTTCCCAGCAGAGTTCCGGCAAGGGCGGTCATCGACGACGGGAAACAGCCGCAGTCGATCGCCAGGTCGGCCTCAAGCGCGCACAGTTCGCCACTGCGCTTCGCTCCGGCCCGGATCGTGATCCGGGTCGAAGGGGCGGGCGTCGCCGCCAGCATCTCCTCGGTGCGGGTCATCACGAGGCGGACGGGTCGCTGGTGCCTTACGGCGGCAAGCGCGAGCAGGGGCTCGTACAGCACGAACTTGGCGCCGAAGCCGCCACCGACCGGAGTGCCGATGACCTTGACCTGGTCCTGCGCCAGGCCGACCATGCCGGCGACCGCGTCCCGGACGAAGAAGGGCGCCTGGGTCGAGCAGTAGACGGTCATCCCGGTCCCCATGGGGTCGGGGTCGATCAGGGAGGCGTGGGGCTCGATGTAGGACTGGTGAACGGACGCCGTGCGAAACACCCGTTCCACGACCGCGTCCGCTTCGGCGAGTCCGGCGGCGAGGTCTCCGCGCTCGAAGCGCATCGCGTTCGTCACGTTTGGCGACGAGGACGCCGCGTCGTCCTCCTCCGACACGTCGCCCGCCCCGTGCGCGGCTGCCTCCTCGGACTGACCGGGAAGGCCGTCGGGCCAGACGGCGGGGGCATCGACCGCCTCCGCCTGCTCGATCGTCACGACGGCCTCGAGGGGGTCGTAGTCGACGAGGACAGCTTCGGCGGCGTCGGCTGCCGCCGCCTCGTTCTCGGCGAGAACGAGGGCGACCGGGTGGCCGACGAAGATCGCCCGCTCGCGCGCCAGCAGCAGCGTGGGGCGGTTCCGGGCCGGCAGTTCCGGCAGGTCGGCGGCGGTGATGACCGCGACGACTCCCGGCAACGCCGCCGCGGCGGTCGTGTCGACGTTCAGCACCTCCGCGTGAGCATGAGGGCTGGTGACCAGGCGGGCGTGGAGGAGCCCGGGCCGGTCGAGGTCGCCGCAGTAGCGGAGCGAGCCCCTGACCTTGGGGTCGCCCTCGAGGAGCTTGGTGGGGGTGCCGATCGCTGTCATCTGCTGTCTCCGCCGGGTGGGAACGTGAGTCGGGGACCAGTTTCAGGTGAGCGATTGTTACGGAACCGCGCCGTCAGGGGAAGGGGGCGGCGCCGAAAAGAGGAGAGCCCCGAGGGGCTGATGCTCCTCGGGGCTCGGGTGACGCTCCTGGACCGCGCTTCCGCGCGGCTCGGCTGAGCGTTTCTTGGCCGATGAAAGTTGGCGTGGGATTGCTTCCCGGAGGAGATGTCCTACGCCTGGTAGGGGTTTCCTAGGGAGCCGCCACCTCCATCAAGCCGCATCTGCAGTACTCCACTAGAC
>JAPVWO010000067.1 GCA_027493375.1 Candidatus Multivorans thiocomprendens | reverse complement strand
TCGAGGTCCTTCTCCAGCACCATCTGCTCGTTCTGGTAGCTGAACAGCTTGCCCTCCTGGCCGGTGGCGACCCACAGCCTGCCCTGCTGGTAGCTCAGGGCGTACACGGTCTCGGCATCGAACTTCCAGATCGATTCGACGGCGCCGCTGCCGTCGATCCGCAGCACTTCGGAACGCGGCCCCTTGAACGAGGCGGCGCGGCTGCCGACCGAGATCGCCCCCGCCTGGGACGTGACCTGGGTGGTCTGGCTGTTCGCTTCCGTCGCACTGCCGCCGGTGCCGCCGGAGCCGCTGCTCCCGCTGCCCGAGGAGCTGCTGGAGGCGGACCTGCGCGCGCTGCTCAGGTCGACGAAGCTCGCCTCGGAGGCCAGGGCCGTGGCGTAGAAGGCGCCCTCGTCGCCCGGAACGATCGCCAGCACCTCCGGCCCGGCCGCGTCGTAGAGGGTCCGGGCCGAACCCGCGGCGTCGATCTCGAGCAGGAGGCCCTCGCCGGCGGTGCCGGCGAACAGCGTGCCATCCGCGCGCCGTGCGAGCGAGCGGATGTGGAGATCCGTGCTGTCGTAGAGCAGCGTCGACTCCCCGCTGCCGAGGTCGACCCGATGGAGCTTGCCTTCCGGACCGGTGCCCACCAGCAGGCCGCCGTCGCCGTCGCCGAGAAGGGCCCAGATGTACTTCGCCTCCGGGTCGAACACCACCTCGACTTCCCCGTCCGGGCGCTTGCGGTAGACCTTGCCGTCCGGCGACGACCCGGCGTAGACCGCGCCGTCGCCGTCGACCCAGACCGCGAAGATCTCCGGTTCCTCGACCGCGAAGAGTTCCACGACCGAGCCGGCGGCGGCGCTGGCCGTGACTTCCAGCACCTTGCCCGAGTTGCCGGTCCCGGCCGCGAAGCGGCCGTTGGCGCCGGCGAAGGAGAACAGGAAGGGCTCGGAAAGGGTGGCGAACTGCTCCGCGCGCTGCGCCAGCCTCAGGACTCCCAGGCGATCGACGCTGACGTCGACGAGTTCGCCGGCAAGGAAGGCGGCCTGACTGTCGGCGCGCCAGATCTGGACCTCCGAGGCGGCGACGGTCCCGGCGCCGGCGAGCAGCAGGCTTGCCGCCGCGGCGAGAGCCGCGGCGGTACGCTGTCGGCTCTTCACGGCGCGGTACCCGGCAGGATCTGGAGGTCGATCCGGAACAGACCGTCGAGCGGCGTGCCGAGATCGCGACCGTCTTCGCTGACGATCGCCAGGTTCAGGGCGCGCGGCTCCCCCTGCAGCGGCGACGCCTGCCAGATCGAACGGACGGTCGCCGGCAGGTCCGGCATCGGCCGGCCTTCCACGATCAGCCCGCGCGCCGGCACGACGCCAAGCGCGGCGAGCCGGCTCTGGGACCTGAAGGACCGCAGCAGATCCAGCTCGTCCTCGAGCGAGGAGGACCTGGCTGGCTGAAGCTGAAGCCGGGCGGCGTCGATGCTGACGCCGTCGCCCACGAACAGGTAGTAGCGGCCGGGGCGACGGTCCTCGGGCACCACCACGTCCAGCGTCTCCTGGAAGCGGTCGCCGCGATGCCGGCGCAGATCGAAGACGACCTGGATCGTATTGCCCGGGCGAACCCGGCTGGACGACGCCTGGGCCCGCTCGATCGTGATCGTGCGCGGGGCGTGGCCCTGCCTCAGGGTCAGGTCGATGCCCTCGATCTCCACCGCCTCGTAGTCCGAATTCACCAGGGCGCCCACCAGCGCGATCAGGTAGAAGGCGGCGCGCGTGCCGGGGTTCGAACCGTCGAAGACCTGGCGCAGCGGCACCTCGGCGTGGCCTTGCAGCCGCAAGGTGCCCGTCATGTCGAGACTGCTCTCACCGCCGCCGTAGGAGGCGGAGTCGAGCGCCTGCATGGTCGGGATGCCGACCAGCGACGGCAGCATGATGGGCAGGTCGGCGAGCCGGAGGTCGAAACGGCGAGACGCGCCGTTCGGCGTCTCGACGTCGATCGTCATCGGGATCGTCCGCGCCTCGGCCCCGAGCGTGCCCCTGAGCCCGGCGAAGCGGTCCTGGTCGAAGGCGCCGACCACCGGACCGATGTTGCTGAGCCGGGTCGAGCTGCTGAGCCGGGAGACGACGCCCACCACCTCGACCGTCGCCATCGGCACCCCCAGGGGCCCCACTCCAAGATAGGGATGGCCCATGGCCAGCACTTCACCATCCTCCACCCGGGTAACCGTGCCGCCGACGGCGAGCTTCAGGTCGCCGTCGATCAGGACGCCAGCGACCGCGCTGCCCGCGCCGAGGTCGAGTGCATCGGAGGGTTCGGCGCGCCCGGCGGGAGCGGCGGCGAGCATCCGGCGCACCGGCTCGCCGAAACCCAGTGTGGCGATCGATGCGCCGCGGCCGCCCCAGTCGGCCGGCGCCAGCAGAGCCCCGAGCTGCTCGACCACGACTTCACGGACCGCCTCCCTCACGTCCTCCGGCGGTTCGAGGATCTGCCGCACCGAGCGCTCGAACGGCGCGGCCGCTCCCGGAGCGGACAGACCGAGCGACCCGCCCGCCGCTTCGCCCGGGTCGAGCGCGCTCAACCGCCGCATCGCGGCGATCGGCGTGATCAACGCCAGGGCCTCGCTGGTGAACGCCCAGGAGTAGGCCACGGCGCCGGCCAGACGATCGTCGATGTAGACCGGGCTGCCGCTCATTCCGGCCACCACGCCCGACTCCTCGAGCCCCTTGCCGCTCAACCGGGCGACGATGAAGCTCGTGCCGGGGTCCATCTCGCGCAGGACGCCGACGATCTCGACACCGAAGCGCTCCGGCTCGGAGCCTGCGAACACGGACAGGCCGTAGCCGGTCTGGCCGCGTGAGACCTCGTCGACCCCAATCTCGTCGCCGTCCAGGTCGACCGCGGGCGCCCCGTCCGTACGCGAAGCGGCCACGGTTTCCTGAGCCGCCGCCGGCGCCGCCTGGGTGAAGGCCCAAGCGCAAAGGAGCGCGACGAGGGAGACGGCGGATCGGCTCACGGTCTTTGAGTCTTGGACCTGACGACTGCGCGGGCCGCGGAGTCAGAACTCGAAGCGCCCGCGGCGCAACACCCGCAAACCGGCGGAACTCCAAGATACCACGGTGGATGCCAGCCCCCCGGGGGTCTGCTCGCCGCCTACCGCCAGTGCGCCGGAGTCGCCGAGGATCGGTTCGAGGTCCGCCAGGCCGCACGCGGGCGGGTCGCCGCTCCGGTTCGCGCTGGTCGCGGTCAGGGGATGACCGAGAGCCTGCAGGAGTGCACGGAGCCGGTCATGGTCCGGCACCCGCACCGCCAAAGTGTCTCCCCCGGCAGCCGCCGGCACGGACACGCCCGACCGAAGAGGCGCCACGACGGTGAGGGGCGCCGGCCAGTGTGCTTCGGCGAGGCGGATCGCCTCGTTCGGTTCGACGCCGAGGTCGATGGCCTGTTCAAGGTTGGCCACCACGACCGGCAGCGGCTTGCCGCGCTCACGCTCCTTGAGGCGGTAGATTGCCTCGACGCCGCTTGCGGAACGGGGATCCACGGCCAGGCCGTAGGAGGATTCTGTTGGAATCGCCAGGACTCGCCCTGCGGAGAGGGCCGCTCTGGCCTCGTTCACGTCGCCGTCCCAGGGCCAAAGGTCGAGCATGACCGGTGAGCCTAGCGACTTGGCCTCCGGATGCCGGCGAGAAGGCCGGCGCACCGACAAGCGGGGACCGATGGGCAAAGACGTCCAGCCCTTATCGGGTCCGGGGGGAGGGGCCCAGGGGGTCGGAGGCAGGCGACGGGCAACGCCGCTTCCGCAACCGACGCCATCCCGGAGCGCAGCCGACAACAGCGAGCCCATCCTTCCCATCTTCTCCTTGAGGGG
>JAPVWO010000066.1 GCA_027493375.1 Candidatus Multivorans thiocomprendens | reverse complement strand
AAGATCATCCTCCGATGATCCCCGATCGCCGCATCTCACGATCACTTCTCGTTGGATTGCACACCCCCGCTCACGATCACTTCTCGTTGGACAGCTCTACGAGGAGCTGGTCGAGCGGGACAAGCTCAATCTGGACCTTTCCTGGCTGAGGGACCGTTCACTGGAGGACAGCGAGAACCTGCCGGAGCCGGAGGTGATTGCGGCCCAGATCGCGGAGGACCTGCGATCTGCGCTGGAGGCGTTCGAGGAGATCGCCGAGGAACTCGGTCGCGACCCGGATGGGATCGCGCGGCAGAGGTAGGCACGGGGCACTAACGGATCTTCCGGTGGCGGGCGGTGCTTCAGGCAGCCGTCGTTGGCGCTCCGGCACTCAGAAGGTAACGGTACAGTCTCGCCGTGAGCTTCGGGTCGCTCTCTTCGAGCAGCGGCAGGGCGGAAGCGGTCAGCGTCGCCGTCGTGCAGGGCTCGTCCGCGACGACCGAGGCTGTGGCTGTCGGGGCGGTGACGGGCGCCCGGGGCTCGGCCGCGTCGCCCGGCCCCAGTTGGCGGCTGCGCGCGCCGCCGGCGTCGAACACGGAGGCTCGTCCGGCGGTGATCAACTGAAGCGTGTCGCTCGACTCGCCGACGGCGAGGAGGGCGTCGCCCTCGGCGTGCTCCCGGGTGTCCAGCCAGTCCCGGAGATCGCCGACCAGCTCCTCGAAGAGTGACCTGCCGGTCGAGATGACGCTCCATGTCGGCGCCCACGGTCTCCAGCAGGGAAGGCTCTCCGCCTTCCGCGTCGTCGGGCGGCTGGTAGGAGGAGATCAGCACGTCCTCGCAGTGTTCCAGGGCCTGATCGTCATCGGGAGCGAACACGACGCTGCCGAACACCGGCGGCGGCAGGTTCCGCTGCAGCTCCTTCTCGAGTGTGGCGGGCGCTCTGCTCATGACCACCCGGGTGCCGGCGCGGCGGGCGGCCAGGATGAAGCGGCACATGGCGCTGACGGTCGAAAAGTCGAGGCCGGATACGGCCTTGAAGTCGAGCATGATGCATGCCGGTCTGGGCTCTTCGCCGAGCGACCGCTGGAGCCGGTCCGCCAGCGGGTAGCCGGCGCCGAAGAAGATGTAGCCCCGAAGCCTGTAGCCCCGCGCCCGCGATCCCTCGGCCCGCAGGATGGCCCGGTCCGGTATCGGGCGGACACGGTGGCTCCGCTCGTCCCGCAGGGAGAAGCTGGCGTCGACGACGTCGACCCGACTGAGGCGCACGACGAAGAAGAGGATCGTGATCAGCATGCCGATGGCGACGCCTTCGAGGAATCCCAGGGCCAGGATGGTCACGAAGATCACCAGGATGATCGCGTAGTCGCTCGGCGGCAGGCGCTTGCGGACCTTCAGCAGTCACTGGTCGAGCAATGCCACGCCCGTGAACAGCAGGACCCCGCCCATCAGCGGCACGGGCACGAACGTGAGCAGGACGTCGCCGAAGATCAGCGGCGAGGCGGTCACGACCGCCACCGCAATGCTGGTCGTCTTGAGGCCGGCGCCGAGCATCAGGTTGCGGAGAGAGGTCGGAACGACGTACGTGCCGGGCGGCGCGCCGCCGAGACCGGCCGCCAGGCTTCCGAGTCCCACGGCGCCGAACTCCCGGTTCCAGTCCAGCTCGCGACCGGACGCCAGCTCGATGCCGCCGATGTACAGGGCGGTGCAGAGCAGGGTCACCAGGATGAGTACGAGGATGTTCGGAACCTGAGGGCCGACCGCACTCCAGTCGATGCGCGCCGCATCGTCGAGTGTCATGGGCGGCCACAGGTCCGATCCCGAGATGCCCGCGAACAGGAGGCCCCTGTCCTGCGCCTCCTGGGTCGAGACACCGAAACGCGCCATGCCGAAATGCAGGAGGCCCGTGCCGGCGATGAAGCTCCCCGGCATCAGCAGGGGGCTGGGCCAGCGTCGGCTGGCGAAGTACAGGCCGAGGCCGTAGGCGACGCCGACGCCCCAGTTCGTGACGACGAGCGGATCGAACAGCGATGCGAGCGCTTCGGCCTCGAGTCGCACGCCCATGAGTGCCGGAGCCACGACGCAGGCGAGTCCGCCCGTGCCTGCGACGAAGCCGGACGAAACGGGGTAGGGGAAGAAGCGGGCCAGGTTGGCGAGGCGGAAGCGCTCGATGAGGAGAGCGCAGGCCGCCGTCGCGACCGAACCCAGAACGATGATCGCGACCATGGTTGGAAGCAGCTCGTCGCCGGTGGCGGTGAGCGAACCGCCGATCACCCCGAGGGCGATCGTCGTCGCCATCGTGGGCCCGGTGGCGGCGCCCGCGAAGCCGCTTCTGAGCCCGGTCACCACGCAGGCGGCGGCGGTGCCGAACAGGATCAGCCCGATGCCCTGGGACAGGTAGGGAGCGAGCTGGCCCGAGAAGGCCAGACTGACAAGGGCCACCTCGCCGATGATCAGGCTGATGCCGGAGACGAATCCGACCGTCAGCACGGTGAACGCCTTTTCGGACCGCCGCGTTCGACGCAAGGCCGGCCGGCAGCCCTTTCCGGGGGGTTCCTCCAGTCACTTCGCGCGCCCTTGATCTGGGAGACTACCGCGCCCGCAGACTACCCAACTGGAACGACCGTGCGCGCGAACCGGCTGGACAGGTTCGGGACGCCGCGTCAGAATTCGTGGCTTGAGCAGGAGATCCCGAAGGAAACTGCCGGCATGGGCCGCGCTGGCGCCAGTCGCTGGACTTTGGCTATCCAGCTGCGGTCCGGATGCCATGCCAGTCGAGGTGGTCGACCTGGTCGACGAGTTCCGCTACGCCGAGGTCAGACGGGAGCGGCCGCTGGTTGACCTTGGAACTCCCTCAGCGGCGGCTGCCCTGGTCGGCGGCTGGTCCTGGAACGAAACCGATCCCCGGGGGACCACGTTCGTGTGGGCGGTCGGCCCGCGTTCGGAGGTCGGGGTGTTTCTGGCCTGGGCCCGCGATCTGGAGGTCCGTATGAGGTGCCGCGGGTACCGTTATCCGGGATCGCCGGCGCAGATCGTGGGGGTCTTCTGGGACGACGTGGAGGTTGCATCGCTGGAGCTCGATGCCGGCTTCGCGGAAGCGGGATTCGTCGTGCCGGCGGAACGGGCGACTCCAGGCAGTCACCGGCTTGCCTTGGTCCCGGCGTACTTCGGTCGGCCTGAGGGGACCGGAGACGCCGGCCAGGCGCCCAGGCACTCGAGAAAGCTGTCGTTTGCCTGCGACTGGATTACGCTGGGGGACGGCCTGATGGCCGCCGAGGCGCGCGGCGAGGGCGACACACTCTGGATTCCGGTTGCCAGTGAGGCTTCCTTCTTCCTGGAGCCGGAGCAGAACCTCGAATTGCAGTGGGATGGCCTCGCTCCCCGGGGCGTCGGTGGCCTCGACGTGCTGTGGGAGGTCGAGGGCGCGGCACCGGTGGCCGGGTCCATCACTCCGGACTCCACTCCGGCTCTGCGCCTCCCCCTGCCGCCGGTCGGCGAAGAGACGGCGAACGCGGTCGACGACGATTGGCTCGCGTCCGTTCGACCGGCTCGGCTGACGCTGCGGGCTGCGGGCGGAGCGGCTGCTTCGGGTGGAGAGGAGGCCGGCGTCGTTCTGCGCAGGCCCCGGCTGACCGCGGACGCGCGCACGTTGGGGCTGCGGGCTCGAAACGCCGAGCGATCGCCACTCGAAGCGCCGGTGGCCTCGGAGGCGTCTCCGGGCGTGGGGGAACGACAGCCCGAGTCCGTCCTGCTCTGGATCGTGGACACGCTGCGAGTCGACCGGCTCGGCCTGTACGGTCACGATCGCCCCGTATCGCCGAACTTCGATGCCCTGGCGGAACGCTCCACCGTGTTCGAACGGGCGGTCGCGCAGTCTTCTTGGACCCGGCCGACCGTCGCCGCCCTGCTGACCGGTGTGGGGCCCGAGCGCCATGGCATCCGGGAGCTGGACCACGGCCTGGAGGAGTCCTTTGCCACCCTGCCGGAGCGGTTGCGGGAACTCGGATACGCCACGGCGGGCTTCTCCGCGAACGCGAACGTGACTGCCGATACCGGGTTTGCTCAGGGGTTCGACCGTTTCGAGTACGCCGCGGTCGATGCCAACGACCTGGTCGAGCGCGCACTCACCTGGTTGGACGAAGTGGCGGCCCGGTCGCCCGAGCAACCGTTCTTCCTGATGATCCTGAGCGTGGAACCCCACGCTTCCTTCGCGCCGGCGGAGCCGTTCCGCAGCCGATTCGCGGGCTCTGTCAACGATCCAGCACTCGGCACGGTGGCGCACATGAGAGCGTTGAGCAACAAGGAGGCAACCTCGACGGCGGATGTGGTGGAGAAGCTGTTCCTGCTCTACGACGCGGAGATCGCTTGGAACGATCACGTCTTCGGTGAGCTTCGGCACGAACTGCGGCGGCGGGGCCGCTACCCCCTCATTGCCGTCGTTGCCGACCACGGGGAAGCCTTCGAGGAGCGCGGTGTGTTTGGCCACGGCTGGGACCTTCACAGCGAAGTGCTCGACATCCCGTTCCTGATCCACCGGCCAGGGCAGACCGAAGCTCGCCGCGTGCCGTTTCCGGTTCAGCAGGCGGACCTCCTGCCGACGCTCATCGAGATCGCGGGCGGCGAGCCGGGACCGGGACTCGAGGGAGACAGCCTGGCGCCGCTTCTCCGCGGCAGCACGGAGAGTCCCGAGTTCTCTGCCCGGCAAGTGCGCGCCGACCGGCTGCTGCTTTCGACGACGGACAGGTTCCGGCGTTCTGCGGCTTCCCTCGTTCGCGGCCGCCACAAGCTGATCGAGTCGCGCCTCCCTGGTCAAGCTCCGGCCCGGCAACTGTTCGACTGGGTGGACGACCCCGAAGAGCGGCGCGACCTGGCGGCCGAGCGGCCGATCCTGGCCGGCCGCCTGACCCGGCTGCTGCGGGAGCAGTTGGGACTCTCGCGACGCGGCGGGTTACCGGCGCCGGAAGTCGAGTTGGACGAGGACACGCGCCGCGGGCTCCAGGCGCTTGGTTACATCGAGTAGCGCCGCCGCATCCGGCAACAGGCACCGAAACGACTGTCCCAGGCGCGGGTCGCCGCCGGAAGTCGTTCTGGTTCAGCTACGCGGCCGCGACCGTGCGTGCCGTAGCCGTTTGCCGCTAGAACTCCAGGCGAAGGCCGGCCCGGAAGACCCGCGGATTCAGCATCGCGATGATCTCGTTGTAGCGGGGCCCGGAGATCGTCCGGAAGTGACCGTTCCGGCCCCGCCGAACGTCCCGATCCGCCGTCCGAGCTCCGGCGAGTCCGCGAGACCGCCGCTCGGCCCAGCATCCAGCAGGCGGTTCCCGTTCAGGTCGTGGAAGGCGAATCGGGCCGCCGCCGAGCCCGCGCTCCGGCTGCAGCTTCGTGCGGTGGTTGAAGAAGCCGACGAGCTGGCTCCCGTCGTTGAACTGGTGGGTCACCTTGGCGGTCCAGTTCTCGAGCTGCGTCGTGGAAGGGTTCGGATGCCCGATGGTCAGCTCTTCCTGGTGATTCAGGCGGTAGCCGGCGTAGAACCAGGTCCGGCTGCGGCGGAGCGGTCCGCCGATCCCCATGTTCCCGTCGCCCTGGAGCGTGAGCGGGTTGCCTGCCCGCAGGCCTCCCGGCGGCGCCCGGTATCGGCCCAGTGTCCCGCCGCCTTCACGGAGCGCGCCGGGGACGTTGTCCGCAACGGCGCCGTCGTTCAGGAAGTCGACGTAGACGTCTCCGGCGATGCGGTCGCCGCCCGACTTCGTGGTCAGGTTCAGGAAGGCCCCCAGGCCGCGCGTCTCCCCCATGTTCCCGGCGCCGCCGAGCTGGAAGTCCTCCAGGCTCCCGTAGTCGAAGTAGCCGGCGTTCGCGGACGTCCCTTCGGTGACGTTGATGCCTTCGAGCAGAGTGCGGTGCTGGTCGCCAAAGCCGAAGGCCTGGTACCCCGTCTGGGTGCCCGTGTGCGATCCGCCGACGTCGTAGGCCTCCATCCGGAAACCGGGCGCCTGCGCCATGGCGGCCCAGATGTCGCGCGCGTTCGGAACGTCCTCGAGGAGTTCCTCGGTGAAGTTGACCGCGGTGGTGGTCGTTCTGACGTCAACGAGCGGGGCCGCGGCGCTGACCGTGATCGTCTCATCGACGGCGCCCACCTCCAGCGTGGCGTCCACGGTCAGCGTCGTGTTGAGCAGGACGCGGAGGTTGTCGCGGACGGTGGTTTGGAAGTCAGGACGCGAGAAGATGAGCGTGTAGTCGCCCGTCGGCAGGGCGGGAAACGCGTAGCCGCCCTGGGTTCCGGTCACTACCTCCCGCTGGCGGATCAGAGCCGCACTCGAGGCGGTCACGGTGACGCCTCGAAGTAAGGCACCAGTGGCGTCGGTCACCGTGCCGACGAGGCGCCCGCGCAGCTCCTGGGCGGCGGCTCCGTCGACGAATGCGAGGAGCATTGTCGCCGCAAGGGCAGCATACGTCGCTCGAGCGCGGTTGCTGGTCATGTCAATCCGGAGGCCTCATTTGTCCCTGCCGCGGGCGAAAGGGGTGCAGGAGGCCGCTGAACGGTCTGCCTTCCCGTTCTGGCTCCAGGTCCAGGGGAGTCCCTAGCGTGTCGGGTGCCGGGGCAGGCTCAACGCAGAGCCAAGCCGAGGATCGCGCCGAGCTCGCTACGGACTTCGGCGATGTCCTGCTTGAGCTCGCTACGGACTTCGGCGATGTCCTGCTTGAGCTCGCTACGGACTTCGGCGATGTCCTGCTTCAGCGCGCCCTGGACCGAAGCGAGATCCTGCTTCGTTGCCAGCGCTTCCTGGCTGTCACCGATCATGTGGAGCAGTGCCTCCGCCTGAGCTGAGTCGAAACCGGCTGCCTCGAGCCGTCGTCTGGCCGCCTTGGTGGACGATCTTACCGCGTAGCGTTCCATGTTCTGGGCCTCCCGCTGACTTAGACGGATCTCAGGCGGTCGAACCAGGCTGCGCGGCGACTGCCGGAGTTCGGGGATCGCTGCCGTTGCTATAATCCTCCCTCGCGTGAACAGGTCCTTTCTCTGCGCGAGTTTCCTGCTCGCGGCCTCTTGGCTTCTCCTCTCCGCCGCCGCGACGGCGCAGCCGGCCGACCCGCCGCTCGACGTTCTGATGCGCGCCACCGACGACGCGATGCGGGGCGACTCCAGCGAGAGCCGGATCACGATGCGGATCAAGACCGAGCGCTGGCAGCGCGAGTTGCGGCTCCACGTCGTCTCGGAGGGCACCGAGACGGCGCTGGTACGGATCGAAGCACCGGCGAAGGAGCGCGGCACGGCCACACTCAAGGTCGAGCAGAACATCTGGAACTACCTGCCCAAGGTCGACCGGACGATCAAGGTGCCGGGGTCGATGATGCAGGCGGCGTGGATGGGCAGCCACTTCACGAACGACGACCTGGTCCACGAGTCCCGCTACAGCGAGGACTTCGAGTGCGCCTACCGGGAACGGCCGGCGGACGGCTCCGGGCATTGGCTGGTGCGCTGCATCCCGCTGCCGGACGCTCCGGTCGTGTGGGGCGCGATCGACGCCCGGTTTCGGGCGCGGGACATGCTGCTCGACCAGGCCGAGTACTTCGACGAGCGCGACCGTCTGGTGCGCACGATCCGTTACGAGGACTTCGGTCCGCTGGGCGGCAGGACGCTGCCGCGGCGGATGCGGGTGATTCCGGCGGACGATGCCGACGAGTTCACCGAGATCGTCTACGAGGAGCACGCGTTCAACGTCGATCTGCCGCCGGGAACCTTCTCGCTGCGGTCTTTGCGGCAATAGCCCCGCCAAACCTGTCGCAAGCTCCATGTTTGGCCCCAGCCCCCACCTCACCAGGAGCGTACGCCGCAGAACTCGTTCCCCTGCGATTTACGGCGAACGCTCCTGGCCACGCCCGACCGGATGAAGATCCTCCGCATGGCCTGGCGCAACCTGTGGCGGAACGGTCGCCGCACGCTGGTTACGGTCGGTGCGATGACCCTGGCCCTGTGGGCGATGGTGCTCTACACGTCGCTCATGCAGGGGATGCTGGGCAGCATGGAAAGCACGTTGCTCGACGTGGAGCTGGGCGAGATCCAGATCCACGCCGACGGCTACCTTGAGCGGCCCTCCATCTGGGAGCGGATAGAGGAGCCGGACGCCCTGCTCGAGGCGCTGGACGAGACCGGGTTGCGGTCGAGCGCGCGCCTGCTCGGCGGCGCCCTGGTCGCTTCGGGCGACGCGTCGACCGGGGCGTTGCTCAAGGGGCTCAGACCGGAACGGGACGCACGGGTCAGTGACGTCTACGAGCGGCTCGACCGGGGCGAGTGGCTGGATCCGGCCGATCCCGAGGGCGTAGTGCTCGGGTACAGACTCGCGCGGACGCTTGGAATCGATGTTGGCGACGAACTCATCGCACTCAGCCAGGCGACCGACGGCAGCATGGCGAACGACCTGTTCCGGGTCCGGGGCGTGCTGCAGAGCCTGAGCGAGGAGACGGACCGCGCGACCGTGTTCCTCGTGGAGGATCAGTTCCGGAGCTTCTTTGCACTCGAGGACGGCGCCCACCAGGTCATCGTCCGCAGTGGGGAAGGACAGACCCTGGACGCTGCCGGGGAGATGGCCCAGGAAGCCGCTGCGTCGAGCGCGCCCGGAGCCGAGGTGAAGAGCTGGAGGGATCTCCTGCCGGGTCTCGCTAACGTCTTCGACTCCGCTCAGGCCGCGGTGCAGGTCGTCGCCTTCGTCGTCTACGTCGTGATCGCGATCATGATCCTGAACGCCATGCTGATGGCGGTCTTCGAGCGGATCCGCGAGTTCGGCGTGCTGAAGGCGATCGGCGTTTCGCCGCGACGGGTGCTCGCGCTCATCCTGACGGAGGGCGCGCTGCAGGCGGCGCTGGCGATCGCCATCGGGCTGGTGGCAAGCGTGCCCGCGCTCTGGTTCGTCACCACGCGGGGCATCGATGTCGGCCAACTGGGCGGTACCGCCATCATGGGCGTTTCGATGGACCGGATCTGGACCGGAGCGGTCAGCCCGGCGACGATCGCCGGGCCAGTCTTCATCCTGCTGTTCATCGTCGGGCTGGCGGTCCTGTTCCCGGCCTTCAAGGCGGCGCGGATCAGCCCGATCGAGGCGATCCATCACCAGTAGCTGGGCGTGGGAAGAGAGGAAGGAACATGAGTGGACCGAACGTCGCGACGCTGGCCTGGCGCAACCTGTGGCGAAACCGCCGGCGCACCCTGCTGACGATGGGCTCGATCGTCTTCGGCGTGTTCCTGGCGGTCGTGTTCACGGCGATGCAGGATCGCAACTGGAAGGACATGATCGATCTGGCCGCCCGCCTCGGCGGGGGCCACGTCAGCCTCCAGCATCCCGAGTATCTCGACACGCCGACGCTGACCCGCACCGTCGTCCGCGGCGAGGCGGTGGAAACGGCGCTCGACGGTGAGGCCGGTCACATCGCCCACGCCGTCGACCGGGTCATCGGGCCGACGATGCTGGCCACGGCGGGCGAGAACTTCAGTGCCGCCTTCATCGCGTTCGATCCGGAGGCCGAGGACGAGACGACCCTGTCCATCCTGGAGGCGCTGGACCAGGGCTCGGCCCTTGAACCGGGGGATCGCGACGGGGTGATCCTGGGCCACAGGCTGGCCAGCAATCTCGGGATGGAGCTGGGCGACAAGGTGGTCTACACCCTGACCGACAAGAACGGCGAGATCGTCAGCGGCCTCGCGCGCTTGCGTGGAACGCTCAAGACCAACGCACCGACGGTCGACGGCGGTTTCTGCCTGCTGCCGATCGCCACGGTGCGCGACCTGCTCGGCTACGGAACGGACGAGGCGACGCTGGTCGCCGTTTTCCTGAAGGACCAGCGGAGGAGCGGCGGGATCGCCGGCCGGCTGGACCGGGAACTGGGCGAGAAGGTGGCGGCCCTTCCCTGGAACACGAGTCAGCCGCAACTGGCGGCGTTCATCGCGCTCAAGGTGGGCGGGGCCGTCGTCATGGAGATCCTGATCGCGGTGCTGGTCGCGGCGGGGATCTTCAACACCCTGTTCGTCAGCGTGATGGAGCGGCTGCGGGAGTTCGGGATCATGCTCGCGATCGGCTGGAGTCCGGGCCGGCTGTTCCGGCTGGTCATGATGGAGAGCGCCTGGCTGGCGGTCCTCGGTCTTGTGGGCGCCTTTCTGATCACGATCGGGCCCTACCTCTACCTGTCCTCGGCAGGCCTCGACCTGACCGCGATCTATGGCGGCACGGTGGAGGTCGCCGGCGTCGGCCTGGACCCGGTCCTCAAGATCGGCATCTTCCCGCGCAATGCGGTGCTGATCTGCCTGTTCGCGGTCGTGGCGACCCTCGCTTCGGGCATCTATCCGGCCTGGCGCGCGGGCCGGGTGCAGCCCGTCGACACGATCAAGGTGGTTTGAGATGGGGGACGGAGCGGTCATCGCGCTGCGGGACGTCACCAAGGTCTATCGCCAGGGGAGCGTCGACATCCACGCCCTGCGCGGGCTCTCGATGGAGGTGCAGCCGGGTGAGTTCACCGCCGTTTGCGGTCCCTCGGGCTCGGGCAAGACGACCATGCTGAACCTGATCGGCGCGCTCGACGCGGCGACTTCGGGTTCGATCGTGCTGGAGGGGCGGGAGCTCGGCAGTCTGAACAAGAAGGAACTCTCCGAACTGCGCCGCGACCGGATCGGCTTCGTGTTTCAGGCGTACAACCTGATGCCGGTGCTGACCGCCTACGAGAACGCGGAGATGGTGCTCTGGGTCCAGGGCGTGGACGCCGCGAGCCGGCGCGAGCGGGTGATGGGTCTGCTGGAACAGGTCGGGCTCAAGGGGATGGAAGACCGGCGGCCCTCTGAGCTTTCGGGCGGGCAGCAGCAGCGTGTCGCGATCGCCCGCGCCATCGCCAGCAACCCGGCGGTCGTGCTCGCCGACGAGCCGACCGCGAATGTGGACTCGGAGACGGCCGAAACGCTGCTCGGCCTGATGGAGGAGTTGAACCGGGAGCAGGGCGTGACCTTCCTCTTCTCGACTCACGATCCGCAGGTCATGGAACGGGCGCGTCGAGTCGTGCGCCTTGTCGATGGGAACATCGCGAGCGACGAGCGCCGTTAAGTCGTTGCAGGTCGCCGGCGTCGCCGGGCTGCTCTTGCTGGTCGCCGTATCGCCGGCCACTGGGCAGACCGTGGTGGGCGGCGACGTCCGCGTCTTTGCCTTCCGGGTGCTGGAGGAGACGGATCTGGCTGGCGACGGCGAGCAGGCTGAAGAGAACGGCGCCGCGGCTGGAGCCGGGGGGATCGAACTCGGGATTCTCCGGCTCAAGCTCGACTCCCGCTGGCAGGCCTCATCCCGGAATCGCTTCCGTTTCGAACTGCACGGCCTGGCACAGGCCACGTCGCCGCCCGGAAGCGGCGCGGTGACCTCCATCGCGACCGGCGGTACCCGGCGGTTCTTCGACCTGGAGCGCGAGTCCTTCGGTGGCGCCAACCTGTCCGGAACGACGGAGATCGACCGTCTGAACCTGCGATGGGACCGGCCCGGGTTCCGGATGGTCGCGGGCCGCCAGGCGATCACCTGGGGCGTGAACTACTTCTGGCCGGTCCTCGACCTGTTCGCGCCGTTCGCGCCGCAGCGCATCGACCGGGACTACAAGCCCGGAGTCGATGCGCTCCGCTTCACCGTTCCGGTAGGCGACTTCTCCGAGGTCGAGGTCATCGCCGCCGGCCAGGGAACGCGCACGCCGGACGATCTCAGCTTCGCCTCGCTCGGCCGTTTCCACAGCGAACTGGGCGAGGGCCCATCGAGCGTCGACTTCGGCTACATGGTGGGCGGCTTCCACCGCGACTTCGTCCTCGGCGGCTTCTTCTCGGCCGATGTCCGGGGCACCGGCCTGCGCGGCGAAGTCTCCTGGACCAGTCCGGGCTGCGATGCGGAGAGCACCCACCCCGTCTTCGGCTGCGGCGACTTCTGGCGCTTCACCGTGGGCGCCGACCGCCTCCTGACACCGCGGTTGACCCTGATCGCCGAGGTGAGCTGGAACGGCTTCGGCGCCGGCGGGGCAGCGGACTACGCTCGACTTGCCGAGACGGACCGTGTGCGCCGGGGCGAAGTCGCGGCACTCGGCCGGCGCTACGCCGGGATCTCCCTGGGATGGCAGGCCCACCCGCTGCTGACCATAAGCGGCGCCGTGCTCTACAACCGGGAGGATTCCTCGGCCCTGTTCCAGCCCGGCATCACCTGGTCCGTGTCCGACCACGTGTCGATCGGCGCGGGCCTGATCGGATCGACGGGACGCGGCGTCCGGGACGGTGTCCTGGGCAGTGAGTACGGAGCGGTCCCCGTGGTGGCCTGGTCGTCCCTGACGGCGTACTTCTAGCAGCGTGCGCCGTAGAGCGCTGCGGAGCGAGTTCTCAGGCGCGCGCTGCCAGTGAGGTGGGGGCTGGGGCCAGGCATGGAGTCTGCGACAGGCTTGGCGGCGTTGAGAGTCGCGGATCTTTACGGGTTGTTCACGAACCGTCGGCTACGCTCCGCGGGCGTGAAGAACCTGACAACGAGACCCGCCCTCGCCCCATGCACCCTGGCTCTCGCCGCTGCCCTGATTGCCGCCTGCGGCGGCGGGGGCGGTTCCCGCAGCCTGATCCAGAACAAGGGCTCCGACACCCTGGTCAATGTCGCCCAGGCGTGGGCCGAGGAGTACGCCGCCTTGAGGCCCGGTACCGCGGTCGCGGTGACCGGCGGCGGGTCGGGGACGGGTATCGCGGCCATGATCAACGGCACGGTCGACATCGCGAACTCGAGCCGCAAGATGAAGGACTCGGAGATCGAGCTGGCGCGCGGCAACGGCAACGAGCCGATCGAGTTCGTCGTCGGCTACGACGCCCTGGCCGTGTACCTCCATCCCGACAACCCGATTGACGAGGTGTCGCTGGAGCAGTTGGCCGCTCTCTACGGCGAGGGCGGCGACGTGGACACGTGGAGCCAGTACGGCGTCGAGGTGCCGGGCTGCGGCAGCGACGAGATCGTTCGCGTCAGCCGCCAGAACAACTCCGGCACCTACGTCTACTTCCGCGAAGCGGTGCTCGGCGAGCGGCGCGACTTCAGGCTCGGCTCGCGCGACATGCACGGATCGAAGGACGTGGTCGACCTGGTCGAGAACACGCCCTGCGCGATCGGCTACAGCGGCTTCGCCTACGCGACGGACCACGTGAAGATGCCGTGCGTCAGGAAGGCCGAGGACGGCGACTGCGTGTCGCCCTCGGTCGATTCGGCGATCGACGGCTCCTACCCCATCGCGCGTCCGCTGTTCATGTACACCTCGGGCCAGCCCGAGGGCGCCATTCGCGACTACATCGACTGGGTGCTGAGCGACGAGGGCCAGTGCATCATCTACGAGAAGGGCTACGCGCCGCGCGGCGACGTGGACTGTTCCTGAACGGGAACAGGCTTCCGGGAATGACGCGGCGTCTCTGGCTCCCCGGCGGCCGGCTTGCCTGAAGTAGCGCACGCCGCGGACCGGCGGGATGCCGCGTGGTGGGTCGACCGCGCGGTCCGGATTCTCGTGCTGGCCGGCGGGCTGTCGGCGATCGTCTTCATCGCCGGCATCTTCGTGTTCATTACCCGCGAGGGCGCCGGCTTCGTCTTCGACCGCTTCGATTTCCGCGAGTTCTTCGGTTCGCCGCGCTGGACGCCGACCTCGAGCCACAACCCGACCTACGGCGCGCTCGCGCTGATCGCCGGAACCGCCTCGGTGACCGGACTCGCCATGGTCGTCTCCGTGCCGTTCTCGCTCGGGGCCGCGATCTACATCGGCGAGTTCGCCACGGGCCGCGTGCGCGAGACGCTGAAGGTGCTGGTTGAACTCCTGGCGGCGATCCCTTCCGTGGTCTGGGGGTTCATCGGGCTGTCCATCATGAACCCGCTCATCATCCAGGTCTTCAACGTGCCGGTCGGCCTGAACGTGCTGAACGCCGGGGTCATCCTGGGGCTGATGGCGGCCCCCATCATGACCACGATCGCCGAGGATGCCCTGAAGGCCGTCCCGGACACCTATCGCGAGGCCGCCGAGGCGATGGGAGCGACCCGCTGGCAGGTCACCTTCAAGGTCGTGTTGCCGGCGGCTCGCAACGGCCTGGTCGCGGCGACGCTGCTCGGCGTCGGCCGCGGCTTCGGCGAGACGATGGCGGTGCTGATGGCGAGCGGCCACTCGATCAACCTGCCGACGAGCCCCTTCGACTCGGTGCGGGCGCTGACGGCGACGATCGCCGCCGAGCTCGGTGAGACGGCCGCCGGTTCCGACCACTACGGGGCGCTCTTCACGCTAGGCATCTTCCTGTTCCTGGTTACCTTCGCGATCAACTTCGCGGCCGACGTGTTCGTGCGGGGCGGCCAGCGCAAGCACCGCCGCCGCGGCCGCCGGCCGGCCGCGTCGGCGAATCCGTAACGAGGCGCCATGTTCGAAGCGACCGCACAGAACCGCCGCAACCGGAAGGTCGAGGGTCTGTTCCGGCTCCTCTTCCTGTGGATGACCTGCATGCTGATCCTGCCGGTCGCCCTCATCCTCGGCGTCCTCATCGTCCGCGGCGGACCGGCGATCTCGTGGGAATTCCTGTTCACCCAGCCGATGAACAACATGACCGCGGGCGGCATCCTGCCGGCCCTCGTCGGTACGGTGTGGCTGGTCGTCGTCGCCCTGATCGCTTCCGTGCCGGTCGGCGTGGCGGCGGCGCTCTACCTGAGTGAGTACGCGCCGGACAACCGACTCACCCGGGCGATCAACCTGGCGATCATCAACTTGGCCGGCGTGCCTTCCATCGTCCACGCGCTGTTCGGCCTCGGCGCGTTCGTCATCTTCTTCCGCTTCGGCACCAGCGTCCTGGCGGCCAGCCTGACGCTGGCGGTCATGACGCTGCCGGTGGTCATCGTCGCCACCAGGGAGTCGCTCCAGACCGTGCCGCTCGCCTTCCGCGAGGCGTGCTGGAACATGGGCGCCACGCGCTGGCAGACGATCCGCAAGATCGTGCTGCCGAACTCGATCAGCGGCATCCTCACCGGAGTCATCCTGGAGGTGTCCCGCACGTCGGGCGAAACGGCCCCGATCATGTTCACCGGCGCCGCGTTCTTCCTTCCCTTCCTGCCGCAGGGGGTGCTTGACCAGACGATGGCGATGTCGCTGCACCTGTTCGTCATCTCGACCCAGGTGCCGGACGTGCCGGAGCACATGCCCTTCGGCGTCGCACTGGTCCTGATCTCCATGGTGCTGGCGATGAACGGGATCTCGATCGCCTTCCGTGTCTACCTGCGGGGCCGCAAGAAGTGGTGAGCGTTCCCGTCCAGGCGAGCGAGGTCCCCGACCGCGCGATCGAGGTCGAGGATCTGGCGATCCGCTACCACGGCAAGCTGGCGCTTTCGCGCGTCACGCTGCACGTGCCGAGCCACGAGATCTTCGGCATCATCGGGCCGGCGAACAGCGGCAAGACGTCGTTTCTGCGCGCCATCAACCGCATGGACCTGATGACGGCGGGCATGGAGGTGTCGGGCAGCGTGCGCGTCGAGGGGCGGGACGTTCGAAGCTGGCGCAATCCCTACGCCCTGCGGCAGCGGATCGGCGTCGTCTTTCCGCTGCCCGTGGGCCTGCCGCTCTCCATCTACGACAACGTCGCCCTGTCGGCCCGGCTGCGGCGAACGCGGAAGAGGGCGGACCTGGACGTGATCGTCGAGCGCTGCCTCCGCCGGGCGGCGCTCTGGGACGAGGTGAAGGACCGGCTCGATTCCCTGGGCAGCCTGCTCTCCGGCGGCCAGCAGCAGCGGCTGACGATCGCCCGCGCCCTGTCGCAGGACCCGTCGATCCTGTTGCTCGACGAGTTCTCGATCGCGGTCGATCCGGTGACGACGATGCGGATCGAGGAGGTGCTGGCGGAGCTCAAGTCCGAGATGACGATCGTGCTGGTCACGAACCTCGTCCAGCAGGCGCGGCGGCTGGCGTCCCGGACCGCCTTCTTCCTGACCGGCGAGCTGGTCGAAGTGACCGAGACGGAAGCCATGTTCGAGGGCGGCGCCCAGGACCCGCGCACGACGGCCTACGTGGAAGGGAAGTTCGGATGAGCGCGGAGCCGGTGACCTCGGACACTGTCGACGCGTCGGCGGCGATCCTGGTCGAGAAGCTGAACCTCTGGTACGGCGACTTCCAGGCCCTGCTCGACGTGGATCTTCGGGTGCGGGCCGGCGCGATCACCTCCCTGATCGGCCCTTCCGGCTGCGGCAAGACGACGCTGCTCCGGTCGGTCAACCGGATCAACGAGCGTCTCGGCTACGTGCGCGCGACCGGCAGCATCCGGCTCTGGGGCCTCGACGTGCTCGACCCGTCGGTCGAGCTCGCTCAGCTTCGCAAGCAGGTCGGCATGGTCTTCCAGCGTCCCAACCCGTTGCCGTTGTCCGTGAGGGACAACGTCCTGTTCGGAACCCGCGTCCACCTGCCCGACGGGCGGCCGCCGAACAGGGGGGAGAGCGACCGGATCGTCGAGGAGGCGCTGCGCGAGGTGCTGCTCTGGGACGAACTGAAGGACTCGCTCGATCGCCGCGGCACCGAGCTCTCGCTCGAGCAGCAGCAGAAGCTGTGCATCGCGCGCCTTCTGCCGGTCAAGCCGAGACTGCTGCTGATGGACGAACCGTGCTCGGCGCTCGATCCCGCCGGCACGGAGGCCGTCGAGGAGCTGATCTGGAAGCTCCGCGGCGAATACACGATCCTGATCGTCACCCACAACATGGCGCAGGCCCGCCGGGCCAGCGAGGAATGCGTGTTCATGCTGCTCGGCGAGATCATCGAGCACAGCGACACGGCGTCGATGTTCCTGAACCCGGCGAACAGCCAGACGGCGGCCTACATCGAGGGACGGTACGGGTAGCGAAGGTCAGCGTAGACGCCGTCTCGACGATTCCGGGCACGAGTTGAACGCGATGCGACGGCTTTGCATTGGGCGGCAGCAGAGGAACTCTGCCTCCAACACCAACTCGAGAGCGTCCTCGATGTTGGGTTTCAGTTCATCGAGGGTCTTCCCCTGGCTGAAGATCCCGGGAACTTCCCTGAGCTTGCCGACGTACCAGCCATCGTCGATCCAGTAGTCGAGCGTGAAGGCAGCCACGAACAGTCCTCCCTGCGGGGCGATTGCGTCCGGCCGATGAAGGCTACCAGCCCGTCGATCTCTTCGGGCCGCCGCGATCACCTCCCTGATCGGCTCCTCCGGCTGCGGCGAGACGGCGCGGCTCCGTTCGGTCGACGGGATCAACGAGCGTCTCGGCCACGGTGGCACGACCGGCCGGCTTGCCCGAAACTCGGCAGCGACTAACGCCACCTGCCGGCCGAGGGACGCGGGAAGGAACGTCAGGGCTCGGTGACCTCGGGCGCTGCGTCCCCGGCCGCTTCGATGAAGCGGCGGTCGAACGTGAGCATGGCGTCGCAATGAGCGGCAGCGCCAAGATGCAGTGCATCGGCGAAGTCCATGCCCTTCTCGGCTCGGTCGAGCGCCTCGACGAGCAGGTTCGGACTCTCGACCGAGATGTTCGGCAGGCCCGAGAGGGCCCGGAGGGCCTTCGCTACGTCCTGGCGGGCGAGGCCGTACACGCCGCGCAGGACCCACTCGCTCTCCAGGAGAACGGTCGTGCTCACGAAGACGCTTCCCGTCTCGATCGCGGCTCTTGCTTTGGCGACCTGTCCCGGGTCGTCTGCGATCAGGTAGCGGACGACGACGTTGGTATCAATCGCCTTCATGCCGTCGCCGGGCTTCGGCCAGTACGCTCGCCTCCATTTCCCGAAGCGACTTCGGCGGGCCGTCGCAGGCGAGACTGGCGAACACGTCCTGCGGCCGGGTTTCGGGAAACGCGGGCTCGGGTTTGAGCAACACGCCGTCGGGCGTGCTCTCCACGACGAGGCGCGTTCCAGCCACCCAGCGCAGCGCCCGGCGAATGGGCTTGGGCAGGATCACCTGTCCCTTCGTCGACAGCGTGGTGGTCAGCGGTTCGGGTATTGGCATGGCGTAGTCGTCCTTCTCCCAGGGTAAGGCAGAGGTAAGATACATCGCTTTGTGGCCTGAGCCAAACGCGGTACACGATTCAGCGTCTGGCGAATCTCCTGAACGAGTTACGCCGGTTTATCGAGGAACGGCGGAAGACCGGCGCTCGCGGAGATCGCTCAGCTCCCGGCGCCTTCGATGCGAGCCTTGAGCGCCTTGAAGTCGGCCTCGGTGCTGGCCTGGACCGGGGCCTTCATCAACTGCGGCAGCCATTTTGCCCAGCAGATTCTTGGGGCGGATCTCCAGTCGGATCTCCACCTGCGTCCGGCCTTCGCCCACCGGGGTGAGTGTGTAGATCGAGTGCCACCGCGCTCCGGCGCCATTCGACGTGTACCGGACCCGCCGGTGCGGCTCGTACTCGATGCACGTGACGACGTTCTGGTGCAGCTTGGCGAACTTCGCGAACGCCACCTGAATGGGGGTCCAGTCCCGGATCTCCCGGAACTGCGCGCCGACTCCCATCGTCTTCTGGGAAACGAACTCCACGTTCAGCATCTCGGGAATCGCCTCCCCGTGGCGGCCGCCGTGGGCGAGCGTCGCGAAAACGGTCTCCTGGTCGGCGTTCCAGGTGTCGATCATCCTGGCCACGAGGATCGGCTTCGAATCTCCGACCTCGATCCCCGGGTCCGGCTGCCCTGAACCTGCGTCTGAATCAGGCATGTTGCTCCCCTGCTTGGAGGCGGCTCGAGTCCTGCCTCTCGTGTACGTCGGCCGTCCACGGCCCGACGACGCCGACGGCGGTGTCGTTCCGGTTCGGCGGATCGGTGGACCGGGGCTCCAGCCGGAGCCGGTTGGCCAGAGATGCCATGGCGAACACGAAGATCCTCCGGGCGATGTCCATTCCCTGGCAGAAGTGGGGGCCGAGACCGAAAGGAATGTAGGCGTGGGCCGGACAGGGTGGGCGCGGATTCTCGAGCCAGCGCTCCGGCCTGAAGTCCGACGGCCGATCCCAGTGCTCGGGTCTGTGGTGCAAGGCCCTCATCGCCACGTGAACGAGCGTGCCCCCTGGAATCAGGTGGCCGCCGAGTACGCGATCCTCGGTTGCCTCCTTGGGCAGCATGACGGCGGTCGGAGGATCGATCCGGAGCACTTCGTCGAGTACGGCGCCGGTGTACGGCAGCCGGTCGAAGTCGGCGGGCTCGATGCTCCCGCCATTCAGGACGGCGTCCGCCTCGCGCTCCACCTCCAGACGGACGTCGGGATTCCTGGCCAGGTAGTGGACGCCGAAGGTGAGGGCGCTGGCCGGCGCGTCGATGAAGCCGGTCAGCAGGATGATCAGCTCGTCCCGGATCGCCCGGTCGGAGTCCAGACCGCCCGCGGCGCCGTCGAGGTCCATGGCCCGCACGTACTGCGCGACGACGTCCCTGCCGGAGTAGCCGGAGTCGCGTGCTCTCTGCATGGCGCCGTAGATCGCGGCGTCGACGAGCCCGACGCTTTTCCTGCCTCGTCGGAGGACCGGCAGCGGCAGCGACTTGAACAGTTTCGGCCCGGGAAGAATGTCCAGCAGCAGGTACGTCTTCTGGAGCGTCAGCGTGTCTTCTCCCAGTTGACGGGGCAGCTCGACGCCGCGGCCGAGGACGATCTCGACGATCGCGTCCCAGGCGAAGCGTTCGAACTCCTTGACGAGGTCGACGCCCTGGCCGCCGGAGAGTCGTTCTCTCAGGACGAGCGCCTTTTCGGCGATGATCTCGGCGTAGGCGCCCTCCGAGTCGCCCGCGAAGACCGACGACATGAACTCGGCTCGTCGCCGGTGCTCCTCGCCCTGGTGCAGCGAGATCGAGCCGTACTTCCAGTCGTCCGTCACATCGCCCGGGAACCAGGGTCGAAAGTACGGTTGCTGCGTGACCAGGACCTCGTGAACGAGCTCGGCGTCGAAGACGACGCAGCACTTCATGAAGGGAAGCTCGAAGGAGACGATCTCTCCGTACTCGCTGCGGAGCTGGTCCGCGAACGCGCTCTTAGTTCTCCGTTCGCTGCCGGAGATTGCTGAGGCGCTGACCTTTCGGTCCCGGGGGCGGCTTCACTCCGGGGTCCCCTTGGATCCCTGCAGTGGTGCTAGTGCGTATGCGTCCGGCTATGTTAGGTCACACCGCTGCGTGTTTCTAGACAGGGGGGGAACACCGGTCAGGTCGTCTCGATAAGCTCGTTCCAGCCATGCAGCAGACAGAAGCCAAGCCGGATCGCCAGCTTCCCCCGGGCCCGCCACGGAAGAAGTTCCAGACCATGGGCCGGCTGGCGGCGGACTACACCGGTTTCTTCCACTGGCTCCACGAGCACTGGGGCGACATCGTCTACTTCGAAGTGCCTAACGGCGGGCACTGCGCGGTCTTCGACCCGGACATCGCCGAGGATCTGGTGCGGAAGCCCGAGTTGTTTCAGAAAGACACTCCAGCTTTCGCCTTCGAGGTCATTCAGTCCCCGTGCCTTGCCAGGACGCCGTTCGGCGACGAGCACCGACGTCTCACGGATCTCATGGTCACCGCGTTCACTCCCGAGCGGACAGCGGCGTTCAGGCGGATCGCCGTCTCGGAAGCGTCGTCCTTCGCCGAGGAGTTCACGGCGGGAAGCACCGTCGACTTCCGGGCCGAGGTCGAGCGCTACACATGGAACGCGCTGACGACTTCGATGCTCGGCGCCGGGCGTGAACTGGGTCCTGGGCCGGGTCTGGCCATGATGAGAGCGGCCAAGCTCAGCTTCATCGTGTTCGCCGTGCCCGGATACAGGCTGTTCAGGAAACTGCCCCTGCCGCACGATCTGAAGGCGCGCAAGGCGATCAGACCGCTCGATACGGCCGTGTACGACTTGATCCGGAAGGCCAGGGAGCCCGAAGTCCGGGAACGAGCCTGATCGCGCACTTCGTCCAGGCGACGGAGCGGGGAGACTCGGACTGGTCCTTCCGCAGCGACTCGGAGATTCGCGACGAGGCGTACGCGGCTTTCGTCGGCGCCCGGGATCCGGCTGTTCATGCGATGTCCTACATTCCGCACTACCTGAGCCGCAATCCGGAGGTTCGGGCGCGGCTCGAGGAGGAGGTGGATCGCGTCGCCGGCGACCGGCCGCTCTGTGCCGAGGACCTCGAGCGGCTCCCTTACGCCGAGGCCGTCTTCAACGAGCTGCTTCGTCTTCAGCCTGCAGCTCCGCTCCTGGTGCCGCGCCGGGCGGTGCGGGACACGTCGCTCGGCGGCTACTTCATACCGAGGGGCACTCTGGTCGAGGTCGTCACCCACGTGATGCACCGCCGGGTCGAGCACTGGCGGGACGGCGAAGAGTTCAGGCCTGAGCGCTGGCTGGAGGGACAGGCATGCCCGCGGGGGGTCTACATGCCGTTCGGCCTGGAGCCCAGGGGCTGCAGGGGCATACCCCTGGGCATGGCCGTCCTCGTGTCCGGACTGGCCGCCCTGGTTCGGAAATGGCGACTGGAACCTGAATCCGACGAGTTGCCGGCGGACGGCCTGGAGGTCGGGATCCTGAGCAGCCCCATCCGCACCAGGGTGGTGCCCCGAAGAGCCGGGCAGGCCGCGTAGCGCAAGTCGGCAGGCGAACAAGTGCCTGCCTCTGTGGCATCATCGGCGGCTGTTCCCGAAACCGCAGTCAAAGGAGACATGCATGGGCAGGTACGGTCTGACGGACGAGGTGATCGAGCTCCGCGAACGGATGCGGGAGTTCATCGACGGCGAGGTGATCCCGGCCGAGCCGGAGCTGGACTCGGAGTCGGGAGAGGACCGCACGCGCGGCCGGCTGGCCGAGCTCAAGGCGCTGGCCAAGCAGCGGGGCCTGTGGGCGTTGGGGCATCCCGCGGAGATCGGCGGCGGCGGGCTGCCGCTCATGCCGTTCGTCTACCTGAACGAGATCATCGGCCGCTCGCACTACGGGCAGGTCGCCGTCGGCTCCGCGACGATGCAGGACTCGATCATGCTGCACCTCTACGCCAGCGACGAGCAGAGGGAACGCTGGCTGAAGCCGTTGGTGGCGGGCGACATCTACCCCTCGGTCGGCCTCACGGAGCCGGAGGTTGCCGGCTCCGATCCCACCCTGATGCAGACCCGCGCGGTGCTCGACGGCGACGACTGGGTGATCAACGGGCACAAGTGGTTCACCAGCGGCGCCAGCCGGGCCGCGTTCACGACCTGCTTCGCGTTGACCGAGCCGGAGGCCCAGGGGCACCGCAAGTTCTCGTCCATCATCGTGCCGACGGACACGCCCGGCTACGAGATCGTGCGTGCGGTGCCGACGATGGGCACCACGTCCGGCCAGCACTGCGAGGTGCGCTACAACGACGTCCGGGTACCGAAGGACAACCTGCTCGGCGGCCGCGGCGAGGGCTTCGTCATCGCGCAGCGGCGCCTGGGCCCGGGGCGGATCTTCCACTGCATGAGGTGGCTGGGCCAGGCCCAGCGCGCCTTCGAGCTGATGTGCGACCGCGCCAAGTCCCGCTGGGCGCACGGCTCCTACCTGTCGGAGAAGGGTGAGATCCAGCGCTACGTCGCCGAGTCGGCGGCCGAGATCCAGGCCGCCCGGCTGATGACCCTGGATGCAGCCGAAGCGATGGACCGCGGCGAGCAGGCGCGGGTCGAGATCTCGCTGATCAAGTTCTGGGGCGCCCGAATGCTCCACAATGTGATCGACCGCGCGATCCAGGTTCACGGCGCGCTCGGTGTGACCGGCGACACGCCGCTCGAGAAGATGTACCGGGAGGCGCGCTACGCGCGGCTGTACGACGGCCCGGACGAGGTTCACCGCATGGTCGTGGCACGGCGCATCCTGCGCGACCCGCTGGGCCGGGTGCCCTGGGGCACCCTGGGCGTTACCGAGAGCTAGGAGCTTGCGACCGATCGGCGCGGTGGCGGGTCTTGTCGTTCTCGGAGGGATCGGCATGACCCCATCGCCAACCACCGCCCAACTGCACGCCGGCGCCGCCGCGGTCGAGATCACGCCGCCGGCCGGCTCCCTGCTCTACGGCTACGGCGCCCGCGGAACGAACCGGTCGCGGGGAGTTCACGACCCGCTCCACGCGCGAGCGCTCGTGCTCGAGGCGGGCGGCGAGACCGTCGCGCTGGTGACGCTCGACCTCGGCTCGATCCGCAAGGAGAACACCTTGCCGATACGGCAGGCGGTTATGGACGCCGCGGGCTTCGACCACGTTCTGTTGAACGCCTCCCACACTCACTCCGCGCCGCTGTTCGAGGCCGGGTTTCCGAGCGCCGGAAGCCCGTGGGTCCGGCAACTGGAACGGAAGATCGTCGGCGTCGTCCTGGAGGCCCATGACGCCCTCCGGCCGGCGCGCGTCGCGGTGGGCTGGGGCCGTGCCAGCGAGGGGCACAACCGGCGGCGGGTGCATTCCGACGGCAGCGTCGAGATGTTCTGGCGCAACCGCGAGCGCCTCCCGACCGCGCCGCTCGACGAGTCGGTCGGCGTGCTGGCGGTCGACGGTGCGGACGGCGAAGCGGTCGCCACGGTGGTCAACTTCGCCGTTCACCCGGTCATCCTGGGGCCCGAGAACATGCTTGTCTCGGCCGACTTCCCGGGCGCGATGGCGGCTCTGGTCGCCGAGCGCGGAGGCGGCGTGACGATGTACCTGCAGGGCGCCGCCGGCGACATCAACCCGTTCTGGGACAAGACGCCGCCCGCGGAAGGCGGCTTCGAGCAGGTCCGGATGGCGGGAGAGCGGCTGGGCCAGGAGGTGCTCCGCGTCCGCGCCGATCTGGCGGCGGCGGAGGCCTTCCACGATCCGGCGACCCTGTCGGTGAAACGCCACCTGGTGACGCTCGATCCGCGCTGGGACCTGGACTCTCCGGTGGTCGAAGAGGGCTTCCGGCGCCACGGTCTGGAAGCATCGCTTCAGAGGTACCGCGCGCGCTTCCCTCGGGAACGGGAGGCCGAGGTCAACACCCTGGTCCTGGGCGAGCGCGGCGCGGGCCAGTTCGCCCTCGCCACCTTCCCGGGCGAGTTCTTCGTCGAGCACCAGCTCCGGCTGCGGGCCGAGGCTCAGATACCCCACGTCTTCTTCGCGGGCTACACGAACGGCGAACTCGCCTACTTCCCGACCATCGCCGCGGCGGCGCAGGGCGGCTACGGCGGCCGGGAAGCTACGATCGTCGAGGTCGGCGCCGGCGAGAAGCTGATCGATCTGGCCGCCATCTCGATTCTCGAACAAGCCGGTTGGCTTCACGACGCGCCCCCTTGAGACCGGCCGATTCTGACCATGTTCGAAGTCGGCGCGCATGCCGCGTAGTCGGGTTCAGTCGCGGCTTCGAAACCGATCGACCGCTTGCCCGAACGGCACTCCTTCCTCCCAGATCGCGCTGCCGATCCGGAAGCGCGCCTCGCCTTCTCGGATCTCGAGTTCGACCGCGCCCCGCGGCTTGCGGGCTGTGTCCGCGGCTTCCCGCATGAGCTCGTAGTCCGACAGCGCCGACTTTAGGCGCGCGCCGATCCCGAACACGACACGCAATCCGTCGCGGATCGTCTCAGCGGTCGGCGCATCGTCATCGAGGGGGACGACGCACAACGCGAAGCCGTCGCCGAGCGTGCAGGCGCGGTTCGCCTGAACGGGCGTCATCTTCACCCGGTCGATCCTGGTGCTCTTCACTTCGACTAGCGTGGCGCTGCGGCCGCCGGAAATCTCGAGGCCCACCTCCCGCTCTTCCTCGACGAAGTCGCTCTCGACCTCGAAGTCGGACCCGATCCCGGTGCGTCGCACGGTCAGTCCGCAGCCTTCCAACTCCTGCCGCAGAAGCTGCTCAACCAAGTTCCCGATCTCCTGGTTCCGCTGGATCTTTGTGCGGCGAATCTTCCGCTCTTCGATCGAGTCGATGATCTCCGGGTGCTTGCGGATCTCGGTCGCCAGGTCGCGAACGCGGTCGACCTCACCCGCCGCCGCGGCGAGGTCCCGCATCGACGCGATCAGCGCGAGGCGCTCGTCTTCGTCGCTGGCGACGACTCGAAACGCGAGGTCCGCGCGGCTGATCGCCAGGGCGTCCAGGAGTTCCTCTCCTCGGACCCCGGACAGGACCTCCGAGACTTCCGGTGTGTCCCCGAGGAGTACCGCCAACGACTCCGCCGATGCCGTCGTCGCGCGTCGCCCGCTGGCGTCGAGCGGCACCCACCGCCGATGGCGGAGCGGCCCGAGCCATGCGGCCCGGTATGTCCGGTGGGTGTTCCCACATTCACACTCGACCTCGCATACGTCGAAAGCGTGTTCGTCGGCCTGGGCCGCGAACTCGACCAAGAACCGGATGAAGTCCGTTGCGCGCTTCCTGCTCTTGCGGGCCGTGTCGATCAGTCCCCCGGGCCCCACGAGGCAGGCGATATCCGATACCTCAAAGTCCTGCGTCGACTTGTGCGATCCGGCGGGGGTCTCCTCCGTGTCCGGAAGCGGTTCATCCGGCAGGAACGCCTCCACCACGCGCTGCGTCTCGACCAGCGGGGACGCGTTCACGTAACCGATCTCGGCTAGTCGTGGCCACACCTCGGGAGCGGCTTCCGCGAAGGCCTCCGCCAGAACCCTGGATCTCGGGAACAGTGAACCGAACCGCCGCGCGTTCGGTGGCCAGGTCGTCAGCGGCGCCAGTGGCCGTGCGGGTGCTTCGCGTCCCTGTTCGAGAAGCAGCACGGTGACTCCTTCGTCGGACCGTTCGGAAGTGGGCACGGGATAGCCCTCCAGAAGCTCGACGTAGTCCGGACGGTCAGCGATCCAGCGGAACAGCTTGACCGCCGAGAGCGAGAGCGATGCACCGACCACGCCCTCGCGGCATTCATCCTTGACGCGCGCCAAGACCTTGTCGAGCAGTTCCCGCTCCCCCTCCGACGCGAGAAGCTCCGCCAATCCTTCCATCTCGGCGCTCTTGTCGAGCAGCTCGTCACGGATTTCCAAGCCGAACGCCTCCGCGATGTCCTTGAGTTCTTCGGAGATTCCCTCGTCGCGGCGAATGTCGGCGCGGCGACGCAGCCCACCGCCCTGGGTCGGCAGCAGGTTGTGCTCGTCGAGGAGTCCGGTTTTGCCGGCATCCAGTACAAGCTGGAGGAGCGAGACGAGCCAGGACAGGTCCGAGCCGTTCACCAGTCGCTCCCGCAGTCCGTCCGTGCTGCCCGCGTCGCCGACGAGAAGGGCGACTTTGGCGATCGTGAGCGCCTCGTCCATGTCTTCGCGTGATTTGCCCAGGAGTCTTCGCCAGCCGGAGAGATTCCGCGACCAGGAGGCTAAATCGTCGAGGCGGGGCAACCTCGCCTGTGCGCCCTCCCACACCGACATGAGCGTCCAGAGCCGCTCGCGGTGCGACGGTTCTTCGGTCGCCGGTAGCCACGCGGCCCGCGGCTGAATCCAATCGCCGCCCAAGGTCGGCATCAGCGGAGTCTCGCGGGCTTTGCGCACCAATTGGGTCAGCAGCGGGCGGAACCACGGGGCGCTGCTTGCCCAGTCAGGTTGATGCGCGGTGTCGAAGGCCAGCATTCGCTCCGCGCCCGCCCACTTCTTCTGGCCGCACCACTCGAAGAGCTGCTCCTGGTGCCGCACGGATTCCTCCAGAAGCCCTTTGTTCTTCTGTGCGCCCGCCGAGTCGCCGGTCACTATGCCGTCGCGGTCCTCGCGGGGCTTGAACCGCCGGCTGTTGACCGTGGCCGGGAGCCCCAGCTGCTCGCTGCCCACGAGAGGGAACAGCACGAAGAGCTTCGCCGCCGTCTCCTGCACTGGGTCGATCTCAAGTCCGGACTCGCAGGGGCGCAGATGCAGCGCCGCGCAGCACTCGCCTTCCGCTCCCGCGACCGCGACGAAACGCGACCGCTTCCCGCCGTCCCCTACGTACCGAATCGTTCGGACGCTGCCGTCGTCCTGGCCGTCCCGTGAGAGCTTCCATCCGGCGCCGAATGTCTCCACGGCTATCTCCGTGATCTCCGGACAGAACGCCAGGACCAGCGGTCCGCTCCGGCGAAGCTCCTCCAAGCCCGCCTCGACCAGCTCGCACGCCCTCGGTTCAGCGAAGCCGTACGCGAACGAGGTGGTCGCATCCGGTGCGAGTCGGGCGTCCTCGACCGACCGCTCGAACGCGGCCCATGACCGGTCCATCGCTTCGCGCAGTTCTTCGGCTGTCCCGCCCGCGCGGTCCAGCGGGAAGTCGAATCCGCGCGAGTCCTCAAGCCGTCCCGCGACGCGGATGCTCTCGGACAGGAGGTGCGTGGCCAGGAAACCGGAACCGAACTGGCCGATGTCCTGAAGATCCTCGATCTTCGTCGAGCCGTGGTAGATCAGATGTGCTATCTCTTTGGACGTAAACGCCTTGCCGTCGTGCTCGAATCGGCACTCGGCCGCCGAGACGTAGACTTGGATCCGCACACCTTGTGGACATGCCGCGTCGCGGGCGTTTTGAAGCAGTTCCCAGATCCAGCGCGCACCCAACGCACTGCGTTTGTCCTTGATGCGGTCGAGGTGCTTGAAGACAGCCTGCGCCGTATTGTCTACGAGGACCTTGTCCCTGGCACTCCTGAGTTCTTCGGTCATCCGCGCGTGCGTCAGAGACTTCGGATCCGGAGACTCAGGGTTCTGAGGCTTCCTCCCATGAGCGTTCGGCCGTGGACGTCGCCTGCTTCGACGGACTCCTGGTCGCGCTCTGGGATACTGAAGGCGCCCAAGACATCGCCCGGAAGATGATCGCGGATCACGGTGGCTGCCCGGCCTCGCCAGCGGCCAGGGCGCGCCAGGCATCCCGGGCGTCGCGGTAGGCGGCGGTCGCTTCATCGACCGCGGCCTCGGCAGCCTCGATCTTCGGGGCCAGGTCTTCAAGAAGGAGGTCCCTGAGCCCGGCGGCCTCTCGGACTCGCTCGTCGGTCTCGGCGACCGCGTGTTCGGGCGATCCTCCCTTGTCGTCTTCGTAGAGGATTCGTACTGACGGCGGTGCGTTCCGATACGCTTCCAGTATCCCGCTAGCGGCATCGCGAGCCGCAGCGGAGGCGCGGCGCCAATCACCCGTGGCGGCTTCATCCCGCTCTTCGGCTTTGGTCCAGTAGAACTCGCGGGCAGCTTCGATTCGAGCAACCGTGCGTTGGGCTGTTAGGGCTTCCGCCTCGGTGACCTGGGCGGCCTCGTACTCGGCGAGGACCTTGAGGGCCAAAGCCATGGCGTCGCCGAACCGCTGGGCTGCTTCCGCAGCCTCTAGGCTGCGGGCGTAGGCGTCGGCGGTTGCCGCTGGCGCGGTGGCGTGAGCCCTGCTGGCGGCTTCCAGGGCTTCTCGAGTGGCGTCGCGGAACCTGTCCCGAACGCCGGCCGCGTCGGGATCGTCGACTGCCTGTATGTCGTCGAGAGCGTCGACAGCGCTACTGGCAGTGAGAGCGGCCAGCCGAACTTCGGCGGAGTCGGGTTCCGCAGCACATGACGCGAAGACGAGCGCAGCGGCCGGCACCAACATGCGGAGGCTCTCCATCGCGCTACTTGTCCTTCTGTAGCTGTCCGATGGTGCCTCCCGGCGTCAGGTCCGCGTGGAGTGTGACCCGGTCGCCTCGCATCAGCCGCACTCCGGGCGGTTCGGGCAGGTTCGGCAACGTCTGGCCGCCATCCAAGCGCACAGTGACTCTCGCCGGTCTCGGCACAGTTGCTGCTTCGTCGAGCCCGCGGATGACCTTTGGCTGCGGCCCGTGGACTTGGGCGACCCGGCCTCTGTACTCCTTCGTCATGGTGTCGCGACTCTACTTCGCGGCGGCGAACGCTTGGGCCTCGCCGTTGCCGTGAGGCAACGGAATGCGGCGCGGTCGGGGCTGTATCGTCGGCGCGATGAAGCGCCGCCACCGCAGAATCCTCGCGCTGATCTTCAGCCGACCGACAAGCGGTAACATACCGTGGCGTGACATTGAGGCGCTCTTCGTCGAGTTGGGGGCGGAGATCAGCGAGCGCCGTGGCTCGCGGGTCGGCGTCAGGCTCTTCGGCGAACGGAGGGTCTACCACCGACCGCACCCTGGACCGGCCACGGACAAGGGTGCCGTGAGCAGTATCCGGCGCTGGCTCAGCGCAAACGGAGTAGAACCATGAAGAGCATGATCGAAGTGGAGGGGTACCGGGCCGTCGTTCGCTACGACTCCGAACTTCGGATGTACCGCGGCGAGTTCGTTGGCCTGAATGGAGGCGCGGACTTCTATGCCAAGGACATGGCGGAGCTTCGCGATGAGGCGGCGACCTCGCTTGCGGTCTTCCTGGAGATGTGCCGGGAGGACGGCGTTGAGCCACGAAAGAACGACGGGGAGCTCACGGAGCCAAGTGTCCGTGCGTCCTGAGTCGTTGGGCGGTCCGTCGGCTCTGGAACTGATCAACGACCCCGCGAGCGGAGGGCCAATGACTCAAGGACCGTGGAACTGCGCGGCCGCGTTGGCGGCCATGGGGTTCATCCTGATGGCAGCGCCGCTGGCGGCGCAATGGTCCGCCGTCGATTCCGTGAACGAATACGGCGAAGTGACCGGCAAGGCGGCGGCGTCGGAGTGGACCGCGCCAGTGCGCCCCCTTACCGCGCCCTACGAAGATGTGAAGGCCCGCGTGGTCGTCAACGACTTCGGCGTCCATCTTGAGTTCACGGTGCCACCGAATCTCGTTGGCGGTCAGACGAACGAGGGCTACGACACTCACCACCTTCGGGGCCGGTGGGACGGCGTGCCGGTATCGAGCTTCATGGTCGATCAGCGGTGGGGCGACACGTCGCTTCACTTCTACGCCGACAAGAAGAAAGTGAGGCGGATCCTGCGCCACGAGACGCTATCGGTGGCAATGGACTGGTACGGTGCAGGGCCGGCTGCTTGGAACTTCTCGCTCGCGGGTGCCAGCGATGCCTTGGCGGAAGCCGCGGCACCGAAGCGATGAACCCAGCGGGCATGGCGTCGGTTGTGGCCGAGTTGGTGTAGTTCGGTGTCAGAGTGGGTTCGTTGGCGACCCGGTCGAGTCGCTTGAACGCGCACTCTCGGTGCTGCGGATCGATGATTCGGGAATTGGCGGCTCGGTAACCTTGAGCAGCCGTCGCCGGATCGCCGTGGGCGAGGCCGTGAGGTCTACCGTGGCGAAGCGGATGCGATGGCCCTGGATGTGGACGCTTTCGTCGACGTCGGCGCCTACGCTCGGGTACAGGACCAGCCCTTCGGCTCGATCGTCCAGAGCCCGTCCCAGGCCGACCTGGGAGCGGAGGTAGGCGTAGATCTGGAAGAGGTGGTCTCGCTTCAGGGTCTCGTCCCTCCTGTAGCCCTTCTCCGTTATCGACGTGAACTTCGTGTCGATCACGATGCGGGCGCGGGGCGACGCGCGGTCGATAACGATGTCCGTCTTCATCGTCGGCAGGATGCGTTCGATTCCCGACGTCGCCTCCTCGCACGGCCAGTTCAGGCGTCGGCCGGTTCGGACTCGCCAGCCCCGCGGGGCCAGGACGACTCGATAGAAGCCACCGACCGCCTTCTCGAAGAGGCGGCGCGCCCACTCTTCCTCGCGGCTGGGCCGGGGAAGTGCGTGGACGCCCGCGCTCTCCGCTGGCAGGGCAAGGTCGAGCGCGAGCTTCGCCGCGGCCAACATGTAGCGGTCGTACGTGTCGTGGCGGCCGTACTGGCCCGAGCCAAGTGGCCGGGCGTCCGGCGGGACGGTGGACACGCCAAGTCGCCGAAGCCGCCCCGCGACCTCGCGACACCTGTGGGCGAGCCTTCGGTCGCGAACGCGGCGGGCGACGGAGCTCAGCGCCGCAAGGACGAAGCGGTTGCGCTGCGTGTCCATCGTGAGTTCGTGGAAGCGGCAGGCGACCAGGCCGCGGTCGAGCAGCTTGCGGCGCTCCGTCCTGAGCAGGTCCACCCGCCCTCTGACCCGGTGGAGGACCAGCCGTCGTTCGCGGTAGCCCAGGCTGAGTTGTCGGCGGAGCCGTTGCTCGACGGCGTGCGCCAGGATTTCGCCCAGCAGATCGGGCAGGCGGTCCGGGTTCTCTTCGCGGGAAACGTCCGACGAGCCGGTTTCCCGGAAGAGGTCGGAGGCGTAGAGCAGGAGGAGCCAGAGATTGCGAACGGGTATCCGACCGACATAGCCGGTCCCCGGCCCTCTCGTAGTCCCGTTCGAAGTCGAGGGGATGCCCGTCACCAGCCCTTCAAGAGGTCTTCGAGCCGCTCGCTCGCCGTCTTCGGCGAGTCGAACGAGTACTCGTCGAGTTGAGGCCCGATCTCCGTTCTGGCGACCCTCTCGAACCACTCCTTCGTGTCGCCGACCAGCGGTTCCGCAGGCGTGACGTAGCTGTGCCCGAGCCGGAACTGCGGGCCGAGACTCTCGTCGTCTTCGATGGTCTCGTTCAGCGCCTGGACGCGGCTCTGGATGTCTCGGGCGAGTTCCCGGTCCACGTTGCGGTGTTCGACGATCCACTCCAGCCACCTGGTTCCGAGTTGCGGCTCGAGTTCGGCGAAGGCGAAGCGTCGTCTGAGGGCGAGATCGACCAGGGCTAGCGACCGGTCGGCGAGATTCATCGTGCCGATCACGTAGAGGTTCGGAGGCAGGTGGACGGGCGAGTGCGAACCGTTCTCCGGGTCCGGGTAGGAGAGCTCCAGAGCTTCCTCGGGGCTGCGTTTGTCCGCTTCCAGCAGCGTCAGGAGTTCGCCGAAGATCTGCGCCGGATTGCCGCGGTTGATCTCTTCGACGACCAGGACGAAGTCGGACTCAGGATCGTCGTGCGCCGCCCTCACGACCTGCATGAACACGCCATCGACCAGGGCAAGCCGCCCCTCGCCGGACGGTCGGTAGCCGCGCACGAAGTCCTCGTAGGAGAGGTTCGGGTGGAACTGAACCGCCCGAACGCGGCTGGGATCCCTCCGTCCCACGAGCGCGTAGGCGAGCCGTCGGGCGAGCCAGGTCTTTCCCGTGCCGGGCGGACCCTGGAGGATCAGGTTCTTCTTGGACCGGAGGCGTTCGAGCAGCGACTCGACCTCCGGACGTTCGAGGAAGCAACCATCGTAGACGATGTCATCGACGCCGTAGAAGCCGCTTCTTCGCTCGTGTTGGGGCTCTGCGAGCTGATCTGGTTCGGCTGGAGTTCTTCCTTCGGGGTCGTCCGGTGGTGGCGGTGGTGGGTCCTCCTCGTTCCAGCGCCAGGCTTCGGCGCACATTTCCGGGAAGCTGTGGACGGGGCAGTTGTCCCTGGCGAAGAGACGCTCCAGTTGACCGATTAACTCGACGTAGCCGGCCCCATCGATTTGCGTCGGGAGCGAAACACCGAGACCGTGCTTCAAGTAGGACCGGCTCCACTTGTCTAGGCTGGGGAACTTCCACGGGTGAGCCCAGTAGAGACCTATCGAGAGCTTCCACTTGACGCTCCGAACTTGCTTGGCCGGATCGTAGGCGGCGATGAACCGGGCGCGAGCGCTCGGCCCATCGGGTGAAGCAGCGAAGTCCCGGGCCGCTGCGAACGCTTTCCAGAGGGCGTCGATGTCTCCTTCTCGACGGTCCTTCGCAAAGACGAAGAACCAACTGTTGTGGGGATGGAGCAGGGGAGCTTGAACGGCGTCGAAGTCAGGGGGCACTGGGGTTCCGACGCCGAGAATCCGCTTGAGCCCGGCAGCCATGGCTTGCCGGTTCTCAGCCTTCAGCGTGCGGTTGAACGTCCCCATCACGGTGAAGGGGTCGATGTCGCGCAGGGGACCGCGACTTCCGTCGCTGAAGCGGTCGCCTTCAAGATCATTGACGACCGGGAGCTCCGAGGCGACTTGCCGTAGCTGCTCGAGCAGTGGCGCGCGATCGCCGCGGTAGTCGAGCAGTTTCTCGGCGACTTCCTGGTAGAACTCGGTCCAGGCGAATGGACCGGCCTGCGGTCTGGCTTCTGGCACGGCAATCCTGCGGGTCTGTCGAGTGAATCCGGGAGTCCCGAATCTGGCTCCCTACGGAACCAGATTCCCGGGCGGATCGTAGCCGACCCGCGAGCTCCTCCCTCCTGTGGGAGCGTGCGCGGTGGACCGCCGTGAACTTCCGGTTCCGGGCAGGATCAGCCGTCCCGCCGTGACGTTCAGCGACTGAAGTCCGTCAAGGTCCGTAGACGGGGCGACCAGTGCGCCCCGGAACGTCCGACGGAGCTCCCGATCATGTCTCAGCAGTTACACTCTTCCCATGACCGAGGCGCGGCCTCATCCTGACTGGAGCGCGCAGGACTCGGTCCGGCCGTGGCGGCGGCGGTGGTAGAGGAGATCCATCGCGGCGAGTTCCGGTTCGCCACGACGGACCAGGTCGCGAAAATCGAGGTTGCTATTGCTCGCCTTCAGGGCGACGTCAGGGCGGTGGAGAGCGGCCTCCGGGAGGTCGAGGCCCGCCTGGGCGGCAGGATTGACGTGCTGGTCGCGGAGGTCGAGTCGCAGAGGACCGGCTTCGAGGCGCTGATCGAGGCCCGTTTCGGGGCGGTTGACGCTCGGTTCGAGACGGTCGACGCTCGGTTCGAGGCGGTCGACCGCCGGTTCGACGCCCTCGACCGGAAGATCGACGGCCTGAGGGAGGAGCTGGTCGAGCGGATGGACACGCAGGTCGCGGCGTTCCGGCGGGAGAACCGGCTGCTGTTGCTGGTCTTCTCCACGATGCTGGGTTTCCTGGTCGCCCTCTTCCGGCTCGGTGTTATCTGATGCCACCGCGTTGCCCGGGGTCGCGGTAGTCTCACGAGCTTTCGCCGACTCCCGCGTCCTCGGCGCTTCGCCAGTTCGCGACGGACCCGCAACTCGACCATGGATGACCTTCGCATGAAGAACCACCCTGTCTCCATCTCCGCTCGTCCCGCTCGCTGCCGCGGTCTCTGGCTGGCGGCCCTGGCGGCCGCTGCGGTTGCGGTCTTCGCCTGTGCCGGCGCGCCGGAGACGCCCGAAACGACGGTGTATAGCGCCGCCGCGTTTCACAACACGACATCGTACGGCGGCGCTTCGTTCTCGGCCGACGAGAGTCGGCTGCTGATCTCCAGCGACGTGAGCGGCGTCTGGGCCGTCTACAGCGTGCCGGTCGCCGGCGGCGAGCCGCGGCAACTGACCGACAGCGCGGGCCCGGTGTTCGCGCAGAGCTACTTTCCGAACGACGACCGCTTCCTCTACACCGGCGACGAGGGTGGCAATGAGCTGAACCACCTGTACGTGGGGTCCGACGGCGCTGGGGACGTTCCCGAGGGCGCGGTGGACCTGACGCCGGGAGACAACGTCCGGGCGTCCTTCGCCGGCTGGCGGAGCGATGGCGGCGCGTTCTTCGTGCGGACGAACGAGCGCACACCCTTCGCGATGGATCTCTATCGCTACGAGGTGCCGCCGCCGGGGACCTGGGACTTCGAGCGCGAGTTGGTGTTCGAGAACGACGGCACCTTCAACCTCGGCGCCGTCAGCGACGACGGCCGCTGGCTGGCACTCGACAAGCTGACCAGCAACTACGACAGCGACGTCTACGCCTACGACCTGATGGCGGGTCACCTGGTGCACGTCACCGAGCACGAGGGCGAGGTCGAGCACGGCTCGGGCGGCTTCACCCCGGACAGCTTGCAGCTCTACTACACGACGAACGAGCACGGCGAGTTCAACCAGGTCTGGTCCTACGATCTCGCCGCCGGTTCACGGGAATTGGTGCTGGCTGCCGACTGGGACGTCTTCGGCGTGTCCTTCTCCGATACCGGGCGGTACCGCGTGTCGGCGATCAACGAGGACGCTTCGACGGTGGTGGAGGTGCTGGACACGGAAACGGGCGCCCCGGTCGCGCTTCCCGATCTGCCCGCCGGCGATGTCGCGCAAGTCGGCTTCTCGGCCAGCGACCGGCAGATGGCCTTCTACCTGAGCAGCGACCGATCGCCCTCGGACCTCTACGTGGTCGACCTGGAGCAGGGAGGCGAAGCGCTTCGGCTGACGCAAAGCCTGAACCCCGAGATCGACCCCGACGATCTCGTGACAACGGAGGTGATTCGGTACCCGAGCTTCGACGGACTCGAGATCCCGGCCATCCTGTGGAGGCCGCACGGGGCATCGGCCGACAACCCGTCGCCGGCGATGGTCTGGGTGCACGGCGGCCCCGGCGGCCAGACCCGGCGCACCTACCGCGCCGATATCCAGCACCTGGTGAACCAGGGCTACGTCGTCCTTGGCGTGAACAACCGCGGTTCCTCCGGCTACGGCAAGACCTTCTTCCACATGGACGACCGGAAGCACGGCGAGGTCGATCTGCAGGACTGCGTGTGGGCCCGTACCTGGCTCGAGTCCCAGGACTGGGTCGACGGTTCGCGGGTCGGCATCATCGGCGGCAGCTACGGCGGCTACATGGTGGCCGCGGCGCTGGCGTTCGAGCCCGAGGTGTTCGATGTCGGCATCAACATCTTTGGGGTCACGAACTGGATCCGGACGCTGGAGAGCACGCCCCCGTGGTGGCAGGCCCAGAAAGTGGCCCTGCTGGGCGAACTGGGCGATCCGGCGACCGAGCGCGAGCGCCTGGAGCGCATCTCGCCGCTTTTCCACGCCTCGAACGTGGTCAGGCCGCTGCTCGTCGTCCAGGGAGCGAACGATCCCCGAGTGCTCCAGGTGGAGAGCGACGAACTCGTCGAGGCGGTGCGGGCGAACGACGTTCCGGTGGAGTACGTCCTGTTCCCGGACGAGGGACACGGCTTCCGCAACCGCGTGAACCGGATCGAGGCGTCGGAGCGCTACGCGGCGTTCCTCGCCGAGCACCTGGGTTCGTAGGCACCGAAGGCAGGTCCCGCACGGTCCGCCGGCGTGGCGCCCGTGCCGCGCGTCAGAAGTCGAAGTGCAGGAACAGGCCGGCGTGTTCGACCGAACCGGCGCCGTCGGGGTCGGTCGACACGTAGTTCGCGAGCACCCGAAGGTTGTCGCGGAGGTACCAGTTGAGGGCCAGGGACAGAGTCTGCTGGCTGCCGCCGAGAGTGGATCGGCTGCTCAGATCGATGTGATCCCAGCGCGCGGCGAGTTCCCAGGCGCCCCTGCCTTCGGGGATGGGCGCCTTCGGCCTCAACCGGGTGAAGCTGCGGGAGCTCCGGCTGTAGGCCTTCCTCTCTCCGGTGAGGAACCAGCCGGCCTCAACGTACTGGGCGTCGAAGCGGGCGCTCCGGCCGTCCGGCGAGCCAACCGGCAACAGGTCCACCTGGGCGGACAGCACCTCGCTCTGCAGCCAGAAGGAACTCCGCGCCAGCAGGAACTCGGTGCCCAGCAGTCGCATGCCGTCGGCCGGCAGCCATCCGGTGTCGACCTGTCGTGGCGCGAGCCGCACGCCGGTGCGGCCGCGCAGGCGGACGGCGTCCGCGGTGGGCTGGCGGTGCGAGAGGGCCACGCCGAGGTGGAGCAGGGGATCGCTTCCTTCGTCTCCGTTCAGCGCGAGACCCGTAAGGCGGCCGGTCATGCTCCAGTCCGACCCGGGCCGCATGTCGTAGCCGTCGCTGTCGCCGAAGGCGCCGACAGCCCAGGCGACGCGGTCGCCCGCAAGCCGGTCGTGGACCATGAAGCCCAGGTTGCGGCCCGGCGCCAGGGCGGTGACCGCGGCGGGACGCGCGATGAAGGAGTGGGAGTTCGACGACTGCTGGATGGAGAGGCTGAACGGCTCCTTGAAGTGGCCCGCGCGGAGGGTGGCCGCGCCATCGTTGGGCGTGGCCTCGATGAAGACGTCCGTGGGCACGACGTCGCCGCTCGCGATGTCGTGCTCGATCTTGAACGTGAAGCGGTCGAGGAACTCGCCGTTCAGCACGAGGCGGGCGCGTCGCCAGTCGATGCCGTCCTCGAACTCGAACCGTCCTTCCAGGGCCGGGTCGGGAGAGGAGGAGCTGGCCTCGACGTGGACTCGCCCGCCGACAGAGATGTCGAAGGCTCGCTCTCTTGCCTGCGTTGTCGCGGCCGCGCTGACCAGAATCAGCGCAGCAGGAGCCAGGGACCGGAACATTCGCACTCCTCGCTGGGTCGGTATGGGTCTCGGTGGTCTCGCCGAAAGCGGCCGTCCCGGCGGCCGCTCGCGCCGATACGTTCTTAGGGAGGCGTGAAGAGACAGTGAAGATGAGCTTTATCGCCCGTTCACGAAAGTCTGGCTAGCCTAGGAGCAGGTCAAGCCGTGCTGAAGGTTCCGGACGTTCCATGAGCGCCACGAAGGTCGTCGTCATCGAGGACGAACCCGACATCCTCGAGTTGATCGAGTACAACCTCCGGCGAGAGGGCTTCGAGGTCGCCACGGCAACCAGTGGCCGAGCCGGTCTTTCCGTGATCGGCCGGGAGAAGCCGGACATCGTGCTGCTCGACCTGTTGCTGCCCGGCCTGGACGGCCTGGATGTCTGCCGCCGCCTTCGCGCCGTGGAGTCGACGCGCGACCTGCCGGTGATCATGGTCACGGCTCGCGGCGAGGAGAGCGATGTCGTGCTCGGTCTGGGCGTCGGTGCGGACGACTACATCCACAAGCCCTTCAGCCCGCGCGAGCTGATCGCCCGTGTCCGGGCGGTCCTGCGGCGGGGGCCGATGCGCGTTGGCAATCCGGATCGAAGAGTCGTTCACGGGCCGCTCGTGATCGACCCGGTCAAGCACCGGATCAAGGTCGAGGGCCGGCGTCTGGAGTTCACGCCCACCGAGTTCCGCCTGCTGCAATTCCTGGCATCACATCCGGGCCGGGTGTTCACCCGTGGCCAACTGCTCGACCGGGCGGTCGGGGACCGGGCCGTGGTCATCGATCGGAACATCGACGTCCATGTCCGTGCGGTGCGCAAGAAACTCGGACCGCACCGCGGCCTGATCCGGACCGTGCGCGGCATCGGCTACTGCTTCCGCGACGAAGAAGGCTAGCGGCGCACCGGCCCGGGTGTAGGTTGTCAGGAGCCGGTTCGGCTGCTTCGCTGCCGCCCGGAAGCCTCCATGATTCGCTCACCTCTGTTCTGGCGCCTCTTTCTGGGCGGGATCGCGCTACTGGTTGCGGGTCTCCTGCTGGGCGGAGCGTTGGCCTCGGACCAGGTCGGCCCCGTCCTCGTTTGGACCCTGGCGCTCCTGGCCGGTGTCGGTGTGGGTCTGGCCGCCGGCAGGCTGGCGAAGCGAGCGCGGCGTCTGCTGGCAAGGGCCTCGACGCTCGGCTCGCCCGCGCCTCCAGGAGAGGCGGGTCCCGCTGACGAGTTCGCCCGCCTCGAGGCTTGTCTCGAGGAGAACGAGGCGCGCTTCGTGGAACAGGTGAAACAGCTCACGGCGGAGCGCAACCAGTTGACGGCGGTGCTGGGCGGCATGGTCGAAGGGGTGGTGGCGATCGATCGCGACCGCCAGGTGCTGCACCTGAACGCGGTGGCCGCGAACTGGTTCGGACGCCCAACGCTGGAGTTGGCGGTCGGGCGTCCGATCTACGAGCTGTCGCGGCAGCCGGAGATCTCGGGCGCCCTGATCGAGGCGATGGAGAAGCGGACGCAGGTGAGTCGCACCTTCGCCCTGGTGCGGCTGCGGGCGGCGGAACGGAACAGGTTCGAGCTCAACGCATCGCCCCTGCTCTCGTCCCGGCGGGACGGCGAACGGGTCGAGGGGGCGGTGGCCGTGATCCACGACATCACGGAGCTGGAGCGGCTGGAGAGCGTGCGCCGCGACTTCGTGTCGAACGTCTCGCACGAGCTGAAGACGCCGCTGACCGCGATTCGCGGCTACGTGGAGACCCTGCTGGACGCCGGTCCGATCGACGGCCCGACGCGGGGTCGCTTCCTCCGCAAGATCCGCCGGCAGAGCAACCGTCTGGGCGCGCTGGTTTCCGATCTGCTCACGCTGTCGCGGATCGAGTCCTCGACCGAGCCTCCGGAAGAGGTCCTCGATCTGCGGTTGGCGGCCGCCGAAGTGCTGAATCTGCTCGGTCCGGCCAGCGAAGAGCGGGGCATCGAGCTGGTCGCGGAGTTCCCCGACGAGGCGGTCGAGGTGCGGGGCGAAGAGGAAGCGGTCCGGCAGGCGTTGTCGAACCTCGTCGACAACGCGGTCAAGTACTCGTCGGCAGGCGGTCGCGTGGTCGTGCGCCTGCAGGCCCAGAGCGGGCGGGCGGTGCTCGAGGTCGAAGACCGGGGACCGGGCATCGCCAGCGAACACCTGGACCGGATCTTCGAGCGCTTCTACCGGGTCGACCGCGCCCGCTCCAGGGAGCTCGGCGGCACCGGCCTGGGGCTGGCGATCGTCAAGAACGTCGCCCGACGGCACGGCGGCGGAGTGGAGGTGGAGAGCGAACGGGGACGGGGCTCCACGTTCCGGCTCTGGTTGCCTGCGGCAGAATGAGGCCCGCTTGCAGAATGAGGCGTACTTCACGCATTCTTCACACGACTGCGTGACATTTGCCGGCGAGGATCAGGGTTTGGGAATCCATCTGCAGCGCGATCTGGACGAGGTGACGCGGTCGCTCCTCGAGGTGGCGGCGATGGTCGAGGACATGATCGCGAAGTCGCTGCGGGCACTCCGTGAGCGGAGCGTCGATCTGGCCCATGAGGTTCAGCGTCAGGACCGCGTCATCGATGCCCGGGAGATCGAAGTCGAGGAGGAGTGCCTCAAGATCCTCGCCCTGCACTCGCCGGTGGCGTCGGACCTCCGGATGGTCGTGACCTGGCTCAAGGTGAACAACGACCTCGAACGCGCGGGGGACCTGGCCCGGAACCTCGCCGAGCGGGCGGAGAGCCTCGCCGTAAGGGAGCCGGTCGAGATCCCGCGGGAGATCTGGACCATGGCGGAGCGCATCCCGAAGATGTTGCGGGCGGCCCTGGACGCGGTCGTGGGAGGCGACACGGAACTCGCGCGCTCCGTCATTGCCGAGGACGAGGTCGTGGACCGAAGCCACGAGGCCATGTACGGCGTGGTGGCGGCGATGATCGAGGAAGAACCCGGGTCCGCGGCGGTCTGCATCCAGTTCCTGTCGATCTCGCGCTACCTGGAGCGGATGGCGGATCTGGCGACGAACATCGCCGAGGACGTCGTCTTCCTGGTCGACGGCGAGGTGGTGCGTCATCAGGCTGGCTAGGCGCCCGCGGCGGGGCAACGCAGCGGCGCGAGAATTCGCGCCGCGGGCGCCTGGCGAGGTGGGGGCTGGGGCCAAGCATGGAGCCTGCGACGGGATTGGCGGCGAGGGGGGTTTACGGCTGCCGCGGAAGCGGCTAGACTCCGCCCCTTCCCCGCGAAGCACCGCAGGAGTCGGCTCCGAGGTGCTGGTCGCATTGCGTGTCGAGGGTCGACCCGGGGAGCGGAAACGGGGGTCCCGAACACACCAGAGACTTGAAGGCGGGGAATCCTGAGACGGCTGCCCACGTGGCTCAGGGGTAGAGCACTTCCTTGGTAAGGAAGGGGTCACCGGTTCAAATCCGGTCGTGGGCTCCAGACAGGCTTATCCAGGCAGAACACAAACACGGACAGTTGATCCGCTGAGGCGGGAGAGGCAACGAGCGTCATGGCGAAGGAGAAGTTCGAGCGTACGAAGCCGCACGTGAACGTGGGGACGATCGGTCACGTGGATCACGGCAAGACGACGCTGACGGCAGCGATCAC
>JAPVWO010000065.1 GCA_027493375.1 Candidatus Multivorans thiocomprendens | reverse complement strand
AGCCGAGGCCGCCGGCATCGTCGTGCATCAGGGCACGAACGACTCGGGGCTGTTCCGGTTCTTCGACGACGACAACTGGGAGGTCCTGATCAAGGTGCTCGACGGATGCTCGGCCAACGGCCACGTCTGGGTCTACGGCGCGTCTTCGACGGACCTCGGCTACACGATCCGGGTGACGGACACGGTCTCCGGCACGATCAGGAAGTACCGCAACGAACCGGGAGTCGACGCCGCGGCCATCGCGGACACCGGAGCCTTCGCTCAGAGTTGTCCGGCGCCGTAGGGCCGATCGGGCGGCAAGGCGGCGCCGGCGCCTTGGCGTGCATGACACGCCGCTGTCCTTGGCGAGGGCAGCGGTCCGGCGGCATGTCGCGATGACGCGGAGCCTCCCAGACCGAAGAAGCAGCCGTCCATCTGGCGGCTCGAACGGATGTGAGACTCTGAGCCACTACGAGCCGTTGCCAACCTACCGGGCGGTCGGTAGACTACTCTCCGTGACCTTCCGAGACGCCTCGACCCGATGACCGCCCTGGACCACGCGGCCCTCCGAGCCGCCACCGGCGCGGCCGACGGCGAGCAGGACCGGCGGGCGGAGATCTACCGCAGCGCGGCGCGGATCTTCCACCGCAAGGGCTACCACGCCACTTCGATCAACGACATCGCCGCCGCGGTCGGACTGACCAAGGCAGGCCTCTACTACTACATCAAGGGCAAGCAGGACCTGCTGTTCGCGATCATGGGCTTCGCCATGGACCAGCTCGACGAGCAGGTCATCGAGCCGGCCCGGCGCGTACAGGATCCGCGGACCCGCCTGGAGACGATCGTCGCGCGCCACGCCCAACTGATCACCCAGGACTCCTCGGCACTGACCATCCTGGTCAACGAACTCGAGGGACTGCTCCCCGACGATCGCGCCGACATCATCGGCAGGCAGCGGGACTACGTCGACTTCATCGCCGACACCCTCGCCGCGCTGCGCGATGAAGGCAAGGTCGTCGGCCTCGACCCGACCGTCGGAGCGTTCAGCCTGGTGGGAATGATCCTCTGGATCTCGCGCTGGTACCGGACCGACGGCCGGCTGGACGGCGAAGAAGTGGTGGCGGCGGTGACCCGCATGGCGATCTCCGCGGTGTTGAGCCGCGGCGACTACACCAGCGCCGGAAACCCGGAGGAGACCGGGTAGCCGGCGAAGGAGACGCGAGAATGCCCTGCAAGGAGATCCGAAAATGAAACTGCTCGTCTGCCTGAAGCAGATTCTCGATCCGGACGTTCCGGCGCGGGACTTCCAGATCGATCCCGCGGCCAAGGCCGCCAGGCGCGGCGGCGCCAACCTGGTGACGAACATCTTCTGCGAGAACGCGGTGGAGACGGCTCTCCAGTTCCGGGAGGCGGCGGGCGGCGACGTGAAGGTCACGGCCCTCTGCTACGGCGAGTCCTCGGCCGAGGATTGTCTGCGCAAGGCGATGGCGATGACGGTCGACGAAGCCTGCCTGGTCGAACGCGACGGCAACACGAACCCGGACGCGGCCGCCGTGGGCCGCGTGCTGGCGGCGGCGATACGCCGGCTGGAGCAGGACGGCGGCGCCTTCGACGCCGTGCTCGTCGGCCGGGAGTCGGGCGATTGGGGCGTGGGACAAACCGGCGGCGTGCTGGCCGAGGAGCTTGGCCGGCCCGCGTTGGGTTTCGTCGAGAGCCTCCAACCGGGCAACGGCGGCGCCACGCTCCGCCGTCAGACCGACGTCGGCATCGAGGTCGCGGAGGCCGAGCCGCCCTTCCTCGTCACCATCACGAACAACGAGGACAACGTGCCCCGCATCCCCAAGACGCGGGACGTCATGATGTCCTACCGCAAGCCGCTCCAGAAGCTGAGCCTCGGCGACCTGGAACTCGACAGCGAGGAAATCCGGGCCGGTTCCTCGATCTTCGAGGTCGAGGAGATCTTCATCCCGACGGACGAAGTCGAGTGCGAGCTGGCGGAGGGCGACACCCTGGAGGAGCGGGTCGACCAACTGGCGAAGCGCATCCACGAAGTCGTGGCCTCGATCGGCTGATACCGGCAACGGACCAGAAAGAACGAGAGGGAGAAGACCGATGGCGAACGTGGCAGTCTGTGTCCTGGGCAGTCTCGGCTATGACCGCGCCGCGCAAGGCGCGGCGGGCGCGGGCCGGGCCCTTGCCGAGAGCGTCGGCGGCGAACTCCACGCCCTGGTGATCGGCCCCGCCGAGGACGACGCGGTCGCGGCGCTCGCGACCGTCGCCGACCGCGTGGTGGTCGGCGCCAACGAAGCGCTCCGCGACTACCAGCCCGAGCAGGCGCTGCAGGCGGCCCAGCAGCTCCACGCCGCGGGCGGCGGCGACTACGGCGCGGTACTGCTCGGCAACGACACCTACAGTCAGGAGATCGCGCCCCGCCTCGCCCACCGTCTGGGTGGCAGCTCGATGGCCGACGCGGCCGCGATCCGGATGGACGGCGATCACCTGCTGGCGCAGCGCACGGCCTACGGCGGCAAGGCAATCTCGATCTACCGGCTGAAGAAGCAGCCGGCCGTCGTCTGGCTCCGGGCCCGCGGCTTCGAGCCCGCGCCCGAGCAGCCGTCGGCCGGCGAAGTGGCGTCCGTCGATCTGGCGCTCGACGAACCGCGCATCCGCATTACCGGCCGCGAAGTGGCGGAACAGGAAGGCGTGCGCCTCGAGGACGCGCAGATCATCGTCTCCGGCGGCCGCGGTCTCGGCGGCCCCGAGCCCTTCCAGGAACTGAAGAAGCTCGCCGATTCGATCGGCGCCGAGCAGGGCGCCTCACGCGCCGCCTGCGACGCCGGCTGGGTGCCTCCGAACTGGCAGGTCGGCCAGACCGGCAAGAAGGTGGCCCCCGAGCTCTACATCGCGGTCGCGATTTCGGGCGCCAGCCAGCACCTGCTCGGCATGGGCGACAGCAAGGTCGTCGCCGCGATCAACACGGACGCCGACGCGCCGATCTTCAAGCACTGCAGCTTCGGCATCGTCGAGGACTACAAGGCGGTCGTGCCGCTGCTGACCGAGAAGCTCCAGGCGATCGCCCGGTAGAGCCGCCACAGCCAGGTTCGGGAGGTTCCCAGCCTAGCAATCTGTCGGACTTGGGTTGTCTCGGAGTCGCTCTTGCAGGCCGGGGCGTCGGTTCTGTCTGCGTGGCGTGAGCGATGCCTTCGCGGTCCGAGC
>JAPVWO010000064.1 GCA_027493375.1 Candidatus Multivorans thiocomprendens | reverse complement strand
CCATTCGGGCCGCCGTCCGGCGGCCCGCCGAAGGCCGCCTTCCTGGTCAATCCCCGGTGCACGGAGGATCCTTGCCGGGCGCTGACCGGCGTCGCTATCCGCTTCCTCGACAGGAGCTCGGGCGGCGTGCGTTCGCGGCGGTGGGAGTTCGGCGACGGAACCGCTTCCGCTTCGGCCTCGCCCGGCCACAGATGGCGGCGCCCCGGCTTCTATCGGGTCTCGCTGACCGTGAGCGACGGCCACCGGGAGTCCACGACCTACCGGACTTTCCTGGTGGAGGCGGCGACCCCGCGGGGAACGTGCGTCGCGGACGAGCGCACCCGCTGCCTGCGGGATTCCCGGTTCGCCGTCACCGCGACCTTCAGGACCGACCCCGAAGCGGATGGCCGCGATCCGCTCCGTCTCGCCCGGGTGGTCCCGGAGGGCACGAACGACTCGGCGCTGTTCTACTTCTTCGACCCCGACAACTGGGAGATCCTGGTCAAGGTCCTCGACGGTTGCGAGTTCAATGACCGCGTGTGGGTCTTCGGTTCCGCGGTCACCACGCAGGAGTTCACGGTTCGAGTGGAGGATACGGTGACCCGCGAATCGCGCGAGTACCGGAACGAGCCGGGAACCGCCGCGCGGGCCGTCACCGACGCCGAGGCCTTCGAGATGTCCTGCTCCACGATGGCGCCGACGCGGTAGACTCCGCGTCGCCCCGAAGCGGGCGCGAAGGCTGAAGTCCGGCTTTCGACCCGCACGCGACGACCAACGGAGGATCTCCAGGAACAGATGAAGATTCAACTTGCAATGGCGGGACTCGCGATGCTCGCTCTGCCCTCGGCGGCCCAGCAGTCGCCCTCCACGGCCCACGAAGCGCTCGCCGAGCCGTCGCCCGCCGCGAACGCGTCCGACTCCGGCGAGCGGACCGAATGCTCCGCCGATCTCTGCCTCCACGACGGGCTGTTCTACGTATGGGCGCAGTTCGAAGACCCGCGGAACCCCGACCAGCCGATTCAGGCCACGGGAAAACCGCTCTCCGGAGACGCGGGAGGGATCCTGTACGCCTGGAGCGAGGACAACCCCGAACTGCTGGTCAAGGTGCTCGACGGCTGCCGGATAAACGGGCATTGGTGGGTCTTCGTCGGTTCGGCGACCGATCAGCAGTACGCCATCGTCGTCAAGCACATACCGACCGACGAGTCGAGGTTCTTCGAAAGCAACGGCGAGAACGCCCTGCTGGGCCTGAGCAAGACCGACGCCTTCGCCGTCTGCGAATGAGCACCGCCGGCCGGAGGGCCGTCCCGCGGCCGGCCGTCTTCGGCGCCCCGGCCGTAACGCCGCCCGGTTCCCGATGCGCGCCGCCGCCGTGATCGTTCCGGCGCTGGTCGCGATTCTGGCTCTGGCGCCGGCGCCGGGCATGGGTCGGGACGGTTCCGGCGACCCGCGGCTGCCGGAGGCGTCGGGACGGCTCCAGCAGTACATCCGCATCGACACGACGAACCCACCGGGCAACGAGAGCGAGGCGGTCGCGTTCTTCGCGGACATCTTCGAGCGCGAGGGCATTGCCTACGAAACCGTGGAGCCCGAGCCGGGCCGCGGCAGCATCCGGGCACGGCTCGAAGGAGGCGCCGCCCCGGGCATCATCCTGCTCCACCACATCGACGTCGTGCCCGCCGACCCGCGGTTCTGGAAGCACGATCCGCTGTCCGGAACCTGGGAGAACGGCTACCTCAACGGCCGCGGAGCCCTCGACACGAAGGGCCTGGGCATCATGCACCTGGAGGCGTTTCTCGCCCTCGCCCGCTCCGGCCAACCGCTCGAGCGCGACGTCATCTTCCTGGCCACGGCGGACGAGGAGGCGGGCGGCCGGCTCGGCGTCGGCTGGATCGTCCGCAACCGGCCGGACTGGCTGCAAGGTGTCGGAATGGTGCTCAACGAGGGCGGCAGCGGAGGCGTTCGGGGCAACCGGGTCGTCTTCAGCGTCGAGGTGACGCAGAAGGTGCCGATGTGGCTCCGGTTGAACGCGGTCGGGCCCGGAGGCCACGGCTCCAGCCCGTCGCCCCGCAGCGCCGCGCTGGACCTGATCGAAGCGCTCGAACGTCTCCGCCAGGATCCATTCGCCCCCCGCATCGTGCCGGAGGTGGGCGACTTCTTCCGGGACCTGGCCGCGCTCCACTCCGGCGCCGGCCACCTCGCCGACCCGGAGCGCCTGATCGCGGCGCCCGAACGTCTCGCCGCCCTGCACCGGACGAACCCGACGCTGCACGCGCTTACCCGGAACACCTGCGCCGTCACGAGACTCAACGCGTCGAGCACGATCAACGTCGTCGCGCCCGCCGCGTGGGCGGAACTCGACTGCCGGCTGCTTCCCGACCAGGCGCCGCGGGCGTTCATCCACGAACTACGAAAGCGGATCGCTCAGCCGTCCATCTCGATCGAGGTCCTGCTTTCGTTCACGCCGGCCGTGTCCTCGACCGATACCGACCTCTACCGGGCCATCGAAGCCGTCACCGCGCGCCGCTTCCCCGGCTCGACCGTCATCCCGGCCGTGACCGCCGGCTTCACCGACAGTCGCTTCTTCCGCGACCGCGGAATCGTCGCCTACGGCTTCTCGCCGGCCGTCCTCACGGGCGCCGACCAGGGCGGCGTCCACGGCGCCAACGAGCGGATCTCGGTCCAGAACGTCGAGCGTGGCTGGCGCGCCATGCTCGATCTGCTGGAGATGATCGCCGTCGCTCCCAACCGCCGTACCGTACCGGCCGTCCTCACCCCGACCGCCGGCGGCCAGGACTGAACCACCATGAAGACCCCGTACCGCCTCGCTGCCGCCGCGGCCCTCCTCCCTCTCCTCCTCGCCTGCGCCGCCGGAGAGTCCGCGGACCCCTTCCTCGTCGAGACCGACGCCGGCCCCGTCCAGGGCTTCGCCCCCCAAGGCAGCGACGACGTCGCGGCCTTCCTCGGCATCCCCTTCGCGCAGGCCCCCGAAGGCGACCTGCGCTGGCGTCCACCCGTGGCCGTCGAGCCCTGGACGGAACCTCTCCAGGCCGGCGAGTACCGCCCCATCTGTCCGCAGAGCCGCGCCCAGTTGCCCCGGAGCGAGGACTGCCTGTACCTGAACGTCTGGACGTCGGCCGAGCGCTCCGACGCGGACGCCATGCCGGTCATGGTCTGGATCCACGGCGGCGGCTTCCGCGCCGGCAACGGCCGGCTCGGCGTTGCCCCCGCGACCGGCCGCGGCGCCGGCTTGGCGCGCCGCGGCGTCGTGGTCGTCAGCATCCAGTACCGGCTGGCCGCCCTCGGCTTCTTCGCCCACCCCGCTCTGGCCGCGGAAGCCGCGACCTCCGGCGAGCCCGAAGGCAGCCACGGCGTGCTCGACATGATCGCCGCCCTCAAGTGGGTGCAGCGGAACGCCGGAGCCTTCGGCGGCGATCCGGACCGCGTGACGATCTTCGGCGTTTCCGCCGGCGGCATGGCCGTAAACACCCTGATGAGCGCGCCGGCGGCCGCGGGCCTGTTCCACCGCGCGATCGCCCAGAGCGGATACGGCACCTGGCGGCTGCCCCACCTCGACGAGGCCCGGTGGGGCCTCTCCTCGGCCCGGGACCAGGGAGCGGCCCTGATCGCCGACGCCTTCGAGCTCGGCGACGATCCTTCGGCCACCGACCTGCGCGCGCTTCCGGTCGAGGAACTGATCAACCTCGGCGCCGGCTTCTGGGTGCCGATCACGGGCAGCGTGCTCCCTGACGAGCCCGGCATCGTGTTCGCCCGGGGCGAGCAGCACGACGTGCCCTACATCACCGGCGGCAACAGCTTCGAGGGGACCATCTTCCGCGCCTTCGCGACAACGCCCGGCGACCACTTCGCCACCTTCGGCGAGCGCGAAGCGCAGGCCCGGGCTCTCTACGGAGCGGACGGCGAGACCGACGCCGACGCCGAGCGGACCGCCGCCGCCACCCTGTTCGGCGACCAGCGCTACGTCATTTCGGCCCGCTACCTCGCGGAGCGGATGAAGACCGTCTCCTCCCCGGGACGCGCCTACTACTTCCAGTTCCTGCCCGAGGCGCGGCGCGAGGCGTTCCCCGGCGCCCCCCACGGTTCCGAAGTCGCCTACGCCTTCGGCGACACGGGCGATCCCGAGGCCGAGCGTTACCCCGGCCCGGACGGCCAAGCCCTCGCCGACGCGATGGCCGGCTACTGGACCCGCTTCGCCGCCACCGGCGACCCGAACGGCGACGGCGCCCCGGAATGGCCGGAGTACGAGGCGGAGAGCGACACCTGGATGGTGCTCGACGCCCCGGAGCCCCGAGCGACGCCGGGCGTGATCAAGGACAGGCTCGATCTGCTGGAGGCGGTGTACCTGGAGCGGGTCGGCGGGAAGTGAGGAACGAGACGCGTTCGCCGCGCGCCCCTCAGTCACTCCCGCCGAGACTCAGTTCCTGTGCTCCAAGGGGCCGACTCCGTCGAGGAGACCGGCCGACCGCGCGACATAGCGCACGGGTCGCTCGCTCCTCTCCAAGGCACCCTCCTCGGCAAGTCGCTTCAGCCAAAGCTGCGCCTGCCTGGGCATAAGCCGGAGTTTGGCGGCAACCTCCGCGCCGCTGCTCGGCTGACGAAGCACACGCGGTACTGTCTCGGCCACGCCTTGATCGAGAGCCGCTGCGAACTCCTCGGGGCCACGGGGATTCGGCCACGAGAGAGCACCTCGGGTTCCCAGTGCGGCGAGCCCTGCGGATTGACCTGAGGTCGACCGCACATAGACCCGCGAAACTGAACGCCGGTCGAGTTGCGCGGTCGCACCAGCCCACGTACCGCCCCGCCCTACTACCGCCTCGACCACTAGCGATGCATCGGCGAGGCTGTAGACGGAGTGGTTTCGGTTCCATTGCGTGACCCGCAACGAACCGCGCCGCGGGATCGTAGAGCGAAATCAGCACGAGTCTCGCATCAAGCAGAGCATCCCTGTTGTCCCGGTGCGTCGAGGCCCGAGCAGCACCGCGGCCTCGACGCGCTTCCATTCTTCCTTGTTGTCCGAGTTGATCGTCTCCGCCCGGACGCCCATCCGCTCGGCCGCGGCTATCTGGTTCCGCATCAAGGCAAGAAGCGGTGACACGAAGAGTGCCGGGCCCATCCCGGCCTCACGCAGGAGCTTGGTGGCAACGAAGCAGACGAAGCTCTTACCCCAGCCGGTGCGCTGAACGACCAGCAACCGGGCCTAGCCCCTCGACGACATGCTGAACCGCTTTCTCCTGGCCGCATCGGAACGCTGCCTCAGGCAGTCCAGTTCCGCGCCGGAGCAGGTCCATTGCCCGTCGGCCGTCGTAGTTCAAAACGCTCCCGTCGCGACTATCCGCATCACGCCAGCAACGCCTTGAAGACCCCATCCGCCGGATCGCCGTAGTACTCGATGTTCACTTTGGTCCACAGCTCATCCGGCAGTTCGTTCAGCGCCTTCCTCGCGCTGACCGGCATGAGCAGGGTGGCGGCCCGTTTGTCGACGGCCAACTCCGCGGTCGAGACGGGGTGCGTCAGCATGTCCAGGCTGCCGCCGAGGTTCAGTGGCCCGACGACGATCGCGCCGCCGCGGGTTCCGCGGTCCAGAAGCGCTCCGACCAAGGCGGCGAGCACCGGCATGCCGAGATCGATGCCCGACTTGTCGGCGTCGAAGGACCGCAGTTGAATCGAGTACTCGAAGCCGCGCGGGTCCCGATGGCCCACCAGTTCCTTCGCCGCCCGGTAGAGGTTCTGCTCGCCGACCTTGACGCTCTCGCGAAAGGCCGGGGGCACGGGGTAGTTCAGGATCTTCGCGCCGCTGCCCGGTCCCAGGGCGACTTCGATCCGGTACAGCCCGGCGCCAGTCTCTCCGGCGCCGGGACCGATGGCCCAGACCTGCCCGGGCGGCAGCGGATCGCTGTCGATCGCCTCGTCGCTGTGGAGTTCCGGCGTAGCAACAAACTGCTCCACCCCGTCCACACCCAGCGTGAAGGAGAAGTGGGTGTTGCCGAACTCGCTCCTGAGACATCGCTTCTGCTGCTCCTTCACGCGCCGCCGCGACTCCAGGGAGAGCCGCGCGATCCACTCCATGTCGTCATCCTCGACGGGCATCTCGGCGTCGGGGTGCAGGAGCTTCAAGAGGCCGGAACAGGTCTTGTTCACGGCCTCGATGTCCCGGCCGCTGAGGGCGCCGCCCCAGAAAACCCGGTTCTGCAGGGCCATCAACCGGCTCGACTGGCGCGACTGGTTCCAGCACTCGCTCAGGAAGTCGGTGACCAGGCCGAAGTGGTCAGTCAGGTGATCTTCTGGATTCAGCTTCGGGAAGTCCCAACCCGGCGCATAGCCGTGAATCCGGTCGTGAAACGCGGTGTCGTCCCGCATCTCCTTCGGCAGGGGCGAAAGCAGGTGGCCGATCCGCTGCTGCTGCTCCACATCCACGTCGAAGTTGCCCACCATGACGATCCCGCCGTCGGCGCGGATGCTCTCCTTGCCTCGGCTGAACTCGCCGGAGGCCATGTAGCCCTTCATGATGTTCACGCCGTCCTTCTGATCGAACGACACGCCGGAGACCTCGTCGAAGCAGACCACGTCGTACTGGCAAACGAGCCCGCGCTGGCCGTTCGCCATGTTGACGAACATCTTGGCGACGGTCGCCTTGCCGCCCGAGAGCAGGTGGGAGTAGGGAGAGATCTGCTGGTAGATGTGGCTCTTCCCCGTGCCGCGCGGGCCGAGTTCCACGAGATCGTAGTTCCGCTCGACGAAGGGGACCATCCGAAGCAGCGCGACGCGCTTCGCCCGCTCGTCCAGCGCCGCCGGCTCGAGTCCCACGGAGCGGATCAGGAAGTCGCGCCATTCATCCGTCGTGAAGTTCCGGCGGCCGCGGGCGAACGCCTTGAGAACTCGCGCGTCGGCCATCTGAATCGGGCGCAGGGACTCGATCCGGAAGGGGTTCCCGCGTCCGTCCGCCGCGACCACCGCGTCGTACTCCAGCGTGGCCTCCGCGTAGAAGCCGTCCGTCAGCATCCGCTGGTTCTCCTTGACGATGGAGTCCGCGACATCGACATCGCGCAGTCCCAGACTCGGCAGTTCGGCCACGTAGCGGTCGTTCTTCGCATCCAGGCGGGCGCGGACGATGTCGATCAACTTGACCGAACCGTCCTCCCGAGCGCGCGACTTGAACACCTCCTGCTCGCTCGGCCGCACCGTCCGCCCTTCGAGCTGTTGCCGCACGACGACGAGGCCTTCCTCGATCTCCTCCGCGTCGACGCTCGCGCAGTAGCGCCCGAGCAGGAACTCCACGACGTACGTCGGCACCGGATACTGCCGCGCGTAGCGGCGCACCAGGTCCTTGCGCACAAGGTAGCCGGGGAATGCCTCCGCGGCGAGTTCGTCGAGGCGGTCCATCTCGAGATTCAGCGAGTTCACGAGTCCTCTCCCACAGCGGTTTCGCGGCGGTCGAGGATCCGACCCTCGTCATCGACCAGGACGAGAACGAGCCGCGATTGTTCGTGATCGTCATCGGCGAGCAGCAGGCTCGCCGAACCGTCAGCGTCGAGCCGCCTGACCGCGGTCGCGACCGACCGCCGCGGGTCGCTCTTGAGGCGAAGGTCGGCCGAGACCCGTCCCGCCTCCGCAACGGCCACGACGAGACAGCGGAATCCGCGCCAGACGATCCTCCGCACCCGCGCCGCCGCTTCGCGCCGAAGGGCGGCCTGGATCGTGAGGTCGGGAACGAGGCACTCCTGGATGCTCAGGCCCCCGTGCGCGTAGTCCACCGACCGGAGAAACGCCCCGGCGCCGCGCGCCGCCGCGAACGACTCGTTCGCGTTCCAGTGCCACGGAGCGATCAGCGCATCGGGCCGGGCGCCCCCCGCGACGACGGCGCAGCGCGCGCCCCGGCTGACGGTGAGATGCCGCGGCAAGTCGATCTTGGGAAGGCCGCCGGGCATCAGCAGCCAGCCGTGATCGGTCACCACCCGCACCGCCTTCCAGCCGACATCCAGCAGGCGAGCGATGCGGTCCCTCAGAGCCGTCAGTTCGTCCCGCAGCTTGCGAGCGAAGTCGGCGGCGTCGAGCTCGTGCCCGAGCTTGTCGATGGCGCCGGCTTCCCCCCAGCCGAGCGCGGGGCTGCCGAGCGGCGCGTCGAGCGTTCCGGCGGCCAGCACCTGGTAGCCGCGCTCCTCCATCGCTGCCCGGAGCGCCTCGGCTTCGACTCGGCTTCCCGTCGCCTCGAACCTCGGCGCGAAGTCGCCGCCGAGCTCCGCCCCGATGATGTCGGCCGCCACCGGGGTCGCCGCCGGCTTGCCCGTGGCGGTGAGCGTCGGCAGCGCCGCCCAGCGATGCCGCAGATCCGTGCTGAAGCCGCGCGTCTCGAGCAGTTCGGCCAGCGCGCGCGCCAGTTCGTAGCGCAGACCGTCGACGAACAGCAGGCACATGTCCTCGTGGGCTTCCACTGGCGGCTGCCCGCCCCGTCCGGGCAGAGCCTCCCGCTCGACCGCGTCCTGGAAGGCCCGAGCGCCGTCTTCGAGCCAGGGCAGGAGCAGGCGCCGGACAACCCCCGCTACGAGTTCCCGGTCCGCAGCGCGAACGAGGGCCAGGGCGTCGCGAGCCGCCGCATCGGCCGCCCACCCGTGCTCAACATAGCCCCTGGCGATCTCGCCGGGCGTGGCGCCCGCCGGAGTCGTCCGCGCTTCCGCGGCCAGACGCGCCAACGGCGCCAGGGCGACCGCCATCGGCGACAGCCCGAGGCGCGCCCAGACCCAATAGCGGCGACGGCCATGCTCCTCCCCCGCCTCGAGAACCCGGCGGCAGATCTCGTCGTGGCTCAGGTCGCGCAGTTCTTCGAGTTGGAGCCGGAGAACCTCCTCGGCCTCGGCGTTCAGATCCGGCCACCGTTCCGACTCGAAGGGAAGGACGCCCGCCGGTCGACTCCGCAGCAGTACGTCGGCCACCCACTCGTAACTCTCGGGCGCTTCCAGGAACCGCTCCCATACCCGCGCCCATTCGCCCTCGCCGCACCCCAGCCGCTCGCCGGCCGCTACGTCGGGCTCCGTCTCCGGGTCGAAGTCGAGCTCGTCCCGGCAGCGGCCGCGGAAGGCGCTCCACCGCTCCGGGCCGAGACGCGACCGCATCGCGTCGCCTTCGCCAAGCCACTGAAGCACGTCGCGCAACGGGTCGGGACTCAGCACGCGGTGGAAGTAGTCCGCATCCAGACGCCTGCGTTCCAGCCGGTCGAGCGGCGCCACCGCAACCTCCGGCAGGGCCTGGAGCATGGCCCGCCTCGTACCGACGTCGTCCGCGACGTCCAGACCGAGGGACTTCGGGGAACTCAGGAACGCCCGCACCGTCCACTCGCGCCCGTTCGGGTGAGCCCAGACCGCGCCGCGGTAGAGCAGCTCGACCAGGGGCTTCAGGCGGTCCGGGCAGTCGTCGCCGGCCCGAAGCTGCTGGCGCGAAACCCCGGGCAGATACAGGACGGGCGTTCGTCCCGCCGTCGAAACGGAAGCGCCAGACTCGTCGTCCACGACTGCCCGCAGCCAGATCGCCGGGCCCGTCCGCGCCGCCTCGTCGTAGGCGCCCAGAACCAGGAACTCCGGCAGCCGTTCCCGAAGCGTGCCGACCAGCGAACGCCACTCCCCGTCCGGGTCCGGCCAGAGCACCGCGGCCGGCCGTTCCTGACCGTCCAGTGGGCCGCCCTTGTCGCGGAGGGCGGCGATCAGACTGCCGAGGATCGTACCGGCGGCGGCGTTTGTTCCGGTTGCGTGGTCGGATGCCATCCAACCAGCCTCAGGCATCATGCGGTCCAAAGGCGACCGGCGACGCAGGCTGCGGCTTGCCGGCACGCGTCACGTGACGCCACGTCCGCGGCGTCTCCGGGTACCGAACTTGACGCCGCCCTTTCGACGAAGGCCCAGACCGCGAAGGTACAGATCGGGTACGTCGAGCCGGTCGTCAGAGCGTCGACGCAAGATCCCGAGTTCCACCAGGTACTCAGGGAGCGCCACTCCACCTTCCTCCGGGGGCCCGACAGGGGTGTCGCCGATGGTTCCCCAGGCTTCATCAGGTCCGGCGTCAAGCAAGCTCAGCATCTTCTCGCGGGACCAGGGCGCGAGAGGCTCGCGCCGGAGCCGCTTCTCCAGGCCATCCAGCCACGGCCATTCGCTCGACTTCTCTTGACGAACATGGTTCAGCGAAACGTCGTCCAGGGCTTGACGCAGTGCTGTCGGATGCAACAGCCTGGGCGGCCGCGGCGCCTGATTGGCCGACTCGTTCGCCGCGGCAAGCTCGAACAGCCGCACGAAGTTCCGGGGCGAGACCGCCGCCGCGCCGTCGCGCAGGTGATCCAGCACCCAGTTTCGGACGAGACCTTTCTTCCGATTGGCCTCCATGAACTCACCTGCCAGCCGTTCAATGAGCCGGTTCGCCTGGTCCGGGCGCTCCACCCTTGGAACAAGGCCCAATCGGGCATCCTCTTCAAACGCGATCCGCGCCCGGCGGCAGTAGTCGGCCAGACCATCTGACGTGTTTGCAATGCGCTTCACCAACATGCCCAGAATGTCGGCATCCGACCAAGTGAGTTCAACACGATTCGCCGCGAGTTTCGCGAAGTCGGCCGAACCCATTCCAGCGTGCCGCCGAAACAGGTCGGAACGAAGAAACACCTTCGCGCGAATGCGTCGCCAACGCCGACTGTAGTCCGACCAGAACGCGACCAGAACGCGCACGAGCCGCCGGTTCAGCTTCCAGTCGAAGTCTCCCAGCATGTCGGGTTCGTCGTAGCCGACGAACACCCAGCGGTCCTCCGTTTCGAGTCGTGCCTCCAGTTCGTCCAAGGCCGCCGTCGGATTCACCTGCAGGTTCGAAGCACCGGTGAAGACATCCCCGAGCTCCGCCGCCATCGGCGCCAGCACCGGTTCGAGGGCACGCCTTCTCGTCTCGGAAAGAAGATGCGAGAGTCGCCGCACGAGCATGAGGCGCCATAGCTCCTTCGCCCGCTCGACCTCGGCACTCGGTACCATCGCAGCGACGAGAAGACACTCGCACTGTGACTCGCCTCGCGACAATCGTTCGCCACCGAGCCGATCAATCACGAGTTCCAGACCCCGCCAACTGGATCCCGACAAGGATCCGAAGACGAGGTACAGATGGCACAGCCCGCCGGTGAGAAACCCTGACACTTCGCCGAGACCGGCGCGGGCGTCGATGAGAATCCAATCAGGTGCGAGATCGGCCCGAATCTTCCGCAGCAGCCTGACGAACGGGTGCTCCCGGTCTTCCAACACGTTCGGGCCATAGTCCAGCCGAGCGAGCTTGCCGACATACCGTTGGCCCAACGTTCCCGCCGGAAAGACCAGGATCTCCCCTCTTCCTCGGTGCAGATCGGGTGGGCAACGGTGGAAGAAATCATCGAGGCGGCACTCTTCGCGATTCTCATGCAGAGGCGCCTCGATCAGGTAGTCCACCACTCCCGCCTGAGTGATCGTCCCGTCGTGGCCGTGCAGGAGCGAGCCAACGCCAGGCGAGTCCAGATCGCCATCGACGACCGCGACGCGAAGTCCCTGAGCAGCGAACTGAACGGCCGTAGCCGCAAGGGCGGTGGAGCGGCCCACGCCACCCTTGAACGAGTAGAACCCGCTGATCGGTGCGCCGTTGGACTTGCCGCGCCTCAGAAGCCAGGGCGCCTCGGCCGGCGCGTCGAACCAGCCCGCCTTCGAGAGATGACGCTCCACCAGACGGAGGCCGCGCACATCGCCAACGTCCGCTGCTTCATCCCAAACCCGGCTCTGCCATGGACCATCCGGCAGGTCGTCCGCCGCTTGCCCTTGGAGGACGTCGCCGGACCAGCACGTCCCGCCGGCCTCGGCAAGAAGGCTCTCAAGTTCCTCCGCAGCGGAGTTCCGATGAGTCTTCGGGCACCAGAGCACGACCCGAAACCGCGCTCGAACGTCGGAGACCAGAAGGACGCGCCACGAGCGGCTCCTGCCGCGCAGGAACCCACGCAGACACTCCACGACCCGCTCCCTGGCTTCGTCAAGATGCAGCATCAGATCCTCCCATCAAGAACGAGATCTCCCACGACCTGGGAATAGACCGCGGCAGCCTCCCTTCGCCACGCCCGCGCATCGGCCGCCGAAACGCTCGCTGCCCGGTATCGAACGCTCGGACTTCAACCGAGTATCGCTGCCTTGTCGAGCAGTCTGTCAGCCGCCACGCAGTAGCGTCCCGTCCTCACGTTCGCCTGGACCGCCAGCGCGCCCACCTGCCGATGGAGAGCCGACAGCCCGTGGATGCGATCCGCTCTTCCGTTCTCGATCTGCAAGAGGGTCTTCAGGGCGCACTCCACGACGTAGCCGGCCAGGTACGCGGCGCCGTCCGGCCGGCCAGCCGAGAGAAGTGCGACCGCGTCCTGAAGATGCTTGCGCGCGGCCTCGGGGTAGTCGTCGCCGTTGCTCTGCCTCAGTCGACTCACCGCGTCTCGTCTCCAGCCTCAGTCATGACCCCGGCGAAACGTGACCCTGGTGGAGGCGCCGTCCTCGCTGGCCAGTTCCGGCTCCGTGCCGTTGAACTCGGCCATCGCTTCCCGCATCAGCCGCCACCCCCGGCCACGCCCCGCCATGAAACTCCCCGCGGCCAGTACGCCGGCCATGCGCGGGTTGCGGGCCTGAGGCGATCCACCGGCAAGCACGGCATCGACCGTCACGCCCGGAGGCAATCCGCCGGGACTCGTCACGACGAGCCGGTCCGAGAAGACCTCCAACAGCACGGGCGAACCCAGAATGCCGTAGTCCCTGTGCGCGACCGCGTTGACAAGCGCCTCGCGGAGCGCGGCGGGCGGGACGATCGGCCGGTCAGTCCGGTACAGCCCATCGTACCGTTCGCCCCAACCGAGGCTGCGAATCCAGCCCAGACAGCGCTCGACGTGATCGCCAAGACGACCGCTCGCCTCGCCGGCGAGGATGACGTCGGCTGCCTGATCCGCGCCCGCGTAGGCGGAGCAGGTCACCTTGAAGGACGAGCAGCGTGAACGCGACTGCGGCTGTCGGCCAAACGCCATCAACCCGAAGACGGTCGGGAGCGCTTCGCCTTCGACATCGGCCAGGATCCCCATCCGGACCAGTGCTTCCTTCGTCGACGCCCTTCGCCCCGCGTCGGAGACGCCCGAAGTTCGTTCCATATGGTCCTGCACAAGCGAGAGGTCGATGTCCGACTGGACCGCCCCGCGAACCGGCCGAGTCTCGACCTGCCGCGAGTCGCCAACCTCCGATACGGCCCGAGCCGAGCCGGCGCCGGCGGCAGGCATCCCGGTCTCGACATCGCGGCCCGCGCCGATGGAGGCGCGCGGCTCCCGAATCAGGTCGCCGCCGCCTTCCGCCGCCCGCTCGGACTTGTGGTTGTACAGCCGAATGCTGAACAGCCAACCCTCCGCCTCGATCTCGGGCGGCGGCAGCCCTCTCCGTTCCATCTCCTCGTGAATGCGGACGATGCCCTCGCCCTCCTCACGCATGAAGTCGGCGTCCGCGAGCACGCGTACAAGCAGAGGATTCCGACTGACGTGGGTCGGAAGCCCCGACATCAGCCGCTCCTCCGTCACTTCGGGAAGGAGGCCGCCCGGACTGGAGACCTCCATGCGATCGTCGTAGAACCAGACCTCGATTTCCCGGCCGCGCACTTCGTAGTCCCGATGGGCCACTGCGTTGACGATCGCCTCCTCCCAGGCGAACGCGGGATACTCGGGGACACGATCGAACTGCATCCCGGTCAGCTTCTCGGTTCTCCGGACATGCGTGCCGGCGATCTTGATGGCTTCCGGCAAGCCCGAGGCCAGCGGCGGCTGGACCACGCAAAGCTGCTGCACGTTGCGCCGCGGGCCATGAAGCCGTTCCCTGCCAAAGACCTTGAACATCCGCACGCCGGCCCGGGGATGCCAGCGAAACGCAGGCCCGGCGGCGAAGAGCAGCAGTGCCGCGTTCGTAACCCGCCATCCACGGGCGGCGCGAACAATCAACTGGTAGTGCTCGAGCGCCTCGACCGGATCCCGGCCGCTCAGCGGCGCGCGGTGGAGATGCCTCTTGACCAGTTCCAGGTCGAGGTCTTCCAGCGTCGCGTCCGGCTCCACCCGCGGCTCGTAGCCGACTTGCCGGTATGCCTGCTTGCGGCGATTGATGACCTCCTGCGGCTCACGCTCCGTTCGACTCCCCACGCGGTACGGAAAGCCGTTGCCCTCGATCATCACGGCTTCGGGCGCAATCGGAACGTCGAAGGTCAGGATCTCGTGGCCATCCAGCATCGTCCGCTCGACGCGGCACGAAACGGCAGGTCTGAGACGCCGCACCGGGACCGTCATGAAGTCCTCGACCGCCTCTCGCGGATAGGAGTGACCGGAAGGCGCGCCGTCGTCCTCGACCCCGACCAGGAGCGTTCCGCCGTCCGCGTTCGCGAAGGCCGCGACGGACTCCGCGATGAGGTCCCGCACCGCCCGCCGCTTCAGCGAGCGCGGCGCGGCGCCGCTGCGGTCCCACGCTGCCTTGAACTCCACGAACTGGCCCTCGCCCCGGCGAAGGAGGGCGCGAAGTTCCTCGGTGGAGAACAGAGTCGTCATCTCACTGCACACCCGCTTCGCGCGATGGCGCGGCGGCGAAGATCGTCAGGCGCAGCTCGCGGTCGTTGAGCAGTTCGTACAAGGGCCGCTGCCCCGAAAGCTCCTCGCTCCTGCGGAGAATGAAGCTGACGCCCTCGCCGCGCAGCTTCATGAGCGTCTTGCGAGCAGTCTTCAGCCCTGGCAAGCCTTCCGGCGTCGGACACCTTGCAAGCAGGCCGGAGATCGTGATGTTCCTTGACGCCTGCCGGCAGGCGAGCGTAGCGAGGCTGATGCCGTTGGACGGCGCGCCCGGAGATTGAACTTCGAGCCGGTCAGGAAACAGCCGCAAGCGAATGGGCGGACCGTGCACGGAGTAGTCGCGGTGCGCCACCGCGTTCACGAGCGCCTCGGAGACAGCCGTCATGTCGTATTGCGGGTAGCCTGGCCCGCCGCTGGTCTCGCTCGCAAAGCCACTTCGGTTTCTTGCCACGAACCGGCAGGCGTCGGCGACCTGCCGGTCCAGAGGGCCGTGGCAATCCAGAGCGTCCATCCGGCGGTTCGCTACATCCGGCGCATCTGGAACGTCGGTCCCACGGCAGGCCGTCGCTTGGATGAACGCGTTCGGACGCCAGATCTCCGGTCGCTCGGAGGCCAGGAGAACGCCGGCGAGCGTCGGCTTCAACGGCCCCTTGTCCGAGCTTCCGACCAAGCCCACGGTCGCCGCCACGGTTTCGCGATCATCCTCCGTCCGATGGTGTCGGAAGCGATCGACCAGGCCCTGGTCGAGATCGTCGAAGCTGGCGCCGTCAACGATCGTCTCGTCGAAGCAGGGAAGACCGGGTCGGCTGCGGTCATGGACCAGCCGCGCCAGGTCCCCGGGAGAGAGCGTTACTCCGGAGTCGCCTGAGCGCCGCAGATAGCCGCCGGGACTCCGATGCACGAAGAGGCTCCTCCCTACCGAGATCCGCGCGACCGCACGACGCTCGCCACACGCGTCGGGCAACTCCAGCGCTTCGACTAGCGCGTCGAGAGGCGGCTCGACCATCTCCCAACAGGTCTCGCCAACCAGCCGTGCGACCCGGTCCAGGCGCCCAGCGGGAATACCGAGAATCTCGCGACTCTCGTCGTCCACTCCAAGCAGGCACTCGCCCCCGCGTCCGTTGGCGAGAGCCGCCAGATCGTCAGCGAGGCTCGCACGGCTTGGACGCCGCATACGACCACCCGCGAACTGGACATGACGCAGGAGCAGGTCGGCCCGTTCGCCCAGCCGAATCCGCTTCAGGAGTTGGCCGGCAACCTCGGGTACGAAAGTCTGGCCGGGAACCTCGGGTGAGACCATCAGGCGACTCCCTCTGACCGGCGACCAAGCCACTCTCTCAGAAAGACGTCACCAGTGATGGGCTTGGGCGCTGCCGGACCAAGTTCTCGCAGAAACTGCGACGTTCCCACGGGGCGGACCCTCCCACGGCGCCCGCCAGGCATCCGCAGCCAGTGGGCATCCTCACCGCTAAGGCGGACGACGCTGGAGAGAATCAGGATCTCCCTCGTCCGCGTGAGCGCAACGTAGAGCAAGCGTCGCTGTTCTTCCAGGCTCTCGCGCAACGAAACGCCATCCCCACCATCTGCGTCGATACGCGGCATGACACCGGCCACGAAGCCAGTGACCACCACCATGTCGACGGTCAGTCCCTTTGACTTGTGCAGACTCATCACCCGGACGTAGTCGACCTCGGTCGGAACTTCCGGCCGACCTACTCGAGCCCGAACTTCCTCGGCGAGTCGTTCAGCGCACACTGCCTCGCCCGCCTCCACCGAGTGGCTCCGCAAGACCTCCTCTGCCGTCGTCCGAAGCGCCTCGAAGTCTTCGTCCCCACTTGGGAAGACGGCATCAACCAAGGCCCTGCCCGAGACCTCCTTCAAGCCATCAAGCCTCGCGTCCAACTGCTGCAGGCGATTCCGAAGACGCCAAGACTGGGCCCAGGTCACTCTTCCCTCCCGCACGCCCGCCAGGACCTCGACGACCGGGGCGCCACTGCTGTCGCAATGTTCCCGGACTCGCTGCCATGCGGCGCAGCCGAAGGACGTCGCCGCCGACAGCCCACACCAGCATCTGAGCGCGACGAGATCCTCCGGGTCGGCAGCCAGGGTCAGGAGAGTCAGGGCCTCCTCCGCCCTTGGGTTGCCGTTCTCGCCTCCGCTGCCGTCCAGTTCCTTCTCCCGGAACAGGCTTTCGGCCGGAACGCCGGCCTCTTGCAGAGCGTCTCTGACGGGATTTGCAAAGACGCGGTTCGGCGCGAGCACGAGGACTCCTCCGGCCTCTACATCTCCCGCCGCCATGGACGCGCGGACGACTTCGGCGAGGCCGGCCGCTTCCTGATGGACGGTCTGCCACTGCACGACACGCACCCGCGCTTTCCTCGCCTTCCGGTAGGGCAACAACTCGCGGTCGCTTCGAACATCATTGTGGCCGATCAGGGAGTTCGCCATGGAGAGCACCTGGTGAGGGCAGCGTCGACAGATTTGGAGACCTTCATCCTTGGTCGAACCGAAGTCACTGAGCCCCTCCGGGTGCGCGTGCTTGAACGAGTAGATGGACTGGTTCTCGTCACCGACTATCGTGAGGGCGGCATCTTCGGCAAGGACGTCAATGACGGATTGCTCTGCCACATTGAGATCCTGGTACTCGTCCACGACTACATGACGGAACCTGGAACGCTCCGCCGCAAGCGGATTGTGCTCCAGGTAGCGCAAAGCCTCGGGCACCAACTCGGACCGCAGCCTCGTCGTTTCGCGAACGCCCTAGCGCAGCCTCCTTCGCAGCCCGCGTGTAGTGCAGGTCGTTCCAGCGAGCACCATCGTACTCGGCTTCCGGCGACGCCTTGTAGTCGGTGCGGCCAGCCCCCGTGCCCTGGCCCGGGAATGAGTAGAACCAGGGGAAGTCATCCCTCGGCCGCAGACGCTCAGGCTCCGTGCCGCGGTCCTTCCCCCACTTGATGTTGGGCCTGACGCGGAGGATGCCGGCGCCCTTGCGGCCGCCGGCCTGGAGTTCTGCTCGCATGAAGGGGCGAATGTTGAGCCTTACGCCATCGTCGAGATTCGGCGCCCAGCCGGCGGGTTGCTCGTGGAGCGGCCGCCAGCGGATGAAGAGGTCGTACGGCGGTTCGCCCTCGAGGATGAGCGCCAACTGACCTTGAAGGTCCAGGGCGGCGGCGAGCCGGGCGTCCGCGCCCTCGTCGCCCTGGAGCTGCGCCGCGCGCTGACGGTCGATCCACTCGCCTAGATGGCGGTAGGCGAGCGCCTCCAGGGTGCGCCGCCCCTCGCCGTCCGGCCCGCACAGGCGGTGGCAGTTGACGAGGGCGTGGAAGCCGTCCTTCAGGCCGTCCCAGACGTGCCAGGCGAAGGGCCGGTTGTGAAGCAGCTTGCAGTGCTCGGCGAAGAACCGGTCGCGGAGCCACTCGCTGAGGGACCTGGGCTGCTGTTTGCCGTTGGCGGCAGCGGCAAGGAGTTCACGCTCCTTTTCCGCGGACCACTCCTCGCCGTAGGCGGCTGAGAGTAGTGCGCGCAAACGCTCGGCCGCCGGCAGCTCGCCACCCGCGGCCTGAAGGCACACGATGCCGTCCGCGTCGGCGAAGTCATGCAGTTTCCGGCATCGCTCGGCCCATTCTCGGGATTCCGCCGCCAGCCGCATCTCCGGGTCGAGCTCCGCTGGCCAACGGTAGCCGAGCAGCCGAGCGACGGCGACGTGAAGCACGGATGTGTTCACGTGGAAGGGGCCGTGAGCCGTCCATTTGGCATCCTCGTCCCAGACGACCGAGCCGCAGGGGTAGCCGTGGAAGAGCCACTGGGTCGGGTCGTCGGAGTAGGGCTCGGGAAGGCCCTTGGGATAGCGCTCGGCCGCGACCTGCCGCCAGTGAGCGAGGTCGAAGGGGACCTTCGCCAGAGTCGCGTTCGTGACGTTCGACTTGGGGTCGACGAGGCGCACCTCCATCCGGTAACGGTCGTCGCTGCAGTAGGACCAGAGGGGCGAAAGGTCGTCTGGAGACGACGGTACAAGCGGTACGCAACTGATGTCGAACAGGTCGTCGCAGTACAGAGTTGCTTGAAGCTCACTCATGACGGCCATCACGACACCACTCCTACCCCAGACCCGCTCCCCCTTGACGTACGCCTTGGGGTTCTCCCGGTGGATTCGACCGTCGTCGGGCCATGCAAATTCGTTGCGCCAGTTTCCCGCGCCAGTTCCGCGCACTCGTCGAGCGACACCGAGACCCGGGACCGGGGCTCCACTAGCAACCCGGTCTCCGCCAGGAACCGCGCGAAGAGCATCCGGTGCCAGTGCTCGCAGGCGACTTCGTGAGCCAGCCGCCCGATCTCCTGCACTCCGCTCTGCCGGTCCCGTGCGTCGCCCAACTGCCGGCCGTGGGCGCGAATCCGCAGCCTCAGCCCGCGTTCCTCCGCCGACATCGACTCATGCGGCCGCGCCGCGTCCACCGCCAATGCCCGAAGTGCCGCCCGTGCGCCCTCCTCGCCGACTCTCCGGGCCGCGAGCAGCGCCTTCTGCAACTGCTTGCGCAGGTCGGGATGGAGCGGCGCGATCACCTCAAGCCGCCTCCTCGATCAAGGCGGTCAGCGTGTCGAAGAACCGCTTGCAGTGCGGACAGCGGGCCTGGACCTTCTCTGGATCGACGAGGGCCAGGAGGTCGCTGGCGTGCCGGATCTTGTGATACTCGCCCTTCTGGGTCGCCCGCGTCGCCCGCACCAGGGCGGTTTCGATGCGCCTCTTCGGAACCTGCTCAAGGTCTTGTCGCCCGGCCAACGCTTTGTCGTTGAACTGCCTGCCGTAGTAGGAACGAAGAGCCTCGAGGTCCGCAACCAACCAGGTCTCCATCGCCCGTACCATCAGGTGTATCCGCTCTTCCTCCAAGCCTCTCAGCCGAGTCCACCCATCCCGCGCCATCAAGTGACGACGAGGCCCCTGTTTGACCTCGTCCTCGGAGTCCACGAGCAGCAACACGATCTCCTTGCTCCCCGCCCGGGCCGCCTCTACGAAACGTCGGCACGCATCGTCACGTGGATCACAGCAAACAACGTTCCATTTGAGCTGACGAGCCCTCGCGGTCCTCTTGATTCCCGCAAGGAACTCGTTGAGGCCCCGTCGCAATTGCGCCCGCCCATCGCGGCCTCCCTTGGACCGACCAGCGCGACCGCCGCCGCCTTCCACGTACAAGCGAACACCCTTCACGGGTTCGCCCCCAGTTGGCCCATGGCCCAGAGATCGCCCAGGGTGTAGTCGTCCAGCCAACTGGCCAACTCCTGACGGTCCAAACGCTGGAGTTCCGTTCCCGCCCCGGGTCGTTCACAGACAATCACGGCCTCGCAATCGTTCGTGAAGCGACCCACCAGACTCTCGGAGTGCGTCGTAACGATCAACTGCGTCCTCTCGGATGCCTCGATCAGGAGCTCTCCCAGTCTTGCCGTCGCATCGGGATGGAGCCCCAACTCCGGCTCTTCGATACACACGAGCGGCGGCGGCGTGGGATTGAGCAGCGTCGCCACGATCGCCATGAACCGGATCGTGCCGTCTGACAACCGAGTTGCCGGAATCGGCGTACGCAGCCCCGATTCGCGCAAGAAGAGCTCGACCCGCCCGCTGCCGACGGACGTCCAGATCCGCTCGAACCCCGGCAGGAACCCGGCCAGCAACTTGTTGAGACGCTCTGGCGCCGCTCCCTCGACCTGATTCATGACAAGGGCCAGGTTCTGGCTCTCCGGCAGGAGACGGTCCGTCGGAAGATCCGCTCTCTGCGACTGCCTCACCGAGGCGTAGCGACCAAAGCTCCACTCACGGAATGTCTGAATCGATGCGAACTGCTCGCCGACCCACGTTACTTCCGGATAGCGATCCGGGTCCTTTCGCTGCTTGAGCACGGACTGATCGGAGAGCAGACTCTCTCTTCGGAGCCGCCTCTGCGTGCGCCCTCCGCTGTCGTCCTGAACGTTGAGCGCGGGATGCCCATCCTGAAACCGGTAGTAGAAGAACACGTCGTCTCTGTAGCCCGACCGTGGCCGAGTTTCTTCAAGCGCCTCGTCGAAGACCTCAACCCTCCGCCTGTTTGCGCCGAACTCCAGCCGGTAGCGCAGCGGCCGTTCGAACGGCGTAGCGGCCAGGACGGCTTCGATTCGCGCCCTGCCGTTGCCGCCGGTTCCCTTCCAGGGCCACTCCTCGGCGCCACCGCCGTCTCGCACCGCCGCCGCGAAGTCGTCAGTCGTCGCCGCCAGCAGCTCGAACGCCTCGATGAAGTTCGACTTGCCGGCTCCGTTCGGCCCAATCAGGAGGTTGAGGGGCCGAAGCTCGAACTCCGGCGAGTCAGGCGGGAAGGACAGGAAACTGTCCAGCCGAACGCTCTTCATGAAGGTCATGCTCTCCTCTCCTTGCAGCAAAGTCAGTCACGGCCCCCACTTGCCAGTCGGAGCAGCTGCGCGCCGAGGCGCATTCCAGTATCCGATTGACGGCGCGGCGCTCTCGCCTTCAGCTTGAAAACGGACTCCCGCTACTCGTTGCATTGTCTGGCTTCCTCAAGAGCCGCCAAGGCCACCAGCGAGACATCGACTGGCGGCCGCGGGTCGATTCCCGCCGCCACCACGACCTCCTCAAGCTCGGTCTCGCCGACGCCCACGAGCTCTGCCAGTTCGCGGAGCTTGGCGTAGGAGATGATCTCCCGCTCCAGCGCCTCGATGCCGAGGGTCACGAGGCGCTTTCGGGGCACGCGCCGGCGTGCGGCATCGGGGTTTCGAAGACCGAGGAGGCTCGCGATGCGATTGCCCTGGGTGGCGTTCCGTTCGGCCAGGGCGGCCCGCTGCTGTTCCGTGACGATCCCGAGACTCTTCAGACGGTAGAGCGCTGCAACGCGGCTGACGCCGAAGTGGTGCGCGAGCATCGCCAGGTCGTGAAGACGGAGGTTCTGGCTGCCGGGAGGCCGCCGACGCTCCGCGCTGTGGACATCGCGGCCGTCGGAGACCTGCCGGAGGGTCCGACTCGCTCGCCCCTTGGCCAGATAGTCAACGAAGCGGCGGACCCCGCCGACGGGGAGCAGGAAGGCGGCGGCGAAGGAGTTGGCCCGTACTTCCATGAGCGAGTCCTGGTCCTCCCGGCGGCTCAGGCAAGCCTGTCTGTCGCGGTCGAGGAGGACGTGCGCGTACTCGTGCGCCAGGGAGAAGCGCTGGCGATCGAACCCGTGCCGCCCGTTGACCGCAACGACCACGCCGGCCGCGTCGTCCACCAGGGTCAGGCCGGACACCTCGCTGGGCATCGGCGTCGCCACTGCCCGTACGCCCTGCCTCTCCATCAGATCCAGGAGGTCCGGCAACGGCTCTAGGCCCAGCCCCAGCCGTCCCCGCTCCGCGTCGGCCACCCGTTCGCCCTGCTGGATGGCATCCCACTTGCTCTTCAGGGCGGCGCTCCGATAGCCGGCAACGACCGTCTCCCGCCCGCCGATCTGGAGCCGATCCTCAAGGATCGCGATCGAACGGCCGAACTCCAGCGCCAAGCCGACCGCCTCGCGGAGATGAGAATCGTCGCTCAGAGCCGGATGCCTGCGGAAGAGCGCGGTGGCTGCCCCGCCTTCGGAGGAGAACGCATCGTCGAAGAAATCCGCCATGCCCCTCCCGCACAGGCGCGCAAGACGCTCTAGTTCGAGGCCCGACACGGACCGTTTCCCGGCCTCCAACTGGGACACGGCGGGGCGGGAGAGTCCGAGAGCGTCAGCAACCGCACCCTGGGTGAGCCCGGCAGCCTGCCTCGTGGCCCGGATCCTCGCTGCAAGTTGTTCGGCGGTTAGCGACATGCCGTAGCCCCTTGATCGTGCTGCGGGCGTCCGAACGGTCCGTACGCCGCCTCGTTGTCCGACAAGAGTACGTTTATCGAACCTTCAACGTCAATAAATGACCATAGTGTGCCGTTTACGAAACGCGTGCTCACCGCAGAATCACCGGACCCTTCCGCACCGCCTCCAGCAGCTTCTCTTCCTGCTCGCGCAACCAGCCGCGCACGGCCGTTTCATCGGGGAGCGTGCCGCGGCGGATGGGCACGGTTATCGGCGCCTGTAGGTCTTCCTGGTCGGCTTGCGCACGCTCCGCCGCGGCGACCAGCGCTTGGGACGCGCGCTCGCGGACCGCGTCGACTTCGGCCCGCCATGTGGAGAGCGGACGGTCTTCAAGGCTGGCGAGAAGCTCCTCGACGGTCGCTATCGGCGTCTCCGCCGGAGGCGTCAGGCGGCACTGCCGAAGGATCTCCGCCTGTTCGCTCGGCGCCAACCGCCGCCAGGTCGCGTCCGCGGCCAGTTCCTCCGCTGCGCCGACCACGGCGGCGGCGAGTTTCCGGCGCCGCGCCGTCAGTTCTTCTCGCAATGCGCCGGCGAGCCGGCCCGCGAGCGGCGCCAGGCGGTCCATCTCCTCGAGGAGGGAACGCTGCCGCTCGATCGCTTCAAGCTCCTGCTCCACCGCCTCCGTTTCGGGCAGGCCCCGCGCATGCCGTCGCAGGCCCGTCGCAAGCCGCCAGGCCGGTTCGCGGCGCTGGCGCCGTTCGGAGAGCACGCGCCAGGCGGCAATCGACTCGCCGATGCTCTCGCGCTGCTCATTGACGGCGGCCAACTGCTCGGCGCCGCCGAGGCGCGAAAGATCGCCGATGAACGCGGTGGGCGGCACGGGCGGCAGGGGCGCCGCACCGCCGGCGGATTCCGCCAGCGCGAGCAGCCGGTCGAGGAAAGGCCGAGCGAACCGGGCCTCCTCCCCGCTCGGCCCGCGGATGTCGAGTTCCTGGAACAGACCGCGCAAGGCGATCCGTTCGCTCACCGTGAGGACGACCTTCTCGGGACGGAACTCGGCGGCCTTGATGCCCGCCTGGTCCAGCGCGCCGACCGCAACATCGACCCCGTTGCGCACCGCCCGCAGGCGCCCGCTCCGGTGCAGGGCCACCAGCACGGCGTCCACGGCATCCTGGGGCCAGCCGAAGGGAGCGGCCCGGAGCGTCCGGTGAAGTTCGGTGCCCCGCGCGCCCGTGGCCGTCCTCGCCAGCACTTCCCGAGCCACCGGATGGTCCGGCGTCTCCTTGTCCCAACCGACGATCTGAAGCGGCGTAGCGGAACCGTCGCGGGCACGGCGAAGCGCGACTTCCCAGGCCCGATGGTCCCCCTTGTCGAACTCCGGGAAGAGCCTCGCCACCGATGCCTCGGCGCCCCGCTCGATCCGCTGACGCAGATCCTCCCCGTACGCTTCCGTGCCTCCGCCCTGGTAGACGGTGGCCGCGCGCAGCACGTCGAGGACGAGTTCGGCCCGATGGCGCGCTGCGTCGTCCCGACGGCTCTCCATGCCGGCCCTGGCGTCCTGTCCCTCGGGTGACGAGGGGCTGCCCTTCAGGTCGAGTACCCGCTGTGCCGCCTCCACCGCCAGGATCCGGTCTCTGAGTGCGTCCGCGTTCCGGCGCGGCAGAAAGGCGAACAGAACCGGACTCTCGATTCCCGCGCGCCGCGCTTCGTTCTCCACGGCGCTCCGGCGTACCGACCAGCCATCGCGCCACCACACGGTCACCGCTTCGGCATCGGGCGCCGGCGCCTCTTCACCGGCGTGCAGCTTCACGACACGGCGCATCTTCGATTCGCCGTGGATGAGCCGGAGCGACGTTCCGGCGGCGTCGACCTCGCCGCCGAAGAGCTGGTTGCGGACGCGCGCAATCTCGACCTCGTCCTGCCGCATCGCCGCCACCTGCTCGCGGTAGGCACGGTCCCACTCCGCGCCTTCGGTGGTCTGAAGCCGGTACTCGCCGCCGACCTTGAGAAGCTCGCCGCCCTCCGCCAGCGACTCGAGTTCCACCTCCACCTCGCGGCGAAACGCCGACGCGTCCCCCGTGATGTCGGTCACCAGCAGGTCCGCCAGGGTGGAAGCCGCGGCCCGGACCCCGATGTCGACCGCGGCATCGCGGGGCAGCCTCCCGATCAGAAACGCCAGTCCGCAGAGGTCGCGGCGCAGGCGACCCCGCTCCGTCCCGTCGTCGAGCCGCCTGATCCGTGTGTCGAGTTCGCCGAGCAGAACGCCCGTGCTGACCAAATCGGGCGCCAGGGCATCGAACAGGTCCGAGGCCGGAATGGCCGCCCCCAGGTCCCGCGGCGCGAGCGCGTTCAGCGAGTCGTGCAGGATCCGCAACTGGGAACGGAGTTGACTGTGCGCGCCGCCGGCGTCCACGGCGCGAAAGCACGCCTCCCAGAACCGGCGGCGGGTCGGCAGCAGCGGGTAGTCGTCGACCCGGTGGCCGGCGTCCTCCGGACGGGCCCCGATGCGCGTGTTCCGCAGGTGCCGGGCCACCTCGCCGGCATGGACCTCGAACAGCTTCTCGATCTCGGGAACGGCGCTCGGCTTCTTGCCGAGCAGCACCCGGCGCGTTACCGCTTCCACATCGGCGTCGGTCAGTTCCACCCGGATCACGAATCGGTCGCGGAGCTTGGCCAGATGCGGAGTATCGGCCGAGAGCGCCGACTGGCCGGCGCCGATGAGCATCAGGCGGCTGTCGAAGCGGGTCTGGATCGCCTCCGCGAGTTCGGTGATCGCCGACGATCGGTCCTCGTCGGCGCCGATGTACTGCTGTACCTCGTCGAGCACGAGCACCGTGTGGGGCAAGTCGTCGCTGTCCGAGAGCGCGCGCCGGGCGGCATCGACGAACTGCTCCGTGGTGATGTCCTCGCGGGTCGGCGGGAACTGCGCCCGCAACGCCTGCAAGGCGGTCTTCACGTCGTTGGCGAAACCGGGAACGGCGTCCGTGACCGCTTGCCCCAGGACCGGACTCACGTAGAGGTTGTTGAGTTCCCGCCGCCAGTCCCTGTCCTTCGCTTCGACGGCCGTGCGCACCGCGTCGAGCGCTCCCTCGTCGCGCAGCCAGAAGCAGAACCGGACCTGCGCGTACTGATCGGGCCAGCCGCAGCCGCGCAGGACGATCTCGAGCACGGTACGACGCACCCAGTCGTTGCCGCCGAGCAGCGTGCCCGCCGCCGCGACGAGCGGACGGCCGGATCGCTTCGCCTGGGTGTCGAGTTCGCGCAGCGACGCATGGACGTCTCCCGGCAGGGAGTTCCCAACCAGACCGCGGGCGGTGGCGCCGTCGGCGAACGCAGTGTTCTCCCACAGATGCGCCGCCATCTTCAGCAGATGGGACTTGCCGCTGCCGAAGAACCCGCTGATCCAGGCGGCGTCCTGCCGCGCGGACCCTACGTTGCCGAGATACCGGTCGAGGATTCGCTGCAGCGCGTCGCCGAACCGTCCGTCGCAGACGAAGGTCGAGAGTTCCTCGCGCAGCACCGCCCGAGCCCGATCGTCGTCGCCGCCGATGCGGGCCTGTCCGTTGTTCGCGAGGCGAGCGCCGCGCGGGTCGCGGTCGAGCAGTTCGTGGATCTTCACGGCAGGTTCACCTGTTCGTCGTGCAGCGTGATGGCCTGGGCCAGGTAGTTCCAGCCATCGCGCGCGTCGAGCAGCCGGAAGTTGTTCTCGTTCCTGCTGCCTGGGAAAAAGACGACGAGGCGGCCGCGGACGGCAGGCTCCACCGCGCGGATGAGGTCGGACACCCGCAGGAAACCGTACAGCGACGCGACGCCGAGCAGGGCGACCACGTCGCTCTCGCCCGCCTGCTCCAGGACGATGGCCAGCTTCTGAGCCGACTCGGCGCGGAACTCGCTCTCGAGCTTGAGTTCGAGCAGCGACGGATCCTCGAAGTAGGCGTCCCGGTACTCGTCACGAGCCATCCACTCCGCGAACCAGGAGGTGCAGTCGACCAGCGTCCAAACGTCAACTGTTCGCCGGCAAGTTTGCCGGCGAACAGTTGCTCAAAACCGACGATCCTCGTCGCGCATTTCGAGGATCTCCTCGATCGTGACGCTAGGGCGCTTGCTCCGCGCCCCCTCGATTCGTTCGATGACCGCGGTCGCGGCCTCGTCAGCGCCGGCCGCCGCCCCGACGATTCGAGCGACAGGCTCGCCTCGTCGCGTGATCGTGACGGTCTCTCCTCGTTCCACGGCACGCAGGAGTTCAGAGAACCGCGTCCGTGCTTCGTGGTACTCGACAATCGTCATAGGGTTCTCTGGCACGTCAGACCTTCATCCGGAACCGGTAGAACAGGCTACCGGCTTTCTGGAGCGCGCGGCCTTGTTCCTCTTCACCTTCATACTCACTGCCGGCACGATGGCGGCCCTTGTCCAGGAGCCGATCTCGGGCGCCGCGAGCGCGGACGACGACCTCGGACGGCAGGCCTTCCTCCGCTACTGCCGGGAATGCCACGGCGAGGACGGCGACGGCCTGGGCAAGTTCAGCTACACGACCGGCGAACGGCCCCGCAGCTTCCAGTCGGGCCGTTTCAAGCTGGCGAGCACCGAGAACGCCATCCCCTCGGACCGTGACCTTGAGGAGACGATCCGGCGGGGCATGCCGGGCACCGGCATGTCGGCCTGGGGCCAGGTTCCGGACGCCGAGATCGCGGCGATGGCGCGCTACACCCGCCGCTTCAGCCTGGACGCCATCCGCAGCGAACTCGATCGGGCGGTCGCCGCGGGTGAATTGAGTGCCGCGGAGGCCGATGCGGAGTTCGCGCGACGAACGACACCCGGTCCGGCAATCGGGATACCGCCCGAGCCTCCGTTCGGCGAGGAACGACGCGCACGCGGCGAGCGGATCTACCTGGAAGCCTGCGCTTCCTGCCACGGGCCGAACGGAAGGCGGCTCCGCAACGACCCGATGCCCGACTTCGAAGGCAATCACACCCTGCCGACGAACATCGTCGGCGGCGTCTTCAAGGGCGGAAACGACAGTGCCGACATCTACAGCCGCCTCTATCTCGGCATGGACGGCACGGCGATGCCGGGCTATCGCGACGCCTACAGCAAGGACGAGCTCTGGGATCTCGTCCTCACCGTCGAGAGGATCATCGCCGAGGGAGGTCTTGGGCAACCGGAGGACGAGGCGGCGATGGCGGCGGCGGCGACCGCGGCACAGGCAGCGGCGGCTGCCTACGACTCGCTCTTCGACGAGCCACGGGACGAGGTGGTCACGTACGAGGAGCGTGGAGCTTCGCCGATCCTCGTCTGGGGCGGAGGCGCCCTGCTACTGCTGGTGATCGTGGGCTCGGCGCTGTTGACCAGCCGCCGGTAGGGATTCGGGCTCGCCGCTTCGCGGCGTCGCGCTTCATGCCGGCGAGGGCGCCGGCGCACCCAGTGTGAGTTCTCAGTGCCTGGCGCGGAAGGCCAGCATGAAGTCGCGTAACCGCTCGGCCCCTTCCACGGGCATCGCGTTGTAGAGCGACGCGCGGAAACCGCCGACGCTGCGGTGGCCCTTGAGCGCCACGAGATCCCGTTCGGCCGCGGCTTCGACGAAGACCGACTCGAGCTCCGGGTTCCGCAGCCTGAAGGTCACGTTCATGCGCGAACGGCTCCCAGGCTCGGCGTGGGGGACGTAGAACTCGCCGCCGCCGCCGTCCAGCACGTCGTAGATCAGTCCGGTCTTCGCCTCCGCCCCGGCGGCAGCCGCCTCCAGGCCGCCGACCTCGTCGCGCAGCCAGCGCGTCACCAGCAGGAACACGTAGACGCCGAAGACGTTCGGGGTGTTGAGGCGCGAGCCCTTCTCGGCCTGAAGCCGGAAGCTGAGCATCGAGTGCACGTCTTCGCCGCAGCGTTCGAGAACGTCGTCCGAGACGACGACCACGGTCAGCCCCGAGGGGCCCGCGTTCTTCTGCGCGCAGGCGTAGAGCAGGCCGTGCCCGCTCACGTCGACCGGGCCCGAGAGAAAGTCCGACGACACGTCGCACACCAGGCGCGCGTCGCCGACGGCCGGCGGACGGCGGAACTGGACGCCCTGGATCGTCTCGTTCGAGGTGTAGTGGACATACGCCGAGGCCGGCGGCAGATCGAGCTCCCCGTCGTCCGGCACGCGCACGAAGTTGTCTGCCTTCCCGTCCCATGCCACGTGGACCTCTCCCTCGCGGCGCGCTTCGACCGCGGCCTTGCCGCCCCAGGACCCGGTCAGGATGTAGCTCGCCGGCAGGCTCTGACCGCGCAGCAGGTTGATCGGGATCATCGAGAACTGCAGCGAGGCGCCGCCCTGCAGGAAGAGCACCCGATAGTCCGCCGGAACGGCTAGCAGTTCGCGCAGGTTGGCTTCAGCCTCGGCGAGGATCCCGTCGAACGCCGCCGAGCGGTGGCTGATTTCCAGCACGGAACTTCCGACACCGGGCAACGCCAGCAGATCGCGTTGTATCTCCCGGAGGACCGGCAACGGCAGCACCGCCGGGCCCGGCGAGAAGTTGAAAACACGTTGCTCCCGTGCTTGCGGCGGCGCAGTCTGTCGGTCGAGCGTCAGGGTCATCGCGAAAGTCCGTGTGATTCCCGAACCGGGGCTCAGCCGGGGAGCGCGAATCGTAACCCGGTTGGTTGCAGGATGCATGGCCGGCGCCGCGCGCCGGGTGCCGGCGGGGGCGCCGGTGCACCCGGTGGCCGGCGCACCGGCAGGCGGATCGACGACGTGATCCGCCAGTCCCGCGTTGTACGCTTCCGCGGATGACCGTCGCCGATCCGACGCCAAGCCAGGCTCCGCGGCCCACCATTCACCACACCGCCTGCACGCTGGACTGCCCCGACTCCTGCTCCCTGGAAGTCGAGGTCCGGAACGGCCGGGTCGACAAGGTGCGCGCCGCGCCACCGGACGTTGCGCACCCGCTGACCGGCGGCTTCATCTGCTCCAAGGTCGGCCGGATCTCCCGTCACCTCTACGGCGAGGATCGCCTGCTCCACCCCGCGCGCCGCGCCGGCCGCAAGGGCGAAGGCCGGCTCGAGCCGATCTCCTGGGACCGCGCCATCGACCTGATCGTCGAGCGGATGACGGAGGCGAAGACCGCGCTCGGCGGCGAGTCCGTGCTGCCGCTGAGCTACGGCGGCTCCAACGGCCTGCTGACCCAGGACACGGCCGATGCGATCCTGTTCCGCCGTTTCGGCGCCTCGACGCTCGCCCGCAACGTGTGCGCCGCGCCCAGCACGGCCGCCGCGCTCGGCCTCTACGGCAAGATGGCCGGGGTCGCACTCGAGGACTACGAACACGCGCGACTCGCGATCGTCTGGGGCGCCAACCCCTCCTCCACCGGCATCCACCTGGTGCCGATCCTGCGCGCCGCCCGGGCCCGCGGCGGCAAGCTCGTCGTCGTCGACCCGCGGCGGACGCCGCTGGCGAAGCAGGCCGACCTCCACCTGCAGCCGCGTCCCGGCACGGACCTGTGCCTGGCGCTCGCCCTCCACCGCGAGCTCTTCCGCCGCGGCGACGCGGATCTCGAGTTCCTCGCCGAACACGCGAGCGGAGTCGACGAGTTGCGCCGGCGCGCCGAACCCTGGACGTTCGAGCGCGCCGCCGAAGTCACGGGCGTCCCGGTGCGTGACATCGCCCGCTGCTACGAGCTCTACAGCGCGTCCTCGCCGGCGGTCATCCGTTGCGGCTGGGGCGTCGAGCGCAACCGGAACGGCGGCTCGGCGGTCGCGGCGATTCTCGCGCTGCCCGCCGTGGGCGGCAAGTTCAGGGTCCGCGCCGGCGGTTACACGATGAGCAACGGCGCCGCCTTCCGCGACGTCGGCCGGCGCGAGCCCTCGCCGGGTACCCGGATCGTGAACATGAACCACGTCGGCCGGGTCCTGACCGACCCGAACGCGATCCCGGGCCCGCCGGTCAAGGTCCTCTTCGTGTACAACGCGAATCCGCTCGCGACGCTGCCGAACCAGGAACTCGTCCGCCGCGGCCTGGCCCGCGAGGACCTGTTCACCGTCGTCTTCGACCAGGTGATGACCGACACCGCCCTCTACGCCGACCTGGTGCTGCCGGCGACGACCTTCCTGGAGCACGACGACCTGGCGATGGGCTACGGCGCGATGGTGCTTCACGACACGAAGCCGGTGACGGAGCCGGTCGGCGAGGCCCGTTCCAACCTGCGTGTCTTCGACGAGCTGGCGGACCGCCTCGGACTCCTGCACGACGATGACCCCCGCTCGGAGGGCGACTGGCGGCGGGCGGTGCTGGGCCGGCGGCGGCAGCGGCAGCTCGCGGACGAGGGTCTGGCGCTGCCCGAGACCGGCCGCCGGCCGATCCAGTTCGTCGACGTCTTCCCCCACACGGCCGACCGCAGGGTCCATCTCTGCCCGCGGTCCCTCGAGGCCGAGTCGGCGCGGGGGCTCTACGCCTTCCACTCCGAGCCGGGCGATGGACGGTACCCGCTGGCGCTCATCTCGCCCTCCGTGCCGCAGACGGTGAGCTCGACCTTCGGCCAGTTGCGACCCGGGCAGGTGCCGCTCGAGATGCACCCGGACGATGCCGCCGAGCGCGGGCTGAGCCGCGGCGACAAGCCGCGGGCGCGGGTGTTCAACGACTACGGCGAGGTCCGCTGCCGCGTCCGCCTCAACCCGGACCTCAAGCCCGGCGTCGCTCTGCTGCCCAAGGGCGTCTGGGCGAGGAGCACGGAATCGGGGACCAACGCCTGCGCCCTCGCGCCGGACACCCTGACCGACATCGGCGCCGGCGCCTGCTTCAACGACGCCCGAGTCGAGGTCGAGGCGCTGGCCGATTGAGCCGGCGGCCTCCACGCGAGCCGGCGTCTGTTCCTGGTTTAGAAGCGGAACGCGGGGAGCATCCCGGCCGAGCCGCTATCCTGCGGACATGATTCCCTTCTCCTTCCAGGCCGGCATCCTGCTCGTGGCGGCAGGCCTCCCGGCGCCGGCCCAGGAAGGGCGAGCGGAAGTCCCGGACTCTCGCATGATCGTGATCGCCCACCGCGGCGCCTCCGGCTATCTGCCCGAGCACACGCTCCCGGCCTACGCCGTGGCCCACGGCATGGGCGCCGACTACATTGAGCCGGATCTCGTCGTGACCGGCGACGGCCACTTCATCTGCCTGCACGACATCCATCTGGAAGCGACCACGAACGTCGCGGAGGTCTTTCCCGATCGGGCGCGAGAAGACGGCAGGTGGTACGCCGCCGACTTCACCGTCGCGGAGATCCGCCGACTGGAGGCCGTGGAACGCATGGACGGCCGCTTCCCGAAGGGCGCCGGCCGCTTCCGGGTGCCGACGTTTGCCGAGATGATCGAACTCGTCCAGGGAATGAACCGGTCTTCCGGACGGAACGTGGGGATCTATCCGGAACTCAAGGCGCCGTCCTGGCACCGCGCCGAGGGTCTGCCGATGGAAGAGGCGCTGCTCGAGATTCTCGAGCGCCACGGCTATCGGGAACCCGGCGCGCGCGTCTTCGTCCAGAGCTTCGAGCTGGAGAGCCTCAAGCGACTGCGCGCGCTGGGTTCGAAGCTGCCCCAGGTGCTCCTGATGGCTGAGGTCGAGCAGTACCGGCGCTTCCTGAGCCCGGAGGGTATGGCCGGCATCGTCGACTTCGCCGACGGCATCGGACCGGCCAAGACGATGATCGAGCGGCAGCGAGAGATCGTTGCATGGGCTCAGGAAGCCGGCCTGCTGGTTCATCCCTACACGTTCCGGGCCGACCGGACGCCCAGTCGCTACGGGAGTCCCGTCGAGGAGATCCGCGGCCACTTGTTCGGCTTCGGCGTGAACGGCGTGTTCACCGACCATCCCGACGTAGCGCGCGGCGCCATCGACTGGTACTGACCAGCGAACGGAGGAGGCTCGCACGATCATCGTCCCGCGCCGTCGCCAAGCTCTCGCCGTCGCTCCTCCGGCAAAAGCCCCGAAAGACGCTCGACCTCGGCGTAGAAGGCGGGCAAGTCGCCGGCAGACCTCTCCAGCAGGGCCAGAAACGCCGGCACGAGGTCACTGTAGGTCGCGACCGAAACGAGGTCCGCGTTGTTGAGCCGCGACAGCCAGCCGCCCAGGTTCGACTCGCCGCCCGCGTCGTCGCCCGCCGCGCGCCAGGCCGGAACGAGTCCACGCCGGTAGCGCGAAGGCAGCGCCCGGAACAACTCCGCCTTCCGGGCCAGCTTCCGCTCGTCGCTGTCATCGCTGCCGTAGATCGACTCCAGTTCCCCTCGCGCTTCGAGCAGGTAGCGATTCAGGTCGCCCCGGCGCCGCCGGCCGCTCTCGAAGGCGGCGAGTTCCTCGTCGCGGCCAAGCGAACGCAGCCACCGGCGCACGCCTTCGACCTCGACCGCGGTCGCGAAGGACTCGTTGAACGCGCTGTCGTCCTTGACGTAGACGACCTGGTGGGCGAGCTCGTGAAAGATCAGGGCCGCGAAGTCCGCCTCGGCATAGTCGAGAAACGTGTTGAGCACCGGATCGGCGAACCAGCCCAGGGTCGAGTACGCCGCCACCCCGCCGACGCGTACGTCGTAGCCGCCGGCGGCCAGCCGGTCGCCGTGGCGCCGCGCCGCGCGCTCGTTGAAGTAACCGCGATAGGCGGCGCAACCGGCGAACGGATAGCACCAGGTCTTCGGCTCCAGGCTGAGCCGGGGCGCGGCGACCACGTTCCAGACCTGGTAGGGCCGGCCCAGATCGGCATAGCTGCGATAGCTCCGGTTGTCCGGGAGTCCGAGTTCCCGGCTGGCGAAGTCGCGAATCTCCTGGCTGAGCCGCAGCCGTTCCCGCGTCGCGGCTGACAGAACCTGCGCCCGGCCGGGTTCGAGCAGGCGGTCGATCGGTTTCCGCTTCACCAGGACATCGGCTCCGCCCCAGACCGCCTGGGAGTAGTAGCGGACGCTGCCGCAGCTCGCCGCGAGCCCCGCCAGCACCACGACAGCGGCCAGCGCGAGAACGCGCGGGCGGCGCCGAAGCGGGCGACGAACCCTCGATTTGCGCGTGCTACCCTGCCGACTCATGAAACTCGCACTTCATTGGCAGGTACTCATCGGAATGGCGCTGGGGCTCTGTTTCGCCCTGGTCTTCGGCGAAGTGGGCTGGATCGGCTGGATCGCCGACCTCTTCATGCGCCTGCTCAGGATGGTCATCGTGCCCCTGATCTTCACCTCGATCGTCCATGGCGTGTCCGGCATCGGCGACGGAAGGTCGATCGGCAGGCTGGGCGGCAAGACCCTCCTGTGGTACGCGTTGAGCAGTTTCATGGCCATTCTGGTCGGACTCACGCTCGCCAACAGCATACGACCCGGCAGAGGCCTCGTCATGCCCGAAGGCGTGCAGCCCCTCACTCCCGAGGACCTGCAGACACCCAGCTCGATGGCCGACATCATCCAACGCCTGGTTCCGGACAACCCGGTAGGCGCGGCGGCGGGCGGCGACATCCTGGGGCTCATCTTCTTCTCGATCGTGCTCGGCGCCGCGATCGGAGTGATGACCGGCAAGGCGGGCGACCTTCTCCGCCAAGGCTTCAGCGCCGGCTTCGAAGCGATGATGAAGGTGACGACGTGGGTCATCCGCCTGCTTCCGATCGGCGTCTTCGCCCTCCTCGCCCGCGCGGTGAGCGAGATGGGACTCGACGTGTTCCAGCAGGTTGGCAAGTATGTCCTCACGATCGCGGTCGGCCTGACGCTGCACGTCTTCGTCGTCCTGCCGCTGCTGTTCAGCCTGCTCTCCAGGAAGAACCCCGTCCATCACTACCGGGCGATGGCGTCGGCCATGGCGATGGCGTTCTCGACCAGTTCCTCGGCGGCCACCCTGCCGATGACGATGAAGTGCCTGCGTGAGAAAGTCGGAGCGTCGAACCGGGTGACGAGTTTCGTGGCGCCGATGGGCGCGACCGTCAACATGGACGGCACCGCTCTCCTGGAGATCGTCGGCGCGCTCTTCATCGCCCAGGCCCTCGGTGTCGAGCTCTCGCTGGCCACCCAGGTGGTCGTCGTGCTGACCGCTCTGCTGGCCTCCGTCGGCGCCGCCGCGATTCCCTCGGCTGGCCTGGTGATGATCTTCATCGTGCTCGAGGCGATCGACCTGACGACGCCCGAGGCCTACGCCCTCGCCGGCCTGATGCTCAGCGTCGACCGCCCGCTCGACATGTACCGAACGATGGTCAACATCACGTCCGACTCCATCGGCGCGGCGGTGATCGCGAAGTCGGAGGGCGAAGAGCTCAACTACTAGGACCGCCGGGAGGAAACGGCGTAGAGTTCGCCGGCCATGAGTTCCTCCCCCAACGCCGACAACGTCACGATCACGCTTGGCGTCGAAGAGGAACTGTTCCTCGTCGACCCCGACTCGCGCGATCTCCTGAACAACCCCGACCCCGCCATCTTCAAAGCCTGCGGCGAAGCCGCGGGCGGCCAGAAGATCGTCCACGAGTTCCTTCGCTCCCAGATCGAAACGAACACCGCCGTCCACGACTCCGTGGCCGGAGTGCGCGAGGGTCTGAAGGCGGCCCGCCGGCTCGTCGTCGAGGCGGCACAAGCGCACGGCGCGGCGGTGATCGGCGCTTCGGCCCATCCCTTCGCGGCCTGGGAGGCCCAACTGCCCACGCCGAAGGACCGTTACCGGCAGTTCGCCTCGACCTACCAGGAGACGGTGCGTCGCCTGGTCATCTGCGGCATGCACGTGCATGCCGGTTTCGGCGACTTCGACACCCGGATACGGGTCATGACCGCGCTCCGCCGCTACCTGCCCCTTTTCATCGGGCTCTCCGCCTCGTCGCCGTTCGGCGAGGGCCGCGAGTCGGGGTTCAAGTGCAACCGGCTGAATCTCTTCGAGGCGATGCCCCGGACCAGCATTCCCGGACCGCTCGCTTCGCGCGCCGAGTACGAGGCGCTGCTCGGCGAGTACCAGCGCATGGCGTTCATTGCCGACGGCAGCGAGATCTGGTGGGACATCCGGCCCTCCCACAAGTTCCCCACGGTCGAACTGCGGATCTGCGACACCTGTCCGGCGATCGAGGACGCGATGTGCATCGTCGCCCTCTACGCGTCCCTCATCAGGATGCTGGCGCGGCGCGACCGCGAGGGCGCCCTTCCTGCCGAGCCGCCGACCGAGATCATCGTCGAGAACAAGTGGCTCGCGCAGCGTTACGGCATGCTGGCCTTCCTGGGCGACACCCGGCGCGGCGGCCGCATCGACATCGCCGACCAACTGCAGGAACTCGTCGACGAACTCGCCGAGGACGCCCGCTCCCTCGGCTGCGATCAGGAACTCCGGCACTGCCTGAAGGTCGTGCGCGAGGGGTCGAGCGCCGACCGGCAGCTCGACCTCTACCGGCTGCGTCTCGTCGAAGGAGCGAGCAAGGACGAGGCCCTCCGGGACGTCGTCGATCTGCTCGTGTCGGAGACCGGCGCCGACCTGGCCACGGGCTGCTAGAGTCCGCGGCCTCCTGTCAACGCGAACATGGCCCAGTCTCTTTCGAAGAACGAGTTGGGGAACGGTCTTCCCCTTTGTCTCAGCAGTCTTCTGAAGCTCCAGAAGCCTCTGTATCTGAGCGGCCAACGACGCCACCGCGTGCTTCAGGGCGTCTGGGTGCGCTCGAAGATTGGCGACGACTTCGAGGCGGAAACGGACGAAGCCGTCATGCTCGCCTTCTACTCGGATCCGCGAAACCGCAGGGAGCTCTGGGACCATTGGCGTGCCAACCCGCGACCGGCCGCTTCGGTTCCGAACCGGCGGAAAGGCGGCAGGCCCGAGGACGAACCGCCTCCATCCCTTGAGTACTGCATCCTGGACAAGCTGGACCGGAGCCTCCTCCAGTCGGAGGGGTCTGACGATGTCCTCGTCGACCGGCTCAGGGAGGAGGTGAACTCCCGGCTGAACAGATGGTCCGAAGCGGACAACGCGGAGCGTCGCCAGACCGTTCATCTTGCCTTCACGCTCGCCTCGCTCCTGGATGACCGGTCGGTTCTCCAGCGGGCTGTAGACCGGGTCGACAAACTGGCGGGAGAGTTCGAGAAGTTGCTCCAGCCGGCAGCCGCGGACCCGCCGCCGAATCCCGACATCGATCCTGAGACGCCGGGGGCGGGGTCAACGGAAGTCGGGGAACCAGCCGCCCGTCCCGACGTCCCGAACCGCGAGCTACTGCAGACGCTGCAGCACGTGGAAACGACGATCGACTCTGCGTTCTCTTCCCTACACGGGCTCGTCGAGGAGGTCGAGGACGCTGAGTCCCTCGAGATCTTTGGTGGCTTCGCGACGAGTGTGGAAGACCGCGTGCAGACACTCCAGGGAAGCTTGACGGCTCGGCGCCAGCGCCTCGACTCCCGCAAAACCACAGAAGAACTCCAGTCGGCCGCCGCACGTTTCCTGGATGAAATCGCCAGGAGCGACGCCGCCGCGGGAATCCGGGCAGACGTGGATGAACTGGCCGACGGGTGGAGCAATCTGTCGCAACTGCACCCGCGGGAGGCCACAGCCGAGTTCGCCAGACTACGGAGCGAGGTCCAGAAGGCCATCGAAGCGCTGGAACAGGCCCATAACGACTACGGCAACCTGGAACAGCAACGAATCAGCCTCCAGGACCGCAAACCCACGAGCCGGGAAGAACAGCGGAACCTGGACGAGCGGCTGGACGCACTCCACGAACAGAGGGTCGCAGCCAGGAATCGCCACCGAGCGGCCGAAGACGCTCTACTGGCGGCGCTCGCCCCAAGCGGACCGGTTCAGGGCGACAGGGAAGTCCCCCAGACAGATGCGGAGGTCCTGACCCAAGCGGGCGGGAAGCCCCCGACGCCTCCTGCCGCGGAGGCCGAGAACGATCCGGCCGACACCGAATCGCCCGCGGTTGAAGCCGAGAAAGAGCGGAAGGCCGAGCCCACCCAGACGCCAGCACAACCCGCTAAGCCGGTTTCTCGGAAAAGGCCCGCGGAGTCCGACGATTCGAAGATCCGGAAGTCGCCGGCGCCGTCAGCAGCGGAAACTGAGACAGCAGTCCGTGCTGAAAAGGTCGGCGAAGAACCAGCGGATTCGCCGTCGCCACACAAAGGGCCGAGGCCAGCACCCGCCCCGACGGCGCCGGAGCCACCCAAGGCCCAGGCGTGGAACGAGCGCGAGCAAGGCGTGAGGAAGGCCCTTGCGGAGGCTCTGGCTGACGAACCGCCTCGCTTGGCCGAAGCCTTCCAGATCTGCCGCCTCGCCGAGGAACTGGAGATCGCGGCGAGTCAACCCCAATCCCCGATCGTCGAGGCGGCGCTCTACGCGAGCCACCTGCGGCGGGCGCACGGAGACTTGGCGTCGGAACTGGGAGACGTCATCGAGACTGCGCCGAACGAGCCTCCGACGGGGAGCACGCCCGCCCAAAAGAACGCGGAGGCCCTGCTCCGTTTCGCTGGCGCTCTGGTTCCGGCCTTGCTTGCGCCCGGTACCGCAGCGGCTGTGTGGATTCAGCGCCTCACCCACGAAGGCCTGCCAAGTCTGTACGACTTCGCCGGCAAAGTCGCCACGCGGAGTTGGACCGTCCAAAGAGCCGGGATCGACCCTGGTTCCTTCCTGCGCCAAGCGAGACGCCGTCTGGACCGAGGAGCCGCGCTGGCTGCCTTGCAGGACAACCTCGCGAAGTGGCGCGCCGAAGCACCAAAGCAGAACTTTGTCTACGTTCCCGCCAAGAAGGTCTGGAACGCACTCCTGATGGAAGGCTCGCTGCAGCGGCTCTTGAGTGCGATCGTGTCTGAAGCGGACGCGGCGCGCGTACGGACCGAACTCGCCCAGATCGAGGACCGCAACAGCCTGAGGAAGCTCCTGGACGACCTGGGCGATCAGGAGCTTAGGAAAGGCCAATCCATTGACCAGAAGACCTTCAAGCAGTTTCGGAGACGTCTGAACAGACCTTGCGAACTGGCCCACGAGTACATCGGCCTGACGGAGACCGCGACCGGTCGAGCCGACCACCGCCAGCAAGTCCTAATGGACCTGGTGGGGATGGTCAAGGCCGATGCTCCCGGCCTGCGCGCGGAACTCGCGAGGCTCAAGGCGGGCCAGAAGCAGGACCCGCTCGTTCGTGCGGCAGCCAGCGTGGCGATCCGCGCGCTGTCTCAGGCCGAGAACCTGGTGAACTCAAAGTCGGCAGCCGACGACCTCTACGAACCCGTCCCGGACTTGGTCCGAGCGTCCGATCTCTTGCTGTACCCGGAGATACGGATCGACGATTCCGGCCTAGCCGAGGGCGACCCGAACGAGGCGCTTGACGCGCTCCTTTCCGATCCGGTCGCGAGCGTGGAAGCCGCGCTGGAGGAACGGATCGAGGCTGCCGACCTGGTAAGCGCGGAGCGGATCCTCGACTGGCCCGCGACTGTCGACGAGATGGACGACGACGACATCGAGCGTTGGCGCAACCGGCTGGAGTCCACCCGCCAGGAACACCTCCGCTCCCTAAGGGAAGAAGCCGAAACCCTGCGCGACGACCTGGAGTTGGCTTACCTGCACGGTCAGTTGACGCCGGACGAACGCCTTGGAGTCGACGGCGGCCTGACCTCGCTGGAAGACCGCATTAGCGGCGGGGAGATCGCCCGTTTCGACCGCGACACAGGCATTCTCGACGGTCTGCGCTGCAACCTCGAAGGCGCCAAGCGGAAGAGTCTCGAGACGCTCCGCAAGGATGCCCGAAAGCGGTGGTCCAAAGAAGATCCTGGCCGCTTGGAGAAGATTGAGCGACACATCGACGACGGCGATCTGGTGGCCGCGAACGAGCTCCTTTTCCGCTCCGGCGACTCCGACACAAGGCCGGCCGAGGAAGCCGCCGCGGCCGGCAAGGTCCTGGACGCCTACCTCGCGACCGGTCGCGACGCGTTGCGCGCCGCCACGAAGGACTGGACGGCCGTCGTCGCAGCCGCGAAGGAGGGCCAACGCCATGACGTTCTCGAGTTCGATCAACTGGACGAGGATGACCTCGCGTCGGCCAGCGGCCTGCTGGAGAGTTGGAGCCAACTGAGGACCAGCCCGAGAGGTAACCGGGCAAGGGTGGCTAAGGCAGTGCGGGAGATCTTCGGCCGCCTCGGGTTCGACAACGTTCACGTTCCGCTTGACGAGACCGCCGCCAGGGCCGGCACGGTCATGTGGACGGGAGAACTCCGCACCGACCCTCTCTCCGGCAGGGAGCAATGCACCATCGCCCAGTTCGGTTCGGCGGCGAGAGGTCGCTATCGCCTGCTCGTGTGTTTCGATCCGCTCGATGCGACGAAAGTAGTGCAGAAGCTCGGCGGCCCACACGCCGATCAGGCCGCCATCGTCGTGTGCGCCGCACCCTTGCTCGATAGCCAACGTCAGCAACTCGTTCGCGCCAGTTTCGAGAAGAAGCTGCCCTTCGTCCTTTTGGATCAGTGCCTCCTGGCCTTCCTGGCGTCGCGAACCAGTCCCTGTCCCGCCTCATTCTTCGCGCTGTCGCTCCCCTTCTCGCACTGCCAAGCCTTCCAGACGCGATCGAGCTTCGTTCCGCCCGAGATGTTCTTCGGGCGAGAACACGAATGGAGCCAGATCATCGACTTCGAGAACGGATCGTGCTTTGTCTATGGAGGAAGGCAGTTGGGCAAGACGGCTCTGCTGCGGCGGGTGCAGGAAGAGTTCACTTCGCCGGTACACGGCCAGTTCGCGATCTGGATCGACCTCAAGGCCGGGGGCGTCGGCGATGCCGACACGTCCGATCTTTGGGCCGTCATCTGGAAGCACCTGCGGGAACTGGACGCGATCGACGAGTCCGTTCGTCGGCCCACACGTGACTCGAGTAGCGTCGAGGCTTTCCGCGACGCCCTGCACGCGCGGTTCAACCCCGAGACGAGAGGCCGGTTGCTGATCCTGCTCGATGAAGCGGACAACTTCCTCCGGCGCGACGCCCTGAACAGCAGTCGGTCCACCTTTGCAGAATCCTCGAGACTCAAGGAGCTCATGGAACGGAACCGCTCGATCAAGGTGGTCTTCGCGGGCCTGCACAACGTCCTCAGAACGACCAGCCAGTCGAATCATCCGTTGGCCCACATGGGCGAACCAATCCGTATAGGCCCGTTTATCCGGCGGGAGGAGCGACAGCAAGCGGAGGACCTGATCCGCGTACCTCTCCAGGCCTGCGGCTACCGGTTCGACCCGCGACGGCTGACGCGAAGCGTGCTGGCGCGAGCGAACTACTACCCGAGCCTTCTCCAGATCTACGGGAACGCGATCTCCGACAGGCTGTCGGCGACGGCACGACGCCGCTCGCCTATCGAACTGCCCGCCGTGGATCTGGATCTTCTCGACGGGATTCACCGCGATCGGGACTTCCAGGAGGAAATCCGCAAGCGGTTCGTGTGGACCCTCGAACTCGACCCCCGCTACGAGGCGATCGCCTACATCGTCGCGAACAAGTGTCACGAGTCCGACCGTCTCCTCCACGACGGCGTTGACGCGGCCCGTCTCTTGAACGAGGCGCGTGGCTGGTGGGAGGCAGAATTCGGCGCCGGTTACGACATTCGGCAGTTCGTGGCCTTGCTCGAAGAAATGGTCGAATTGGGCGTGCTTCGCCTCGCCAGGGAGCGGGGGCCGGAGGCGCCAACCTTCACCCTCCGTAACCCGAACGTACTGGCTCTTCTCGGCAGCGCGCAGACCCTCGAAGACAAACTGCTCGCGCTGGCGGAGCGACCCGCAACGCGCGCGCTGGCGCCACGTGAGATCCGGAGGCGAGACGACGAGAAGGGCCCGCTTCATCGGCCGCTGACGCTCCAGCAGGAGTATGAGATCGAGGGCCGCTACGCGCAGCAGGGCGCCAGCCGCAACGAAGTCGTCCTGGTAAGCGGAACGGAGGCCGCGGGCGCTGGCCATGTCCTGGCCTTCCTGAGCGGGGGCATGGGCGAAGTCGAGAGGTTGAAGGCGTCACGGACCCGCGACCACTTCGAGAGCGGCCTCAAGAGCCGGCTGCAGAGCCGGAAGGCTGGCACTACGCTGTTCCTATGCGACGCAACCGTCAAGAACTGGCGCGAGGACTGGCTCGACGTCGCTCGCGAATCCCTCGACAACCTCTACTCACGCAGCCGGTTCGCCCGGATCGTCTTTACTCTGGGGGCGAGCGGACTGATGGCCAACCGCCAGGTCATCATGCAACGCGAAGAAAAGGGAGATCTTCGATTGGTCGTCACGAAGCCCTGGTCCATCGACTTTGCCTCCCACGTCCTCGACGAGGACCGGGAGGTCGGACACCGACTGAACCCACAACACGAACGCACGCTCGCCGAACTCGCGGGCGGTTGGCCCGTTCTGCTGGAGGCAGTTCTCCAAGCTCTGCGAGAAGGTACACAGCCCGGTCGTCTCGCCACCACCGTCGGGTTCGACGAACTGCTTCGGGAGCACGAGGTCAAGTTAAGGAAGGCCTTCGCCCTCGACGACGAGGAGCTCGTATCCGTCCTGGAACTAGCGCGAGTCTGCGGAACGGCTACCGAAGACGACCTGCTCGACCCGGATGCAAGGCGACTCGCGGCTTGCGCTTTGGGCGACAACGACCTGCAATCCGCCATCTGGGCAGCGGCGAAGCTCCACCTTCTCCAGGCGACCGGACCCGCCGAATGGCGCATCGACCCGGTCGTGGAGAAGGTCCTCCCGAAACGACCGGGCTGACGGGACTTGGCTTCCCTCTGGGGCCTGCCCGGACCGGGTCGCTTCGTCGAGGACGTGGCGGATGACCTGCGCGGAGGATCGAGCGTCGTGCTGCGGTTCGGCGGCAACCAGCCGGCGGCGCTCGCCGTGCATCTGCAGCAACTGACCGACTGGAGCGTCTCCTGGATGCGGCTGGACGCGAACTCGGAAGCGTCCCCGTTCGCGGCGCTCCGCCGCGCGGCCGCCCCGGAAGCCCGCGCCACCGCCCTGGCGACTCCTCAACGGCTCGTGGGCGACGACCGCTTCCGGAACCGTGTCTTCTGGATCGACGATCTGACGCCGGAGAACTGGCCGTCCTGGCGTCGTTTCCTGCTCGACTTCGCGCACGCGAGCCGCAACGCCGAGGCGGCCGCCCGGCCGCCGGTCTTCTTGCTTCCGCTGTGCGGCGGCGGCTTCGATGTCTCCGGCCTGGCGGAACCGGCCATCAGTTGCCGCGCGTTCCGCGACGTGGTCGATCGCGACGATCTCTTCATCATGGCGTTGCAGAGCCGTCAGGCCCGGCGGCGCCGCCGGCGAGTCATCCGATCCCTCCTGGCTCACTCCGTTGCCCAGGTCGCCCAATGGGATCCCGTGCTCGCCGAGCTCCTGCTCGACGGCGGCCCCGAGGCGGCGATGCAGCCCCACGCCACGCTCAGGCACTACGCGGAAGAGCGGGGCTGGACGGCCGAGACGCCCGAACGCTGGGTGAACGGTACCGTGAACGGCCCGTCCGAAAGGCCGGTCGTCCACTCCGCGCTGCTCATGGCCCAGGGCCGGGAACGCGAGCTGAATCGGCGGCTCTGGGCCGCGCAGGCCGCGGTGCTCATGCCGCTGCTGGAGGAACGTCGGCTCGAACTGGTCGATCGCCACCGGGACCACATGACCGAACTCCCCCTGGAGACCGACTTCGGCCTAGTCGAGACCCCGGACGACATGGAACTCGGCGCCCTGGTGCTCTACTTTTCTCGCTACGGACAGAACGGCCGAAATGTGCTGGGACCCGCTCGCCGTTTGAAGCGGTTTCGCAACGAACTCGCCCACTTCCGCCCCCTAAGCTACGACGAGGCGACGCACTCGATTCTCCTCAACCCGATCCGCTAGGCCGTAGCGCTACTCACCGACCGCGGCAAAGATGTTGTCGAACGGCCGGCCGGGAACGAGGCTGCGAAGGAAACCCTCGTACGGCAGGCAGGGGATGCCGTTCGTGAGTGTGCGACGACCGCCGTAGAGGAGCACCGGCGTGGCCTCCGGATAGTCCGCAGCGAAGGCGCGAAGGCCGCTCAAATCGCGGGGGTGGACGACGCTCGACCTCTTGACCTCAAGCGCGAAAAAGCCGCTCTCGCCATAGAGAACGAAGTCGACCTCGCTGCCGGAACGGGTTCGCCAGAAGCTCAGCGAGTCCTTCCGCCCCGTGTAGGCGATCCAGGCACGCAGGTGCTGGGCAACCAGCCCCTCGAGCGCCGGGCCGGCCAGTTCCGCGTCCCGGTCGAGCGGACCTCTCGGGCGGAGCGAACGGAACACGCCCGGGTCCACCAAGTAGAGCTTCGGATGGGAGGTGAGTTTCCTGAGCGCACGCCTTCGGAAGACCGGCAGCGTGAAGCCGATCAGCAGGTCCTCGAGCACGGAGAGGTAACTCGCCGCCACCTTGCGTTCGACCTGACATTCTCGCGCGAGATTCGACACGTTCAGCACGGCGCCGTGGCTGAAGCTCGCCGCTTCGAGGAAGCGCGAGAAAGCACCGACGTTCCGCACCAGGCCCTCCGCCTGAACTTCCTCGCGCACGTAGAGCGCCGCGTAGGTCCTGAGCGCGGCCTCCGGCTCGGCCGCGTCGACGACCAGCGGAATCAGACCAAGGGTCAGGGCGGTCTCCAGACTGAAGGCCGATCCAAGTTCGGCCGCCATGAACGGGTGCATTGTCGTCAGGAGAGCCCTGCCGGCCAACAAGTCCACGCCGGTTCGCCTGAGCTTCCTCGCGCTCGACCCGGTCAGGACGAAGCGGAGGCTCTTGTCCCGCTCGATGAGCTGGTGAACGACCGGGAGGAGCCCAGGCGCTCGCTGTACCTCGTCGATGACGATCGGTCTGCGCTCGGAATGGCCGGCCACTGCGTCTCGTAGCCGCTCCGGCCTCGCGCCGTAATAGCGCTCCTCCTCCGGGTCGTTCAGATCGATAGACAGGGCCTCGGCGTAGCGATCCGCCAGCCAGGTCGACTTGCCGGTCCCGCGCGGGCCGAACAGGAAGTAACTCGACGCTGCGGGAGGCGTGAAGAACCGGTCGAACACGAGCCGGAGACTAGCACTTGACCTGCATTCTGTCCATTTTGATTCCTTTTTGACGGCTCTTTCGGAGACTGGCCGACCAAAGCAACGCGTGGCGCCGTGCAGCGATGTCCAGCCTCGGCAAGGGCCGAAGGGAAGGGATCCCGGCGGGCTGGAGGCAAGTGACTCCCCGTACCGTCACCAGGACTGACGCCGTGCCGAAACGCAGCCGACCGAAGCGAGCGCCGGCATCTCATTCACCAGACAAGTGCGAGCGGCCGCAGGGAGCCCTTCCCTTCGGTCCGTCCAGCCGAGGCGGCAGCTACCGCAACGTGGCGTAGCGGTCGAGCCGCGGCAGGGTCTGGTCGCGGCCCTGCGGATGCACCAGCAGGATGACGCGACCGACACCGGCCTCGGCGTACGCATCGAGCACCTCCTGCTGGGGCTTCGCGCCGAAGACGCTGATGGAGATCGTGTCCATGGCGCGTCCGGCCTGCGCCGCGCGGACCTTCAGGTCCTCGATGCCATCGAGCACCGCCTCGGTCGAGCGGCCGATGGGCAGCCAGCCGTCGCAGTGATCGACGACGCGCTGACGAGTGTAGCCGGTGCCACCGCCGAGCAGGATCGGCGGGTGGGGCTTCTGCTCGGGCGCCGAACACGAAGCGGCCGCCGGAGAGCACGTCGAGACTCGCCACCGCCTTGGCCGTGGTGATCGTGTCGCGCTCGATGATCAGGCAGATGCCGGTGCCGAGCCGGATCGTCTTCGTGGTCATCGCGGCCGCGGTCAGTGCGACGAAGGGATCGTGTGTGCGGGAGTACTCGGGAGGCAACTCGCCGCCGCCGGGGAACGGCGTCCGCCGGGAAGTCGGGATGTGGGTGTGCTCCGGGAACCACAAGGACTCGAAGCCGCGCGCCTCGACCTCGGCCCCGAGTTCGTCGGGCCGCATCGCGTCGCCGGTGGGAAACATGAAGATGCCGATGTCCATAGGCGGCGCAGTGTAACGCCTAGAGCAGGCCGTCCAGGTCGGCGCAGACTTCCTCGGCGAGCGACGCGGAGAGCTCGACGACCAGCCGGGTGAACGGCGAGCGGGCGAGCCAGACACGGCCCTCGCCGGCGGGCGCGGACCAGATCTCGAGAGTCGACGCGCGGTGCCCTCGCGACTCGACCGTGATGACGGCCTCGGTCCGCCAGCCGGCGCCGGGCTCGCCGTCCCGGTACCCGGCAACAGACAACCGGAAGAACTTGTCGACCCAGGTGCCGATGTCGGCGTCGGCTTCGTCCGATCCACTCACGGTCCAGTAGGTGTCGTTCGGGTTTGCGCCGGTGCGCTGGAGGATCCGGAGCGGTTCGCTCGCGTTGGAGCCGGGTCGCCGAAGGGACATGGCCTCCACCTCGGGACGCGACGAGGCCAGCAAGCGCCTCTCCATCAGCAGTTCGGCGCCGCCGCCGAGACTCGAGGCGACCTCGGACGGCAGCACCAGCACGGTGCCGCCCGCATCACTCTCGCCCTCCCGCCCGGGTTCGCGGCGCGCGTAGCGATCGGCGCCGCCGAACGGCCTGCCGCCGAGCCGGTAGCGAACTTCGCGGTCCCGCACGGTGAGGCTCAGGCGTTCCGGTGGCGGCTCGTTCCCGCTGAGACCGAGTTCCTCGAGCTTCGTCCCGTCGACGTCTTCCAGCACCCTCACTGCCCGCAGCGGCTCCAGTCCTCGCCACAGCGTCTCCACCTGCCGGCCGCCGACGAACACCGTGTCGGCGCCCTCGCGGCCGGCGAACCAGCGACCCAGGTCGTCTTCCCGGGCTTCGAGCTCGAGCCTCTGCTCGCCACGCTCGTAGACCACACGCTCGACCTCGCCCTCCGCCGCCTGAACGACGACCGAGCCCACGGACACCTCGCCACCCGCATCCGCGAACGGCCGTTCGAACGACAGCCAGGCGCCGGCCAGCGCGAAGACGAGCAGGGCGAAGTGGAGCCAGGTCGATCGCCAGGGCGATTTCGTCACGATCCCTCCCCCGCAGCCCGCCGCCAGCCGCCCGAACGGCGGCGACGGACGTACCCGAAGCCGGTTGCCAGGACCAGGGCGGGTACTCCGAAGACGGTCCCGAGGAACCAGCGGATCGACTCGCCATGCGTCCGCTGCAGCACGGGATCATCCTCGCCCGGAATACTCGCGACCGCCGTTTCATCCTCCCGGGCCAGCCACGCGTACGCGTCGAGCAGGAGCTTGGCGTTGGCCGACATCGCGCCGGGACCCGTGACGTAGACGTAGTCGTCGTTCAGCGCGTCGACGTCGCCGATGACGACGGCCCGGCTCTCGCCGCCTTCACCTGCACTCTCCACCGGCAGGGTCGACGCCATCGCCAGGGCCTCGATCGCGTCCGGTTCCGCCTCGCGGTCGCGCTCGAAGTCGCCGTCGAGCTCCAGCCAGCTGCCGGTCATCGGGCGCACCAGAACGGCCGACCGGGCCGGACCGCCGGCCACGCCCTCGAGTCCGGCGGCCCCTTCGAGCACCAGGCCGATCCGGCTCGCCGCCCTCGACAGGTCGCTCGTCGTCGCGTGGCTGCCGAAGCGGTTGGTCAGGACCAGCCGGCGGTCGCTCGGCCCCCCGTCCCGCCGCAGGTGGTAGCGGTCGTTCGCGACCGTGCCTTCGAGTCGACGTACGGCCATCTCCTCGAGTAGCGGCTCCAGACCGACGTCGACTCCCGGCTCCAGGAGCAGCAGAACCGAGCCGCCGCGGTTCCAGAAGCGGCGCAGGCTGTCGACCTCCTCGGGCAGGAAGCGCCGCGTCGGGCCGAGCGCGGCGACGACGCCGGCGTCTGGCGGCAGGTCCTGGATCAGGTCGGCCACCGGCAGATTCCGGGTGCTGACGTTGAGCGCCCGCAGAATGCCGTACGCGTTCCCGAGGCCCGGTTTGCCGGCATCGTTCGCGTACTCGCCCCGTTCGCCGTGGCCCGCGGTCACGTACAGCGCCCGGCGTTCCCTGCCGATCTCGAGCAACGCCTCCTGGAACTCCCGGTCGAGGGAGCCCAAGCTCCGCTTCGCCCGCTCGTAGTCCACATCGAGCTCGATCCTGCGCTGATCGCCCCCACGCAGAAGGAACAGGACGCCGTTCCCGCGCGCGCCGAGCTCCGCGGCCCGCGTCGGTTCGAGCGCCTGGTCGAGCACCGTCACGTCTACGGGCCCGGCCGCCCCGACCTCGTCGAGGAACGGTTCGATCCGTCGCAGAACCTGGTTCGCCGGAGGAAAGAACGCAACGACCTCGACCGGCTCCCGCAGGGCGCCGACGAGTTCCAGCGTCGCCTCGGAGGCCCGGGCCCGGCTGCGGACACTCCACTCCCAAAGCCGGTCGCGCTCGCCGGCGGTGTAGTTGACGGCGAGCACCCAGGCCACCGCCAGCGCCAGGCTCAGAGCCGCCGCGGTCGCAACGCGCACCCGGCGGGTTTCCAGGTCGCCGCCGCTACGGTAGCGAGTCCAGTCGCCCCCAACCGCGCCGGCGGTGCCCACCCACCAGGCGAGTAGCCAGACCACCGTCCACACCGGCCGCCAGGATCCGGCACCATCCTCGTCGAACGCCGGCTGACCGATGACACCCCAGACGGTCAGTAGACCCAGGAGCAGGCCCACCGCCGCCAGGCCGTACAGACTCATCGCTCTCCTCGCCGCAAGCCGCCCAGCGCTTCCAGAGGCCGAGGCAGCGAACTCTGCCGCGCAGGAAGCGACCACCAGAACGGCCAGTCCCGTCCCGACTCCCAGCAGGAGGCCGCGCAGCACGCCCGGCCCCGCGAACCGTCCTCCCGCGAGGACCACGGCGGAACTGATCAGCCATAGCACGGGCGCCAGGCGGCGGAGTCCGATCACCGCCACCTCCGAGCCTGCAGCACCCGCACGCTGAGCAGCAGGAACAGGAAGGAGACCGTCGGCGCGTAGACCAGGGTCTTCAGGTGGACCGCCCCGTCCTGGAACGGTTCGAAGTGCTCGCGGTAGAGGTCCATCGCCGCGAACACGCCATCCAGGGGAGGCTCGCTGATCCCGGAGAGCAGCCAGAACAACACCTGGAGCGTGACCAGGAAGCCTCCGGCGACGCCGGCGGCCAACTGGTTCGGCGCCGTGGCCGAACAGAAGATGCCGATCGCGGTGCACACCGCCGCGGCCAGCGCGATGCCGAGATAGCCGGCCGCGGCCTGCCCCCACTCCAGGTTGCCCTTGAGCCAGACCATGACCGGGATGTAGACCGCGGCGGCCACGGTGCAGAGCACGAAGCCCAACGCGCCCAGGTACTTGCCGAGCACCACTTGCCAGTCCCCGGCGGGCGAGGTCAGCAGGAGCACCAGGGTGCGCTGCTCGCGTTCGGCAGCGAAGGAGCGCATCGTGACGAACACAGCCGCCGCCATCGTGACGCCGAAGTTCGTGTAGAAGAAGAGGCTCAGCACCTCGGAGGAAGGCCGCTGGCTGCCCAGCGTCCAGGCGTTGAAGAACAGGCCGTCGAGCATCAGGACCAGGGCCAGGATCGCCCAGCCGTAGAGCCCGGCGAAGGCGGCGCGGAGTTCACGGCGGGCGATCAGCAGGACCGTGCTCACGGCCCGTTCTCCCTACCTGCCCCGGCGGCGCCGCCATCGCCCCGAACCAGGTCGAGGAACACCCGCTCCAGATCGGAGCGCACCGGCTCCAGCCGCCGGATGCCGAAGCCGGCCCCGACCAGCGCCGCGGCCACCTCCTCGCGCTCGGCGCCACGCAGATCGAGGGTCAGCGTCGAGACGCCGCCGCCGAGATCCGCCGAATGAACCGCTTGGGCGCCCGCCGGAAGCCGGCCGGCCGCCTCCGCCGCCGTTGCCCGCACCTCGACCTCGATCCGCTCCCGGCCCGCCAGAACTCCGAGTTCCTCCTGAGTGCCGTGCGCCAGAAGCTCCCCCTCGTGCAGGACGAGGATCGAGTCGCAGGTTTCGTGGACCTCACGCAGATGGTGGGATGACGTGAACACGGTACGCCGACCACCGAGCGAACGCACGAGCTCGCGCATGCCGACGATCTCGGCCGGGTCGAGCGAGGACACCGGTTCGTCGAGCAGGACGACATCCGGCTCGTGGAGAATCGCCTGGGCGATGCCGACGCGTTTGCGATAGCCCATCGACAGCTCGCCGACCACCCGGTCGAGGTGGCCGTCTATGTGCACCCGCTCGGCCACGACCGCGACGCGATCGGGGAGCTCCCGGCGCGCCACTCCGTTCAGCGCGCCCACGAAGCCCAGGTAGTCGCGGACTCGCATCTCGCGGTAGAGCGGCGGCTCCTCGGGCAGATAGCCCACCCGCGAACGCATGGCCCGCGTGTCGTCTCCCGGTTCGACCCCACCGATCGAGACGCTGCCGCCGCTGGGCAGGAGCTCGCCCGCCAGGATCCGCAGCAGCGTCGATTTGCCGGCGCCGTTCAGGCCAAGAACTCCGACGACCTCGCCCGCGCCGCACGCGAAACTGACGCCGGCGAGCGCGGTCACCGCGCCGTAGCTCTTGCTCAGCCGATCCGTCCGGACGATTGCAGTCAACTTCCGAAACCCCTCGAACAGGCGCCCGACGCCGGGACGAGCGAGATCCTGACCGATGCGCTCAGGCCGACGCAAGGCCGGAACCGGACAAGTAGACTCCGGCCCCGTGACGCAGCGCCTCGACTTCGGCCCGATCCAGACCACCGCCGACCTGGAGGCGCTGGCCCGCCAGGAGGCGCTGGCCTTCAACACCCCGTACGACTCGTGTGTCTCCTGGCTGCAGGCCACACGGGACCACGTGCGTGTCGTGCGGGCCGGCAGTGATGTCGTCGG
>JAPVWO010000063.1 GCA_027493375.1 Candidatus Multivorans thiocomprendens | reverse complement strand
GAACGCGATCGAGCGCGGCGTCACCAACGCTCGCCTCGAAGGCATCAACTCGGTCATCCAGTCACTCAAGAAGACCGCCCGCGGCTACCGGAACCGCGAACGGTTCCGCAACGCCATCTACTTCCATCTCGGCGGACTCGACCTATACCCCGATTCACTCACATTCCACGCGAAACCCTGAAGAGCCGAAGGAAGATAGCTACCGCGTCGTACTGGACGTCATCTTCGCGGTCAACCAAACCGTCCACAGTGTCCCGGTAGTCGAACCAGGGCCCCGTAGCCTCGACGTCGAGCAGGCCGTGCTTCGCCGTATGCCGGAAGACGTCCCTGAAGGTGAGCCGATCAGCCTGGCGATTGCTCGCGAGCCAAGGCCCTAGACTCTTCCTCAGCAGCTTGCCGCTCTGCTCAAGGGCGTCCTCGAGGTATTCGGCGCAGACCTCTCCGGCGAGGCGGCGTGTGATCGTCTCGTCGGTGGCTTCGAGAGCGTCGAGGCAGGCACTCAGCCGGTCGAGCCTGCTTCTGAGGAGCGTCGCGTCGATTCCCACTGAACGATAGGCGCCTAGCCTCCCCTACGCCGAAGCGGTCATCCGGACCTCCACTTCCCCCGCCGACGCCCTCGGTGGCGGAATCGGATCGCCCTTCTCTCGCAGAACTTCGAGGTTAAGAGCGAACGCCTCGCGCATGAGTTCGACCACCTAGGACCGTGTCGCGGCAACGCAACCTGGCAAATCGGGCGCACACGCACCATAGCCTCTCGGCGTCCTCTCGATCACTATCGTGTACTGCATGGTGGACGACCATGCACGTCAACGACGAGGCCTGAACGGCTGGCTTGGCCCTGCCTACAGAGTCTGCTGAGCGATTGGCCTCCGGGATAGATCGAGCGTGCCTTGGTCGCGGCGGGGGGCAAACTCGTAGCCGGCGCGAGACGGTTCGCGGAAAGTGATCGCGTCGTAGTAGTCGTCGAGGGGAATGAAAACGCCGTGGCTTTCCGCCCACTCTCGCATGCCGCGGTTGCACGAGTGCCTCCATGAGAGCACTTCGACCGACCAGTTGCGGCGCTGCATCCGCTCCAGGGTGCGATGAAAACCCTCCCCTTGAGCATAGCCAGCACCGTCGCCAGTCAACAGCACAACGACTCCCGGATCGCCGTTGTGGTCCATTCCGTCCTCGAGCATACACAGTTGAAGCCACCTGTCGGGCACTTCCTGCTCGCCCTGGCCGCGTCCCCCTCGATCAAACAGCTTGACCTCGATCCCGTGATTCTCCATCCGATTCCAGAGCTGCCGCATCTCCGGTGGAATCGAGCCGGCCGCCACCGCCCTCTTGACCGGACGGTCAGCGTGGGCCAAACGCAGCAAGTTCTCAAGGTGGATCCGGACAAGATACCTGGCACCCGGCGTACCGTCCTGTTCTTCCGCCAGACGTTGCGCTTCGTGGTAGATGTTGGAGTTGTCCCAATAGATGAAAGCGTTCTTCATTGTTTGCCGCTCCGTTTCTGCAATCTGGGCTTGCCCGACTTCGTGGACAGGGCTGTATCTGATAGGAACCGAGCAGCTTCGGTGTAGCCCTTCTCGAAGTGGACCCCCGAGGCCTCGAAGCCAGCGTCGCGACGGCCTTGTCCCGAAGCGGCACGAAGTCTACTGGCTACCTCGGTGAACGCTGTGGAGTAAGACCATCGGACCGTCTCGGCTGCCGCCACGCCAAGAACGCCGGGCCACGATTCCCGGCCGGACCCTAGCACCAACGCTAGCCACTCGTGTCACGATCTCGGCGTAGCCCAGTGCCGTCGTGGCTGGGCGTGCCCAACTCGATCTGTCGGTAGAAGCTCTCCGGGAGCCGGCGGAGTCGAGCCACACGCCGCAAGCCGCAATCTCGCCCATCGCAGGAGACCGTCGACGTCTCGACGCGGCGAACACAGCATCTCGCCCGCCTGCTGGCTGCGAGTCACGGCATGCTGCTTCGCTTGTCAGGCGTCCTCCCGAACCCCAGCGTCCGCAGATTCTCCTCGACCGCCGCGTCCAGTCTCCTCGCCTGGGCCTGCTGGTCGCGCCACTCACCGGCGAGGCGCTTCATCTTTTCCTCGAAGGGTTCACCGTCCTCCTCCAGCGGCTTGAAGCCGACGTAACGGCCCGGAGTGAGTACGTGGTCGTGCCTCCGGACTTCCTCCAGGGTGGCGCTCTTGCAAAAGCCTAGCTCATCTTCGTAGGGCGCCACGCCTTCGCCGCCACGCCAAGCGTGGTACGTCGCGGCGATACGTCCAATGTCCTCGGCGGCCAACTCACGGTGCGTACGATCGACCATGCGACCGAGTTCGCGGGCGTCGATGAAGAGGATCTCACGGCCGTGGTCGTGACTGCCGGCACCGCCGTCCTTTCGGTCACGCGCAAGAAACCACAGGCAGGCCGGTATCTGAGTGGAGTAGAAGAGCTGGCCGGGTAGAGCGACCATGCAGTCGACGAGATTCGCCTCCACGAGGTTCGCACGGATCCTCCCCTCGCCCGACTGAGCCGACGACATGGAACCGTTCGCGAGCACGAAGCCGGCCCGGCCTTCCGGGGCCAAGTGATGCACCATGTGCTGCACCCAGGCGAAGTTCGCGTTGCGCCTTGGCGGCACGCCGTACTTCCAGCGCTTGTCCTCAGTCAGCCGCTCGCCGCCCCAGTCCGAGACGTTGAAGGGCGGATTGGCCAGGATGTAGTCGGCACGCAGGTCCGGATGGCGGTTGTTGTGGAACGTGTCGCCTTGCTGGATCCGCCCGCTGATCCCGCGGATCGCCAGGTTCATCCTCGCCAGCCGCCAAGTCGTGTAGTTCGACTCCTGGCCGTAGATCGAGAGATCGGCGGCGGCACTGGCAGTCGGTGCGCCGTTGCCGTTGCCCGTCGCGTGGGCGCCGATGAACTCGACGGACTGCACGAACATGCCCGACGAACCGCAGCACGGGTCGTGCACGCGGCCCCTGTACGGCTCCAGCATCTCCACCAGCAACTCGACGACGCAGCGAGGCGTGTAGAACTCCCCGCCCTTCTTGCCCTCGGCGCTCGCGAACTGTGACAGGAAGTACTCGTACACGCGGCCAAGAACGTCCCTGGAACGCGCATCCTCATCGCCCACCCGGATGTTGCTCACCATGTCGACGAGTTGCCCCAGACGCTCCTTGTCGAGCGCCGGGCGGGCGTAGTCCTTCGGCAGGACATCCTTGAGCGACCGGTTGTCGCGCTCGATGGCAACCATCGCGTCGTCCACGAGCCGGCCAATCGAAGGCTGCCGGGCCGCCTTCTTCAGGCACGTCCAGCGCGCCTCGGGCGGCACCCAGAAGACGTTCTTGGCCCGGTACTCGTCGGGATCCTCTGGATCGGCGCCCTCGTCGCGCTCCGCCTCGAGGCTGGCTCGAGTTTCCTCGAACGCGTCCGAGATGTACTTGAGGAAGATCAATCCAAGGACGACGTGCTTGTACTCTGCGGCGTCCATGCTGCCGCGCAGCGCGTCGGCCATCTTCCAGAGCTCGGCTTCGTAGCCGGTGACGGCGCCGGAGGCCGAGGCCGTCCCTTCTCCTGACATCGATGCTTGTCCTCCGTCTTCCTTGATCAAACCCCGAAACACACGGCCGTCACACGGCCGCCCACGGACTGACGATATCGACGCCAAGGCCCTCGATGCCAGCGGGCGGGTCGCGGCTTCACGAGAAGCCCTGACGGGCCAGCATGTACCGTTGACGTACAGCGTCCATCGCCCCCGGTCACTGAGGTAGCACTGAAATGCTGAAGAGAGCCGTTCATCCGGGACAAGTGCTGAAGGATGAACTAGCCGCGCTCGACGTTACGCCGACGGAGTTCGCGCGCCACATCGGAGTGCCGCCCAACCGCGTGAGCCAGATCATCAACGGCAAGCGCTCGATTACCGGCGATACCGCGCTGCGCTTCGGGCACTGGTTCAACGTCGAGCCCCAGTTCTGGCTCAACCTGCAGGCCCAGTTCGATATCGTTCAGGCCGACAGGCGACGTGGCGGCGTCGACCTTACAGGGGTTCCCAGGGACTGACGACATCGACGCCCAAAGCGCGGAAGTCCGCGACATCTCTCGTCGCGACCACGAGATCGTGAACGGCCGCCGTTCCGGCGATCAGGGCATCCGTCGCCGTCGCGGTACGACCGGACCTACGAGCTTGTGCCCGCAGTCTCGCCGCATGCGTCGCCTCACGGCCCCCGACTGCGATCAGGCGGCCTTCTTGCTCCGTCTGAATCGCGGACAGGTATCGGCCCATCTGCCGCCTACGCCGTCCCGGCTGCATCAGTTCCAGGCCAAAGTCCAACTCGTGAATGACAATCGCTGAAAGCCAGAGGTCAAGGCCCGAGTTCATGAACGCAACGACCTGAAGATCGGGTGCGGGCCTGACCACTTCGGAGACGACGTTCGTGTCGAGGAGGAACCCTCTCACTCCCAGTCCTCCCAGTCCCCCTCGTCCCCCTGGAAGGGGATCTCGCGTTCCGGCTCGTTCTTCCGATCGGGCAACTCCAACTCGATCCCGCGAGGTGCATGCTCGACCAACCACTGTCCCAGCGGCTTCTTTGGAGTCACACGCCGGTCCCACTCCCGCTTCGGCACCACGATGAACGTGTTGCGCTTGCCGATCTGCTGCGGCCCCTCCTCCTCTGCGAGCCGCAGAATCTCCGACAGCCGCGCCTTCGCCTCGGCTACTGTCCAGGCTCGTTGCGAATCGGTCTGCTCTACGGTCACGGCGCTCTCCCTCCTCGAATATGGTCCAACATAGACCAGATGAGAAAGAGGAGTCAAGCGCGCACAGCGTCGGTCCGATCGGTAACGTACACACAATCCAACTGGAGGAGTTCGCCGTGAGACCAGCCATCGCCATCGCCTGCCTCTTCCTCGCTGCCGGCCTCACCGGCGGAGCCGCGGCACAGTCGCACTTTGGCTCCTCCGACGGCTATCTCACCCCACCGCAGGAGATCGTCGACATCCTCGACGCACCGCCGACTCCCGGCGTGCTCGTGAGCCCGAACCGGGACGTCATCGTGCTGACCGAGAGCCGGAGCATGCCGCCGATCTCGTGGCAGGCGCGGCCACTGGAGCGGCTCGCGGGCTACCGGATCGATCCGCGCAACAGCGGGCCGTGGCGGGCGCCGGAGACGGCGGCGCTGACGATCCGCCGGGTCGACGACAACGCGGACAATGGCGGCATCCGCATCGAGGCGCCCCACGGCACGACGATCGGCTGGCCGCAGTTCTCGCCCGCCGGTTCCCACCTCTCCTACGCCGTCCTCCGCGACACGGGGATCGAACTCTGGGTCGTCGACCTGGCAAGCGGCAAGCGCCGGGCGCTGACGTCGGCTTCGCTCAACGCCACCTGGCGCAATCCCTGTGAGTGGCTGTTCGACTCGAGCGGTGTGCTCTGCCGCTTCCGCGTGCCGGCCCGGGGCGCCCCGCCGTCGCCGCCGCCGCAGCCGGACGGCCCGAACATCCAGGAACACGACGGCCGCCTGTCACCGGTGCGCACCTATCAGGACCTGCTCGCGAACGCCTACGACGAGGCGCTGTTCGAGTACCACTTCACGAGCCGGATCGAGACCGTCGACCTTGCCAACGGGAAGCGGACCCAGATCGGCGAACCCGGACTCTTCATGCGCGTGTCCGGCGCTCCGGACAGCCGGCACATGCTCGTGGAGAGCGTCGAGCGGCCCTTCTCCTGGCTTCACCCGGCGAGCCGCTTCCCGCGCTCGGTCGAGGTGTGGACCCGGGACGACGGCAAAGTCGCGACCGTTGCAACCCTGCCGCTGGCCGACGCGGTGCCGATCGGCGGCGTTCCCACCGGGCCGCGCGGCCACCGCTGGAACCCGACCACGCCGGCCACGCTGGTCTGGAGCGAGGCCCAGGACGGCGGCGACCCGAAGGCCGAGGTGCCGCATCGCGACTACGTGTTCACGCTGGACGCGCCGTTCGACGGCGAACCGCGGGAACTGACACGGACGGAGTACCGTTTCTCGGGTATCGCCTGGACGGAGGACGGCACGGCGCTGGTCAACGAGTACGACCGCGAGACGCGCTGGATCCGCACGGCGCTGCTCGACGTCCGCGGCGACGAGCCGAGGCCGCTGTTCGACCGCAGCGCTGAGGACCGTTACGGGGACCCGGGCTTCCCCTGGCAACAGCCCGGCGGCGGGACCGCCGGCGCGACCATCCTGCAGGACGGCGACAGCATCTACCTCGTGGGCCGCGGCGCCTCACCCGAGGGCGACCTGCCCTTCGTCGACCGTCTGAATCTCGACACCCTGGCCACCGAGCGCCTGTTCCGCAGCGAATCCGGGACCTACGAAACGGCGGTTGCCGTGCTTGCGGCGGACGGCGGCTCGCTCCTGACCCGCCGCGAGAGCGCGACCGAGCCGCCCAACTACTTCGCGACGAACCTCTCGACAGGCGGCCGGCGCGCCCTGACCGACTTCAGCGACCCGGCGCCCATCCTCCGGCAGGTCGAGAAGCGGCTGCTGACCTACGAGCGGGAGGACGGCGTCGGCCTGTCGGCGACTCTCTACCTGCCGCCGGGCTACCAGGAGGGCGACCGGCCGCCCATGCTGCTCTGGGCCTATCCCCGCGAGTTCACGAACGTCAACGCGGCGAGCCAGGTAACCGGCTCGCCCCACCGTTTCACCACCCTGCGCGGCGCCTCGCATCTGCTGCTACTGACCCAGGGCTACGCGATCCTCGACGGACCGGCGATGCCGATCGTCGGCGAAGGCGAGACGGCGAACGACACCTACGTCGAGCAGCTCGTCTCAAGCGCCGCGGCGGCCATCGACAAGGTCGTCGAACTCGGCGTCGCCGACCGCGACCGGATCGCCGTCGGCGGCCACAGCTACGGCGCCTTCATGACCGCCAACCTGCTCGCCCATTCCGACCTCTTCGCCGCCGGCATCGCCCGTAGCGGCGCCTACAACCGGTCACTCACCCCGTTCGGCTTCCAGAACGAACGCCGCACCTTCTGGGAAGCGCAGCACATCTACGCCGCCATGTCGCCGTTCTTCCACGCGGACAAGGTGAACGAGCCGATCCTGCTCACCCACGGCGAGATCGACAACAACTCCGGCACATTCCCGATCCAGTCCGAGCGCTTCTACCAGGCACTGAAAGGCCACGGCACCACGGTGCGCTACGTCACCATGCCTCACGAGTCCCACGGCTATGCGGCGCGGGAGTCGGTGCTACATGTCGTAGCCGAAATGCTGAACTGGTGCGACCGCTACCTGCGTAAGGGGCAGTGAAGCAGGGCTGGGGAGCAGGGCCGCATCGGCGGATTCCTCGATGACCCGGTCGAGCTCCAGCTCGACGCTCCCCGCGTCGGGCGGCGTCTCGACCTCGCCCGTCGTTACGAGGTCGAGCAACCGACCGTCTTCGTCGAAGGCGCGGAAGATCGATCCCTCGTCGGACAGCTCGGCAATCCAGAAGTGGGGCTCGCTCGCCGAGCGCGCGATGTACCAGCGTTCCTCGAGGTCGACGGTCCGCGCGTCCATGCCCATGCAGCCGTCGCCGAGATAGAGCACGCCCTCGCCCTCCCCAACGACTTCGCCGAGCCGGATCGGATGGCTCCGCTTGAGGACGTGGTCGTGGTTCTCCAGCGCCACCGTCAACCGGCCCCGATGGAACACCTCCTCCCAGGCGGCCCGACCCTCGGCCGAACCCTCGTACGAACGGTGAGCCGGATAGAGGGGGACGTGGTGGAGCGCGAGCCTGTTCGGCAGATCCGCGTCGGCCTCCATGTGCGCCGCCAGCCACGCCGCCTGATCCTGGTGAGACACCAGGTGACCGCTGTCAAGCACGTACAGAGCCCCCACCGAGCCCAGACCACGCCGGAAGTACGTTGCTCCACCGTCCTCCGGCGCGCCTCCGACGCCCTGGTTCTGGGCGAACAGCGCGAAGAAGAACGGAGCCTTCTGCTCCGGCGGTGAAGACGCGGGCACACCGCCCTCACGGCCGACGTTCACTTCGTGGTTGCCAATCGCCAGCACCAGCGGAACCGTGTGGCCTTCCGGTGTGACCAGTGCTTCGGTGACGTACTCGAGCCACGTCCGCCAGCGCGGCCACCTCGAAACGAGCCCGTTCGCGTAGGCCAGGTCGCCGCCGATGGCCAGCAGGTGCGGCGACCGCCGCCCCGCCTCGGTCAACAGTGCAAGCGAGAGGGGCTCAGCGCCCACGTCGCCGCCCGCCGCCAACCGCACGGGACCCTCCGCCGGCACCGTACGGAAGCTGCGGACGGGGCCGGCGGAGCGTCCGTCGAGCAAGATCTCGAAGTCGTAGCCGGCCCCGGGCTCCAGATCCCGTATCGGAAACCGGTACACGCGGACATCCGGGACTCCGCCGATCTCCAGCGGTTCGCTCGAAATCGCCACCGGCTCATCCTCGGACCCGGACGGCCGCCATTCGACGCTTGCAGACCGGGGAAGCCGCTCGCCGATTCCATCCGCCTCGACGACCAGGTTGACGGTCATCGTCGTCGACGTGTCGCCCTGCCAGGTCAGGTGGACCGAGTGCCAGGGCGGCTCGCCGCCGGGGGCGGAGCATCCCGCAACGAGGAGCGCCGCGAGAAGGACGGTCGATGGCGTTGAGAGTCGCAGACCTCGAACACTAGCGCGAAAGAAGCTACGGTGCGGCTTCACGGAGTTGCTCCATCACGGCCTGCGCGTTCTCCGGCCGCCCGAGGTGCAGTCCCATCCCGGGCATCGGCGCCACCGGTACCAGGACGCGGGCGACGCCCAACTCGGCGAGCGACTGCAGGCTCGACAGATCCTCGCCGATGCCCGTGGTGATCTCGACCGCATCCGGGTCGCGGCCGTGCTCGGCAGCGACCCTCCGCGCGAGGCCGATCAGCTCGGCCGAGGCGCCGCGCGCGGGGAAGAACCCGTCACCGAGCCGGCCGGCGCGCCGCGCCGCCGGCTTCGAGTGACCGCCGACGATGATCGGAACGCTACCGCTGACCGGTTGCGGGCGGCAGTATGCGGCGTCGAAGTGAACGTACTCACCGTGGTAGGTCGGACGTTCGGCGCCCCAGAGCTCACGCATCGCCTCGATGTACTCGTCGGTCCGGCGCCCCCGATCGGCAAACGGCGCGCCGATCGCGTCGAACTCCTCCTTCAACCAGCCGACACCGATGCCCAGCAGCAGGCGTCCGCCGGTCATGTGATCGAACGTGGCGATCTGCTTGGCAGCCACGACCGGGTTGTGCTGCGGCACGATCAGGATGCCCGTCGCGAGCCGGATCCGCCGCGTCTGCGAAGCGACGTAGGCCATCCAGATCAACGGATCGGGCAGGTCGAAATCGTCGCGCCCGCCGGCCATCTTGCCGTCGGGCGAGTACGGATACGCCGACTCGTAGCCGCCCGGAACGACCGTGTGCTCGACCGTCCAGATCGACTCGAAGCCCGCCTCGTCCGCGGCAACCGCCAACTCCACCGCCAGACCCGGGTCGACGAAGCGACCCGTGTTGCAGTAGCGAAGTCCGAACTTCATATGGCCGCGCAGTCTAGCCCGTTCCTCCGCTACGATGCCGGCGGTGCGCGAGGCCGCGGGCAAGACGAAGGTCGCCGACATCGACTGGCCAACGTGGCGGGCCGTAGACCGGGCGACGCTGACCTTTGTCCTCCAGGGCACCCGCGTGCTCCTGATCCGCAAGAAACGCGGCCTGGGCGCCGGCAAGGTCAACGGCCCCGGCGGTCGCCTCGAACCCGGCGAGGAAGCGATCGACTGCGCTGTCCGAGAAGTCGAAGAAGAACTCGGCATCACGCCGCTCGGCCTCGAGTATCGGGGCGAGAACCTGTTCCAGTTCGTCGACGGCTACTCCATCCACGTCTACGCGTTCACGGCCTCCAGGTACCGGGGTGAACTCCGCGAAACCGAGGAAGCCACGCCCTTGTGGACGGACCTGGACTCCATCCCCTATGACGAGATGTGGGAGGACGACCGGCTCTGGCTACCCCACTCCCTCGGCGGCCTGACACCCCAGGGCCGGTACATCTTCGACGGCGACCGCATGCTGGACTGGGAACTCGAGGTCGACGGCAAGCTCTACGTCCTGCGAGCCCTTGCCGAGGCGGACGGCCCCCTGTCCGCCAGGGAACTGTGGAGCCGCCTGAGCGGAACGGGTGTCGGTCTCGCCACGGTCTACCGCGCCCTCCAACGGGGTGTCGAGGAAGGCATGCTGGAGTCGGTCGAGCTGTTGGGCGGCGGCGCTCGGTACGAGCCCAAGGACCGCGAGCATCACCACTACTTTCTTTGCTCGACCTGCGACCACGCGTTCGACCTCTACGGCTGCGTCGACGGCCTCGAGTCCCTGGTTCCCGACGGGTTTCGGCTGACGGGACACGAAGTGGTCCTGCTCGGAACCTGCGATGCGTGCGGCGATGCGGCATGACGGTCGCCCACGCCGGGGAGGGCGCTGATGCACCTGGCGGAAGGCGTGCTGCCGCTGAACCACGCTGTGGCCTGGAGTGCCCTGGCCGCACCCGCGGTGGTCTGGAGCCTTCGTGACGAACAACGAACGCGACGCGAGAGACCGTCGTCTTCGGTCATCATGGCGGGAACCGCGAGCCTGCTCTTCGCCGGCACTCTGCTGCCACTGCCGGTCCCCGTCGCAGGCGTAACCAGCCACATCTGCCTTACGCCGGTGCTCGCCCTGATCGTGGGCGTTCCCCGCATCGTGTGGCCCACGTTCTTCGTGCTCCTGCTGCAGGCGGTCTTCTTCGCTCACGGCGGACTGACGACGCTGGGAGTCAACATCCT
>JAPVWO010000062.1 GCA_027493375.1 Candidatus Multivorans thiocomprendens | reverse complement strand
AGGTGGTCGATCGCCCGGCCGGCGCTCGGCGCGGGATCGCCCTCGGGGTGCTTCGAGGCGAACAGCCAGACCTCGCCGAAGCGGAGGCCGTCCTGCGTCCCGCGCAGGCTCTCCGGCACGCCGCCGAACGTCTCCCGGTACCAGCCCAGCGTCCGCTCCGGATCGCTCGCGCTCAGTTGGACGTGGTGGAAGCCCAGCGTTTCCAGGTCCTCGACGACTTCGATCCGCGTCCCCCAGGGATCGAAGATGCGTCCGACCTTGAACAGGCCGGGTCTCTCGCGGAGAGTCGAACCGTCGTCGTAGCGCTGGAGCCGAACGCCGGAACCCCGTACGCCGACCGCTTCCAGCTCGGCCATCTTCTCCTCGAGGTCGGCGAAAGAGAAGCCGATGTGGTCGATGCCGGTGCCCTGGCTGGCGCCCATGATCGGGCCCTGCCTGAACTCGATCGTCGCGTTGCCGCAGTCGACCGCCTCGGCGCGGCCTTCGATCGGCTCGCAGTCCAGGTGGCGTTCGTACCACTTGACCGCCTCGCTGCGGGCGGACGTGGTCAGTTGCACGGTGACGTCGCCGGCCGCCGCCGGGACCGCGGTCAATCCCAGCAGCAGAGCGGCCGCAACGGCCGAAGCGCTAGGGATCGTCGCCGGTCGTGGTTTCTTCGCGTCGGCGTAGGTGGCCATAGAGCAGCTCCTCGGAAAACTCGACACACTTGTACTCCAGCACCCGGACGTTCTCCTCCAGGCGCCGGTAGAGCGGCATGCGGATCGTCCAGGGGCGGGTGAAGACGTTGGGGTCCTCGAGCGTCGCCTCGTAGGTCATCGTGTTCGGGCCGGTCGGCGTGTAGCGCTCGGTGACGCGTAGCGTGTCGCTGGCGAAGTTGCCGGCACGGTCGAACCAGGCCTGGCCGGTGAAGCCGGCGGCCTCGACGACCAGGGTGTCGCCCTCCCAGCGTCCGTGCGAACGGCCCATCCAACTGTCGATCGGCGGCGGTTCCGGATTCTCCTTGTCCATGTGGATCGTCCGGTTCGCCTCGGCGAAGCCGTAGACGATCATGACGTGGGTCGTCCCCTGGAGGATCTGGAACGGGAAGGGCATGTAGGTCGCCCGCGGCACTCCGGGCAGGTAGCACTTGGCCTCGGGGTCCTCGCGCCAGCGGTTCTCGAAGTTCTCTCGCTGCTGCTCGCGAGCCCAGTCCTGATAGGGGATCCCGCCGCCGACGACCACGCCCTGCCCCGGCGGCATCGTGGTGAGGGTGCCGTACTCCGCCGGCCCACCGACGGCGTTGTGGTCCTCGAGGTTCCAGTGAGCCGAGTTGATCGCCTGCCAGACGCCGTTGATGTCGGGATTGCCGTCGTAGTGGCGCGGGACCGAGCTACCGGCGTCTTGCGCGTGGGCCGGCGCCAGCAGGGCCAGCATGAGACCGGCGAGCGACAGCGCCCGCCGCCGTGGTTTCGAGTGGCGTTTCGTCATTTCGTCTCGGTTCGGAACGGATCGGGAGCATACCAACCGCGGTCGCCTCGCGGGCAGGCCCGCAATACACTCGGCGTTCATCTCTCAGCACCTGTCTTGCAGCACTTGGGGGGATCCCTGCGATGATCGACCTGAACCTGACCGGCCGCCGCGCCGTCGTCACCGGCGCCAGCCTCGGCATCGGCGCCGCCACCGTCCGCCTGCTCGCCGACCACGGCGCCGAAGTCGCCTTCTGCGCCCGCAGCGAAGACGCCGTCAAGGCGCTCGACGGCTACCAGCCGTCATCGGGCGACGGCGGCGCCGACGGGCACGTCGCCGACATGGCCGACCGCTCCTCGATCGACGCGTTCTTCGAGTCCGTACTGGCCGGTGGCACGGTCGACATCCTCGTCAACAACGTCGGCGCCTCGCCGTCGCGCAACTTCCTCTACATGAGCGACGACGACTGGGAGGAACTGTTCCGGCTCAACCTGCTGTCGGCGGTGCGCAGTACACGACTCTGCCTGCCCGGCATGCGCAAGCAGAAGTGGGGGCGCGTCGTCATGATCGCGAGCGGGGCCGCCAAGTATCCCGGCCCCGCGCTGATCGACTACGGCGCCTCGAAGGCAGCCATGGTCGCCACCGGCAAGGCCCTGTCCAAGAAGTACGGGCGCGACAACGTGCTGTTCAACTCCGTCCTGCCCGGCCTGATCCACACCGCGATGTGGGAGCGGGCCGCGAAGGAGATCGCCAACGCGCGCGGCGGCGACTGGGAGGACGTGATCAGGAACAACGGCAAGAGCGTTCCCGTGGGCCGCTACGGGACCTCCGGGGAGGTGGCCAACATGATCGTCTTCCTGTGTTCCGAAGCCGCCTCCTACGTCAACGGCGCGGTGATCGACGTCGACGGCGGACAGGGGCCCCACACCTGATACTGGCCCCTCCGCTAGCGCTCCGTCTGCCGCCTAAGGGTGCGCCCGCTCGTGGGGCGGGCGGCGGGGAAGCCGGGCCGGGCCGCGGCGTCCGGTCAACCCGGCGTCTTTCCGCAGCCGGCCTTGAAGGCCTCGGCGTCGGTGACGGCGGGCGCCGCGACGCCCGGCCGGTTCCGGTACTCGCGGACGTCTCCGGTGACGGTGTCCTCGACACGGACGACGGTTTCGAGGTCGGTGGTGGAGGCGGCGAACACCCAGACGTGGCCGTTGGCGGCGCAGCCGTCGAGCACCTTGACCAGGACCTCCCAGTTGGCCGGGTCGAAGAAGGAGAACAGGCCGGAGTCGTCGGTG
>JAPVWO010000061.1 GCA_027493375.1 Candidatus Multivorans thiocomprendens | reverse complement strand
TCAACCCGGACACGATCTCGGAGGTCCAGGTGCTCGGCGTCGGCGCCCCGGCGGAGTACGGAGGCATGTCCGGCGGTGCGATCAACATCGTCACGAAGTCCGGGACGAACGAGTTCGACGGCCGCCTGAACTACTACGGCCAGTTCGACGGGCTGACCGCGGAAGGCCCGAAGGTGGCTGGATTGACCGGCGAGGAGACCGGCTTCTATCGGGACAAGTTCAACAACTTCACCCTGGCGCTCGGCGGCGCGCTGGTCCAGGACGAACTGTGGTACTTCCTGTCGCTCGAGTACAAGGAGGACGCCCTCGGGGAGCCGGGCTCGATTCGGGAGTTCGTCCGGCCGGACCTCTGGGAGCGCTCCGCGCTGAAGCTCGACTGGACCTTCAACCCGTCGAACACCTTGACGCTCAGCGCCCAGTACGAGGACTACGACTGGCAGGCGGCGTCGGATCCGTTCCTCTCCCAGGACGCGCAGGCGCACGAGTTCGGCATCCGGCCATCCTTCCGCCTCGGCTGGCAGTCCGTGTTCTCGAACCGGACGTTCTTCGAGGTGAACGTCGCCGACTTCGACAACTACGACCGGGTGGCCTCGGTCACCGGCAGTGTGGAGCCGCCCTTCGTGGACTACACGCAGCCGGTGCCCACGACCGTCGGCGGACCGAGGTATCCGTACGACTACGGTCCCGGGATGGTCCGCACCAGCGCCAAGCTGACCCACTTCGCGGATGACCTCGCCGGCAGTCACGAGTTCAAGTTCGGCGTCCAGTTCACGGACGCGACCACGAAGACGCCGCAGCTCTACCCGGGCCCGGGCGGTCTCTACTACGCGAAGTTCGCCGAGAGCTTCTACTGGCGCTACACCCGGCAGCAGCACTACTACGGCAGCGACTCGACCTCTCTCGGGCTCTTCGTGGACGACTCGTGGAACCTTGGCGGCAAGACGACCCTGAACCTCGGTGTGCGCTACGACCACGACAACGGAGGCATCCCGCCCTACGAGGTGCTGCTGGCCCACGGGGGCGGCAAGGGGAATGCCGTCTTCAGCGGTGACTTCTACCCCGCCTACGACGATCTCGTCGACTGGAAGAACATCTCGCCGCGCCTCGGGATCGCCCACCAGGTCGGCGAAGGCGAGCGGCAGGGTGTGCTGCGCGTCTCCTATGGCAAGTACTTCGAGGCGAACAACACGGCCATGTGGAACGGCCCTCACCCCGACCGGCCGCCTTCGATGTACGCCTTCAGCTACTACCGGAACGGCCCCTGGTACGTCTACCGAACGGTCGCCGACGAGAATCTCATTCAGCCGGACCCGAACATGCAGGCGCCCGAGTACGACCAGTACGCCCTCGGCTACGAGCAGCAGCTCAGCGAGACGCTGACCCTCGGCGCCGAGCTCGTCGTCAAGCGCGGCACCAACCTGATCGGCTGGCACATCCTCGACGACGGCGTCTACGAGGAAGTGCCGTTCGAGAATCCGGAGACCGGTGAAACGATGACGCTCTTCGGCATCGTCGAGGAGCCGACCCGGCGCAAGGGGAACAGCCCGGGGCCGGGCGCGAACGCGCCCCCCGGTGCGAGGTACCACCAGGACTACGAGGCCATCTTCGTGAGCCTGACCAAGCGGAAGGTCGGCCGGTGGGGGATGAACGCATCGCTCGGCTGGTCGAACTCGGAGGGATTCACGGCACGGAACCTCGACCAGCGCCAGGCGGAACCGTTCTTCTCGTCCCAGTCGGGCGTGGATCCGAACCACCACATCAACGCTGAAGGGCTGTTGCAGGGAGACCGAACCTGGGTGTTCGCGGGCCAGGTCCAGGTCGACCTGCCCTGGAAGCTGCGCGGAGCAGCGGTGCTGAAGGTTCAGGATGGCCGGCCCTACGGACTCTTCCAGAGGGTCCAACTGCCTCAGGGCCAGATCGATGTCGCCCTGACCCCGCGTGAGGACCAGCGGAGAATGCCGGGCAGCGCGACGCTCGACCTGGGCATCGGGCGCAACTTCTCGCTCGGTGGCGACGTCTCGTTCGGCGTCGACCTGCAGGTCCTGAACGCCCTGAACGAAGACGCCTGGGACTGGTGGCAGGCCACTGCGTTCAGGGACGGTAATCTGGTGCCTTCCCTCTACCAGTATCCGCGCCGGTTGATGCTGCGGCTCAGCTTCGATTTCTGAGGCTGAGGCCGTTCGGTCCCGGCCTGACCACTGACCTCGACCAGAGGAGATCACCGTGATGCGGAAAGCGACAGTCGTTCGGTCCAACGGGGCGCTGAAGCTCCTTCTCTGGCGCTACGCCTATCCGGTCGCCTACGTGCCGGTGAACCACGCCTGGGCCTGGGGGCCCGGCCCGAAATCGACGCTGACCGCGGTCGGGGACACGCTCTACACCTTCGGCGTCACGGAGCGGCTGCACGCCATAGACGCGGAGCAGGGCGACGTGCTCTGGGACAAGAGCTACGACGACATCTACGCGCAGCCCTATCCCGAGTGCGGCACCAGCGCCTCGCCGCTGGTCGAGGGCGACCTGGTCATCGTCCCGATCGGCCAGACCTGGCCAGATCCGTCGATCGAGAGCCTGGGCGAGATCGTGGCCTACAACCGGCACACCGGCGAGGAGGTATGGCGCACCGAGTACCTGCCGCCGGGCTACGCATCGCCGATGGCGTTCACGCTCGACGGGGTCCGGCAGCTCGTCACCTCGACCCAGAATCATGTGGTCGGGATTCGCATCAGCGACGGCACGACGCTGTGGAAGAAGGAACTGCGGATCTTCATGGAACAGAACATCCCGACGCCGCTCCTGTACGAAGACAACATCCTGATCGGCGGCTACCACTGGGGGAACGCGCTGCTCGATCCGGAGCCCACGGAAGGCGACGGACTCTGGGACGTGAACAGCGTCTGGACCACGAAGCGGCACGAGCTCTACATGGACTCGCCCGTGCTGGTCGGCGACCACGCCTACTTCCGTTCGCACAAGAGGCTCGGGACCCTGGTCTGCGTCGAC